>JAUHXY010000068.1 GCA_030426785.1 bacterium
TCCGCTGCCGCGGATTGCCGTTGCGCTGGTGCCGGCGTCGGTCCGCGACGCGACGCCTCCGGAACAGTACGTGCTCGGCCGCACGCGGCCCCAAGGCACACTGTTGGGCCGCGCTATGGCAAAAGGTCCGTGCGCCTGGTGGGTCAAGCCTCCAGGATCACCGAGCTGGACACGGCTCGACCTTCCTACGGCATACGTGACGATGGAGCCATTGCCGGAGGTAACGCTGCAGATTCCCTAAGCCGGCGGGAAACCGTCGACGAGCGCAGCGTGGGGGGGGGTCCGGTTGTGATGCTTGCGAAGCGTTAGTCGCGCCGATCTTCGCGATAAAACGGCTGCTCTTGGCTGCCATCGGCCGGACTTCCGTCGGCCGGCCAATCCCCCGTTTCGGGTTCGGGAGACTGGGGACGGGTCTGCCAGCCGAGCGCATCCACCCAAGGGCCGACGACCCGTTCGCGCACCGAAGCGTCCACGAACAACGGCCAACGGTGCGAGACCGTATCGAGCAGACGCTCACTCTTCGAACCAGCCAGGGTGCGTGTACTCCATTCCGTGGTGCCGAGCCCGGTCAACAGAAAGAGCAAGGCTCCGTGCAACATCAATCCCGTTAGGCCGCCGGCTAGCGCGCCTCCCAGGCGATCGACCGGACCGAGCTGCATCGCGTCGAGCGCTTTTTTGCCAAGCCGGCCAAGCAGGGCAGCTACCACCAATCCGAGGACAAAGATCGTGAACCAGGTCAGTCCGTAGGCCGGCCCGGGCGACAGATCGAAGCTGGCCTGCATGTCGTCCACCCAGCGGGGAGCGAGCGCGCGGGCCCCCGTCACGGCCAGCACGACCCCTAGCAGTCGCACGATCTGCCACCACAAACCGCGGATGGCACCAAGCACCAAGAAGACGGCCAACAGCACGAGGCCGACCTGGTCGATCCACGGCAACGAGAGGATGGCGCTCGTGTCGGCAACGAGGAACGGTAAAGGGATCATCGGGGAACGGAAGGGCGCACGAGGTGGGTCGAAGGGAGGCCCCATTGTGGTCTGCGAAGCGCCAGGACCGACGGGATCGCGGGCGAAGTTCAGCGCTCACGTGCGGATTCGGGAATGCCCGCTGTCAGCGAGGACGCGCGGCAAGGCTGGATTCCTGCCCGCTGGCCCCCTTTTCGGGGCGTCCTCGTGCGCCCTACAATAGGCCCATGCAGGAACGATTGCAGAAGGATCCGGAGTACGCAGTGCAGCAGGGCCTCGACGCGTTGCAGCGCTTGGCTCTGGCGGAGCCCGGGGTGCGGCGCGAGTGGACCGAGGCTTGGCAAGCCTTCACCGGCGCGGACGCGGATTTTGAGAGTGCCAAGGCGCAAGGGCACTCCGCTTGCGGCCGATTCCGCGAGTGGTTTCTGCTCGAACGCCACAGCCCGGAGCTCGTCGGTACCCCTTTGGAGCGGCTGATCGACCCTTGGCGCGCATCCAGCGAGGGATTCCGGGATCACGTCGAGCCTCTCCTGCAGGCCTCGTTCACCGGCATTTTTGAGGTGGGGGAGGTCATCGCCCAGCAAGGCGCTTGGCTGCGCGACATCTCGGGCTTCGGCGAGTATGCCCTGGCCGATCCAAAAAGCAGCGCCCAGATTCAATCGGGCGATTTGCTCGTCGGACGACTCTTCCCGCTGCCCGGCTCCCTGCATCTCGCCTCGGGCCAAGCCATGTGGCTACGGAACCCAGAGTTGACCCAGGCCCTGGAACAAGATCTAAGCCAAGCGCGGGAGAAGCGCCGCAGCATCCTGCGCATCGATGCGGTCGAACTGGAGCGCATGTTCTTTTCCGCCGAGTGGGGCGCTGCTGGCATCCCGACCCAAGCGCAAACCGCAACGCCGGAAGACTCCGCCGCGCTGGCCCAACGCGCCGTCGATCGTGCTCAAGCCTACCTCCAGAAAGCGGGCTGGGATGGCGCGCGTATCGGTGCCTTCCTCGAAGCTTTGCGCGTGCATCCTTGGGCTCCTCAGCAGTGGACGAGTACGCCCGAGGATCCGGTTGGCCGAGCCCTCGAAGTGCTCGCGTTCGAAAGCGCTGCCGATCTCACCGAAGCGCGTCAAATCCTAACGACGGCTTGGCAGGCGCTTTCGAGTGCCTCCCAACCGAAATCCGTCAAGTCGCAGACGCGCGCCACGTCGCTTCCGACCGCCAAACCAGAGGCACGCGCCGTTTCAAGTGAAACGCAGGAGGCCGCTGCCCGGCGTGAAGCACTGGCACGATTTGACGCCGCGCGCGCTGCGGGCGGGGATTTGGAAGCACAACTCGCAGCGCTCGAGAGCGACCTCGGCATCGGGCCGGAAGCTCCCGAGCAGGATCGCGAGACCGCCCCCGACTTTCCGGGCGTCGTCTCCGCCATGGTGGCCGAATGGCATTGGGATCGTGAGCGACAAGGCCTGCCGAGTTTGGCGGGGGACTTGCAACCCTTTGAAGAATACTGTGCTCCGATCGGACGCTTTGAATCCCTCGCGCCGCGGGATGTGCTCTCTTTCGCTTGCTTCTGGGGATTGGAGCGGCGCGTGTGGGACGACGCGCAAAACGCCCACGCCTGCATGACCGCTTTGGCCGCTTTTTGCACGTGGGCTAGCGAGGAACACGGTTTGGAGTTTGAAGGGCCTCTCGAAAAGACGCTGCGCGGGCTGACCGCCAACCTTCCGCGCGCCGTCGAACTGACACAACGATGGACGACCGATGAAACGTCCTCCGGGGAGACCGATGCGGATCCGGGCCAATTGCTGACCGTGCCCGACGCTGGCTGGGAGCTGGACGAAGGCTCGGAACAGGCGACCACCGCTTGGCTCGATCGGCAAGGTCGTTCCGTGTCGCTCACCCTGGCCACCGAACTGCTCGAACAACTTGCACCAGGCGACGCGATGCGCGCGCGCGTCCCGCTCCAGGGTGCGGTGGAGATCCTGTGCTTCTATCCGCCCGAAGCTCACGAGCTCGAGAGCTAACGGCGGCCGAGAGATCGATTCGCGACGCTACGGGTTGCCGCGCGGAGCCGCGGGGATTTGCACTTCGCAGATGAGTTGCTCGGGCGAGGTACCCTGGCTGGGCGGCACGAGATACATCTCCCGAATCGGTCCGTTTTCCACCCAGTTCATGTGCGCCATGAAGCGGTAGATGCCGGGGTACATGCGCGGCACTTCGTGGTAGGGACCCGAGGCGTAGGCGTACGCCACGGTCGTGCTGGGCAGCACGTCGTAGGCGAGCGGGGACCGCGGCGAACGGGCCCCTGCGATCGGCAGGCAAGCACGACTGCGTAGGGAGCTGACCGGGACCAAGGCCGGATCGTCGTAGAACAGGCAGAACGGAGCGCCAGAGGCCTCCAAGCCCTGGGCCGCTAGCTCGCGGTGCAAGGCCGGAATCAGGGTACCGGTCTCCGTGTAGCTGCCGCGGTGCTCCAGGTACACGTAGGGTTGATCGAGGCGTTGCTTCCAGCTGGCGTGCACCTGCTCGAAGGGCGCTCGGCTGACGGGCAGATCCGGCACGTAGCTATCGCCATTCTGGGGAACGTGAATCGGACCGCTAGGGGACACGTTCGCCTGGGATCCAGAAGGGCCGGCACAGGCCAGGACGGGGATCAGGAGCAGGGTTCCGAGGAGCTTGGGATAACGCATGGCCGTTGGGGGTGACTGCGACGCGCTAGGTGCGCCGCATCGATCCGTAGGTCCGTGCCTACGGACCTTCCCTAGAACCATCGGCCCGGCAGAGGCCTTCGCGGACCGCCGACGAGCTTTTTCATGATCCGCAGCCCGCTGGGCCGGGCAAGCAGGGTCGGGCAGTCGCGCGGTGCGCTGATGCAGGGGCCTGAGGGCAGCGGATCGCGCGCGGCTCGTTCCAGCCGGGCCGACCCTTGGAGCGCCCCTTCTCGCCACACCCCTTATGTCGGATAATGTACGTTATGTACCGACAAGAGGGGTTTCTAGGGTGCCTGACGGTCCTCCGGCAGGATCTCGGGGGTCCCCAACAGGCTCACCAAGCGGCCCTCGGTGACCCGCTGCGCCCCCTCCGGCCACTCCATCAACACCCGTCCGGACATCTTCAGGTCGATCGCAGCGACCCGCTCCGGCGGCAACCCCAAGGTCCAAGCGAGCGCAGCCCGTACGACCCACAGGTGCGCTACGACAGCGATGCTGTGTCCGGCATGCTCCGCCCGCAACCGCGCGAGCTCCCGACCGACGCGCTCCATCACCTGGCCCAAGGTCTCGCCACCCGGCGGCGTGAAACAGCCAGCCGATCGACGCCATAGCTCCAAGGCCCCCGGCACCTGAGCCTCGATGCCATCCGGTTGGAGCCCAGCCCAATCGCCGCGACTGCGCTCGCGCAATCCAGGCCTCACGCGCAGCTCCAAGCCCGGCCGTTGCGCCACCAGCATTCGCGCCGTCGCCTGGGCCCGGCCCAAATCCGAGGAATACACCGCATCCAGGTGTTCTTCACGGAGCTCGCGAACCACAGCCCGGGCTTGCGCCCAACCGTGGTCGGAAAGCGGCACATCCAAACTCCCATACAGGCGGCCCTGGTAGTCGGAATGCACCTCGCCATGGCGGATCCAAAGCATGCGGGTCGGGGCGCTCATGCCCGAGGGATAGCGGCCCGCCCCAAGCCGCACCAGCACGCAACGCGAGAATCACGGACTGCGTCCCAAGGATCCTCCGTTCAGCCGGCTTGACTCCCTTGGGATATGGGCCCGCCAAGATCCCAACCCCGACTTGGCGGGGGACTTTTGGGGCCCGCGGATTGTTCGGCCCGATGGGGGACGTTAACCTCCGAAACGCGCGTTTTGCCCCATTCGGTAGGCCTTCTGCCGAATGGGTCCGCAGGCGTCCCTAGATACCTGGGGCTTTGCATTAAGCCCCTAGGCCCCCACTTGGATCCCCTACGCGCGCGCCTACATTCCCCCGGTTGCGGGGGACTTTGAACTCCCCCACCTTGCAGCTCCTGATCGGTGCCGCGCCCGACGCGGCCGGCCGATTCCGTCTGCTTCCCCCAACGCGATCCCCCTGCGCCCCAACCATGCTGAATTGGCTGGCACGCGTCTTACGCTCCTCTATCGGCCGCAAAAGCGGCATGGCCATCTCGGGCCTGTTGTTGGTGGGCTTCACCATCACACACTTGCTCGGCAACTTGACCCTGTTGCAGAGCAACGCGGCGTTTAACGCTTACGCGCAAAAGCTGCACGACTTGGGTCCGCTTCTCACGGTGGCGGAACTGGGCTTGCTGGCCTTGTTCCTGTTCCACATCGTGTTAGCGATCGCCGTCAGCATGCGCAACCAAGGCGCGCGCAGCGTCGGATATCGGGCGGCTGGCGGTACCGGCCAAAAGACCATCGGTTCGCGCACCATGCGCTTCACGGCGTTGTTGCTGTTGATCTTCCTGGTGATCCACATCGCCGACTTCCGCTGGAAGAAACTGGTGGGTGCCGAAGGTTCGGAGGATCTGGCCCAACTGGTGGTCGATCGCATCACGCAACCCTTCGGCATGACGCTCTACATCGTGGCTGCGTTGGTGCTCGGTTTGCACCTGAGCCACGGGTTCAAGAGCGCGTTCCAATCCCTCGGCCTGCGCCACAACAAGTTCAACCGGTCGATCGAATGCCTGGGCTGGGCCCTGGCGATCGGCTTGGCCCTCGGCTTCGCCGCAATCCCCGTGGCCCTGGTGATGGGCGCTGGAGGTGCTTCCTGATGTCTCAAGTCCTCGACTCCAAAGTCCCCTCCGGCGATCTGGCCGACAAGTGGACGCAGTACAAGTTCGACCTAAAACTGGTCAACCCGGCCAATCGCCGCAAGTTCAAAGTCATCGTGGTCGGTACCGGCTTGGCCGGATCTTCGGCGGCCGCCTCGTTGGCTGAGATGGGCTACCAGGTGCACGCGTTCTGCATCCACGATTCCCCCCGCCGCGCACACTCCATTGCAGCGCAAGGCGGCATCAACGCGGCCAAGAACTACAAGAACGACGGTGACAGCGTCTATCGCCTGTTTTACGACACGATCAAGGGCGGCGACTACCGCTCCCGCGAAGCCAACGTGCACCGTCTCGCCGAGGTTTCGCGCAACATCATCGATCAGTGCGTCGCTCAGGGCGTGCCGTTCGCGCGTGAGTACGGCGGTTTGCTGGCCAACCGCTCCTTCGGCGGTGCGCAGGTGTCGCGCACCTTTTACGCACGGGGCCAAACCGGCCAGCAATTGTTGCTCGGCGCCTACAGCGCCCTGATGCGTCAAGTCCACACCGGCGGCGTCACCATGCATACCCGTCAGGAGATGCTGGAATTGGTCACGGTGGACGGTGTCGCGCGCGGCATCATCACCCGCAACCTGATCACCGGGGAACTCGAACGCCATAGCGCCGACGCGGTGCTACTGTGCACGGGCGGCTACGGCAATGTGTTCTTCTTGTCCACGAACGCCAAAGCCAGCAACGTGACCGCCGCGTGGCGGGCCCACAAGCGGGGCGCATTCTTCGCAAACCCCTGCTACACGCAGATTCACCCCACCTGCATCCCGGTTTCTGGTAGCCATCAGTCCAAGCTCACCCTCATGAGCGAATCCCTGCGCAACGACGGGCGCGTTTGGGTTCCGAAGAAAGAGGGCGATCAGCGCAAGGCGGCGGACATCCCCGACGCGGAGCGCGATTACTACCTGGAGCGCAAGTATCCCTCGTTCGGCAACCTCGTGCCGCGGGACGTGGCCAGCCGCAACGCCAAACAGGTTTGCGACGAAGGCCGCGGTGTCGGAGCGACCGGCATGGCGGTGTACCTGGACTTCGCGGATGCCATCGCGCGCGACGGCAAAGCAGCCATCGCAGCCCGCTACGGCAACCTCTTCGAAATGTACGAGCGCATCACCGACGAGGACCCCTACAAGGTCCCGATGCGTATCTTCCCCGCCGTGCACTACACCATGGGTGGCTTGTGGGTAGACTACAACCTGGAGAGCACCGTGCCGGGACTGTTCGTATTGGGCGAGGCCAACTTCTCCGACCACGGCGCCAACCGCTTGGGGGCCAGCGCCCTCATGCAAGGCCTCGCCGACGGGTACTTCGTGGTTCCGTCCACCATCGCCGCCCACTTGGCGGGACGCACGCTGCCACCGGTGAACCCGCAGGACCCGGCCTTCGCCGCGGCAGAAAACGATGCGCGCGAGCGCACCGAAAAACTTCTAAGCGTCGGCGGCAACCGCAGCGCGTTCGAAATGCACCGCGAACTCGGCCAAATCTGCTGGGATTACTGCGGTATGTCGCGCAACGCGCAAGGGCTGCAAACGGCCCTCGGCAAGATCCGCGACCTGCGCGAAGCCTTCTGGAACGACTTGAAGCTGCCCGGCAGCGGCTCCGAATTGAACCAGAGTTTGGAGCACGCCGGTCGCGTGGCCGACTTCATGGAATTCGCGGAGCTGAAGGTGACCGACGCTCTGCACCGCGAAGAGTCGTGCGGCGGTCACTTCCGGGAAGAGCACCAAACCCCCGAAAACGAAGCGAAGCGCAACGACGAAGACTTCAGCTACGTCGCCGCGTGGGAGTACGAAGGGCCCGGAAAAGCCGAGACCCTGCACAAAGAAGACCTGATCTTCGACAACGTCAAGCTCACCACCCGCTCCTACAAGTAAGCGCATAGCCCCTCACCTCCCATGCAACTGACCCTCGAAATCTGGCGCCAAGCGGGCCCCCAGGACAAAGGACGCTTCGAGACCTACCAGGTCAAAGCGAGTCCGGACATGTCCTTCCTAGAGATGTTGGACGTCCTCAACGAGGACTTGCTCGCCCAAGGCAAAGAACCCGTCGCTTTCGATCACGACTGCCGCGAAGGCATTTGCGGATCCTGCAGTCTGGTGATCGACGGGGTGCCGCATGGTCCCAAAGATCTGACGACGACCTGCCAGCTGCACATGCGCAGCTTCCAAGAGGGCGATCGCATCACCATCGAGCCCTTCCGTGCCAACGCCTTCCCGGTGCACAAGGACTTGGTCATCGATCGCTCGGCTTTCGACCGCATCATGCAAGCGGGCGGTTACATCTCGGTGAACACCGGCTCGGCGCCCGAAGCCCACTCGGTTCCGGTACCCAAGGAAAACGCCGAACAAGCCATGGATGCTGCGGCCTGCATCGGTTGTGGCGCGTGCGTTGCGGCTTGCCCGAACGCCGCCGCGATGCTGTTCACCGCCGCCAAGGTCAGCCAGTACGCGAATCTGCCGCAGGGCCAGCCGGAACGCACCCACCGCGCGCTCGCCATGGTGCAACAGATGGACGCGGAGGGCTTCGGCGCCTGCACCAACCACTACGAGTGCATGGGCGCTTGCCCGAAGGGCATTTCGGTCGACAACATCGCGCGCCTCAACCGGGAGTACTTGCGGGCCGAATCCTTGCCCGAGCTCAAGCCCTAAGCTCCTGCCGCCCCGTTTCCATCGAGCGAGTTTCCTTCCAGGATGCTCGCTCGATTTGTTTGCGGGCCACTAGTGGAGCGCGGGTCCGCCCGAGACACCCAAAGCCTCTGGGCGAGCTGGCTGCAAGCCGCGACTGCCCAACACCCAAACCGGGCAACTTTGCGCCGCCGCCAACTCGCACAAATCCCCCCAATGGGGATCCTGCATGCCGCGGGCGGCGTAGATCGCCGTCGGGGTGACCTCCCCCATCGAACGAATCGCGGCCGCGGCGTGGGCCATGCCCTGCACCTCGATCCCATGACGCTTCAAGCGAGCGGTCACCGTGCTCCGCCGGCGCGAGTCGGGATCGAGCAGCAACGCGGTGGGCCCTTCGGGCGCTTGAGGCAGCGTCACCCGCGAACGGGTGCCGACACCGGGAGCGCTGTCTACGTCCAGGGTGCCTTGCAAATCCTCCAGTGCGGCGAGCAAGCTCACCGAGCCGAATCCCGTGCCATGCTGCGCTCCTTGTCCCGCTCGAAAGGCGCTCCGCAAGGTCGCAGCATCCATCCCACGTCCTTCATCGCGCACCTCGATCACCACCTGGTCCCCGCTCGGTTCGGCTTGCAGCGAGACCACCTGATCGGGTCCGCTGGCCTCGAGGGCGTTCACCAGCAAATTCTCTACGACTCGCGTGAGCAGCACCGGGTCCACCAACGCGGTCAGATCGGTGCGGCACCGCAAGCGCACGCCCGCGCGACCGACCCCCGGAGAACGGCGCACCAAACTCGGTCCGCGCCGCGCGACGCGCAGCAGCAGGGGCCGCAACTCGGTGCGTTGCAATGCAACGCACCCGTGTTCGCCGGGCAGCAAGCCCGCGCACATGGCGCGCATTTCCGCCACCAAACGATGATTCGCTGCCTGCCACCGATCGGTCTCGCGCGGGTCAACCTGCATGCGTTGCAGCTGCAGGGAGAGCAACGTCAATCGATTGCGTAGGTCGTGCAACACGCCCCCGGCCCGCAGGCCCAATCCGGCAGCGCTTTCCATAGCGCGGCTTTCTCGCTGGACTTGCCACCAGCGCTGCGCGGCGTCCAGTTGTTGCAACACCGCACGGGCTTCGCGCGCCCAATCCGCGCGCCGAGCGTCCGAGCCTGCTGGAGCTAACCAGCGCAGCGTGCCGGCCGGCCGCGATCCTTCGGCATCCAAAACCAGCACCCACTCGATCCAAGCCGGCTCCAAGCGCGCACCGAGGCCCGTTTCGATCGCTTGGACCTCCCCGGGGACCGCTTGCCGGTACGCCCAAGGCGCTAGCTCCTTGCGGAGGACCCCGGGCGCCAGGATGGCCGCCCCCGCCCGAGGCCACCAAACGAGCCCCTTCCACCCCCGGCTCGCCCCCTCGTCGGCCAAGAACTGGGCAAGGCTGCAAGAAAGGGGGCGTGGAGCGCGATCACCAGCACACAACCGAGCCCAAGCCCCCACCGGGCGGGGCTTCGCAGCCTCGGAGGGCGGGGTGGCGGGGGTCGACATAGGGGCGTAGTGTGCGCTTCCCGCGGGGAAATCCCGAGCCTGGGCCCCGCAGCGAGCGGCAGTTTCCCGGGGTCGGGTTGGGCCTTCCCGACCCACATCGCGCACCCCGCCTTCCCCAAGGGGAAAGACCCGTTACCTCCCCCCCACGCGGCCCTACCCAAGGTGCGGGCAGGTCGGCTCTCTCGGGCTCCGGAACCCCCATTTTTCTGCCCCACAGGGCGGTTGGCGCCTATGATAGACGCTGGGGAGTCCGACGGCACGGACCTTGCTGATGCCTCGTGAACCCAAGGCCGTGGACCGGGCCTACCCGGCGTGCGCTTTTCGCACGAGCACCCTCTCGGTCCGCATCAACCCTTCATCAACATGAAAAAGACTCTACTCATCGGCGCTGCCCTGCTGGCCGGTGGCTTGGCGCTCTCCTATGACGCCAGCGCCCACGGGGGGACCTATCGCGGCCCCGGCGACACCGTGCCCCCTGGGGGCGGCGGTGGTACGGGAGGCGGCCCCTCCACTCCTGGACCTGGCGGACCGGGGACTCCGGGTCCGAGCGGTCCTTCGACCCCCGGCCCCTCGACCCCCGGCGCACCCGCCGGCGTTCCTGGCCAAGGCGGCCCCGCGAAAGGCCCCACCACTGGTGGCGGCGACACGGGACCCGACTTGACCACCTGGGACTTCTGGTGGGGCTTCAACAAGGACCAATACCTGAACCTGAAGGTCAAGACCCGCACCACGGCCGTGACCACCGGTTCTACCGACTGGCTCTTGGGCAAAGGCACCGAAGAACAATCCCGCGAAACCCTGAAGCCCTCCGAGGATCAGATCCGCAACCAAGTGGTTCCGGCCCTCAAGCGAGTGCTCGAAAAGGAACGCGGCAACGACCTCATCACCGGCGCGTTGATCGCGCTGGCCAAGATCGGTGACGTGACCAGCGAGAGCGACACCTCCGAGTTTGAGCAGATCATCAAGGCCTACCTGAAGGACGGCAACCAAGAGATTTCGGAGACCGCTGCGGTGGCTCTCGGCATCTTGGCCAACGACGCTTCGGTGGAGATCTTGACGCAGCTCCTGCTCGATCAAGAGGAAGCCCGTCGCTACATGGGCAAGACCGAAGTCCCCGTCCGGACGCGCGCTTTCGCGGCCTACGGCTTGGGCCTGATCGGTCACCGCACCAGCGACAACGCGCTGCGCCGCGAGATCGCGACCACCTTGGTGGGCGTGCTCAACGCGCCGAACTTCGCCAAACGGGACATCAAGGTCGCCGCGATCACCGCGTTCGGATTGACCCCGGTCGACCCCGCTTCCGCGGAGATGAGCGAAGAGACGCAGGATCCGAACGCGGCTGCCGCGGTCTCCCGCCAAGCCCAGATCAAGTTCCTGCTGGACTACTACGACCAAGCCAACCAACGGGCGAACTCGCGTACGCGCCACTACATGGTGCGCGCGCACGCCCCGACGGCCATGGCCCGTCTGCTCGAAGGCACCGGCGCGGAGTTCGAAGAACTGCGCGGCGAAGTCCTGGCCGCCCTGGTGGACGGCATCGGCAAGCACACCAAGTACGACCGCCACATCGTGCAGTCGAACGTGCTCGCCCTGGGCCAAGTGCTCGACGCCCGCCTCGCCAAGGACAAAAAGTCTCCGCAGGCGCAAGCCGCCAAGGAATTGGACCGCATCGCCAAGGAAGGCGAGCAACAAGCCAAGCGCTTCGCGCTGATCGCCATGGCGCAAGCCGCGGCGCGCCCGGCTCCCGAGGGAGTCGAGGAGCCCACCGGCGGACGCGATGAACTGCGCAAGTCGATCCTCGGTCGCATGTCGAAGGCCAAGGGCGAGCAACGGGCCTGGGCCGGTTTGGCCCTGGGCGTCCACGGTCGCGCGCTGCTCGACAACGAGCAACCGCCCCTGGACATCGGCGCTCTGCAAGCCCTGCGCACCGAAGCCAAGAACTGCAAGAACCCCTCGCAAGCCGGCGCGTACATGCTCGGCCTGGGTCTCCTGCGGGACACGGACAGCGCGGAGATGATCGTGGAGAAGCTGGACTACTTCGCCGGTTCCGACGAGACGCGCGGCCACGCAGCCGTGGCGCTGGGCCTGATGGAGTACACCCAAGCCATCTCGACCCTGCAGACGATTCTCGAGGGTTCCTCCTTCCGTCCGGAGCTCATGAAGCAAGCGGCGGTCGGCCTGGGCCTGCTCGGCGACAAGAACATGGTCGGCCGTCTGGTCTCCATGCTCGGCGAAGCCAAGTCCCTGTCCTCGCAAGCGGCCATCGCCAGCGCGCTGGGCACCATCGGGGACCGCAACTCCATCGACGGCTTGATCGAAATGCTGCAGGACTCGGGCAAGACCCAAACCGCCCGTGGCTTCGCCGCGGTCGCCCTCGGCATCGTGTGTGACAAGGAACTGCTTCCTTGGAACGCCAAGATCAGCACCAACATCAACTACCGCGCGAACACCGTCACCCTGACCGGAGACGGCAGCACGGGGATCTTGGATCTGCTGTAAGCCCACGGCGGTGCGCCTTTCGGCGCCCGACTTCACGCCGCCCGCGCTCCTTGCGCGGGCGGCTTTTTTTTAGTCCTCGGGAGGCATCCGAAGAGCACTCCGGCAAGGCACCAAACCCTTGGCGCCATGAGCCGGCCAGAGACTCAGGGTCAAAGAAACTCGGTTCTCCAAGCCGCAGCCCGTCCATCCAACGAGCTCCCCGAGCGGGCCAGCAGCCCCAGTGTCCCCTACCGACGCCGCAGCAACAACAGGAGCGCTAACAGGGCAAGTCCAGCCGCCGCGACGGTCGTGCGAGCACGCACCAAGGCCTGCTGGGCCTGCTCTTGCACCCCTTGGCGTGCGTCGATCTCCGCCTGCATGGTGGGCAGCATCTCCCGATACCAGGCGCGCACCGGCTCGGGTTCGGGAGGGTTGCCAGCGAGCAGCTCCTGCAGGAGGGCCCAGTGCTCCTGCGCACGCTCGGGCAAGTCCAGGTCGATCGCCAGGCGCGTGGCGAGGTAAGCGGGATAGAGCGGCTCTTGGGGCGCGCCCTGCAAAGCGCGCTCTGCCGCCGCCAAAGCCCCCACCATGTCGCCCCCCAGATAGCGCGCATCCAATTGCGCCCGCAGTGCGGAAGGGCCTTCCGCTTCGGCCAAAGCGAGCATTTCGGGCCAGCGCTCTTGGGCCTGCGCAGCGCGCCAGGAACTCTGCGCCTCGGCTGCGGGCAACCACAGCCCCAAGCAGCCCAGCAAGGGCAACCAGCGGGAGACGCGAGGGGTCACCGCGCCGCCTCCTCATGTTCCTGTTGCAGCCAGCCCGCCACCCCGCGAGCGACCGAGCGCCGCTCCAGGGCCAGAATCGGGGCGTGATCGTCCGTCAGGACAAGCTCTGCGTCCACACCGGGTGCTTGCAAACGCGCCCGCAAACGCGCGCTCGCCAACAGGGTCTGCAGCTCCCGCGGGCCGACCACAAATGCGGGGTCGCGCGGGTCGGGGATCGGCAGCTCGCGGCGTGCCAACACCACCGTGTTGCGCGAAAAGGGCAAAGGCCAAAGCAACACCGGTTGCTGCCAAGCCTGACCGACGCTGGCGGCCACGGCGCGGATGACCGGATCTTGCAAACCGAACCCCGACAGGTTGACGCTCAACCAGCCGCCCGGGCGCAATCGGCTGTGAATCTCGCGAAAGAACTCCACCGTGCATAGGTGCGGCGGAATCTCCACGTTGTTGGCGTAGGCGTCGACGATGATCTGGTCGAAGTCCCCTTCCAGCGCGCCCAAACCCGCGCGCGCATCGATGCCTGCTCCCACGATGCGGTCGTCCGCGTTGTTCTCTAGATCAAAAAAAAGCTCGCCCAGTCGCACGACCTCGGGGTCGATCTCGAGCCCCACCGAGCGCAGGGTCGTCCCTTGGGGCAAAACCCCTTCCAACACGCGCACCGCGGATCCAGCCCCCAAACCCAGCACTGCCAAGCGCCAAGTGGGCCTGGGCTCATCCCAAAACAGCGGAGCCGCGAAGGCGTCGTAGTAACTTCCCTGGCCGAGCCAACCGGGCTCGGGGCGCCATAGGGACTGAAAGGAATCCAACGCTTCGTTGGCGACCAAGCGACGGCGGCGTTCGGGCCCTTCGCCGGTTTCCAGTACCTGCAACCATTGGTAGGCGCTTTGCTCTTGGGCCAGCCGTTTCCAACCGGATGGCAATCCACGGCTCGGTTCGCCGCTCCAGAAGGACGCCCCTGCGATCAGCGCCAGGGCCGCTCCCGCTCGAACGCGCCAGGCACCGGGCGCCACCAGCAACGCGGCCAAGGCCAACAGGCTGGAGGCCAAACCGAAGGTCCACTGCAGTCCGAGGGTCGGTACGAGCCAGTAGGTGGTCGCGAAGGTGCCCACCAAACTGCCGCCCGTAGACAGCGCGAGCACGTAGCCTCCCGCTTGGCCCGCATCAAAGCGCGTTTCCGCGCAGCGTTGTCCAGCCAACGCTTCCACAGCCATCGGGGCCACGCACCCTAGCAGCAGCGCCGGTACCGTGAACAGCACCAAACTACTGGCCAAGCTGCCCCACAAGAGCAATCCCGCCGCGCTGTGCAGCGTCAGTCCGGCCGGCATGAACCAGTCGGCCACGATCGGGGTCAGGCTCGGCAGCGCAGCGCACCATAGGGCTGCTCCCAGCAACACGGTGACCATCGCGCGCCGTGGTTGCGCGCGCAAACTCCAGCGCGCCCCGAGCGCGTAACCCACCGCCAAAGCCAGCAAGATGACTCCGATGGCGTGGGTCCAAACCGCGTTGCTGCTGCCAAACCAAGGCGCTAACAGGCGCACGGCGGCCAGCTCCACCACCATGGTTCCCGAACCGCCCAGGAAGACGGCTAGCAGCAAAACAGCGGCGCCCCGCCGGCTCGTGGGAGCCAACGGGGCGTTCGAAGGTTGGGGCTGCGCGGGGCCACCCGCTTGCGAAGAATCGGCGTGCATGCGGCCGTGCGCTCGCGGCCCAAGGCCGCAGAGCCCTACTCCCCTTCCTTACCGGACTCGTCGGAATCCGCTTTGGCGGTGGCGGGCATGTCGACGCGTTCGCTGGCCACGTACACCTGGCCAGGATCGAGGCGCGAGTAGCGCAGCATTTCGAGGAAGGTGACGCGGCTGCGCACCACTTTGACCTCGCGCTTGGCACCATTGGCGACGATGCGCAAGGGTCGATCCAAGTCCACCATCGCGTCCGAGAGGTACAACGTCACCGAGGGAACGCCCTCGCCTTCGAGGGTGATCGTGTTGCTTCCGGAGTCGATGGAGGCTTTGACGTGGGCACCTTCCGAAGCCGCTCCGCGATCCACTTCCACCCAGTTCGAGCGCACTTGCGACTCGCTGCGCGGCCAAAACTCGAGGCTGGTCGGGTACGAGTTGCGCGGCGTTTCTTGGATCCACTTCCAAATGTCGGCCAGACCGGCGTTGGCGACCAACGTGCAGTTTTCAAAACCCAGGGCCTTGGCGCGCTCTTCGAAGGCGGACGCCTTCGAGCCCGCGCCGGAGAGCAGGGTCGGCAGGTTGCAGAAAGCCTCCGGCTGCACTTCACCGGAGTCGCCCCGGCGCCCGATCACTCCAGCGAAGGAGAAACTGCGCATGCTGGCGATTTGCAGGGCCACCTCGACGCCTTTGCCGGTTCCAGCCAAGTACACCCGGTCCGGATCGACGGCAAAGTTCTCGGTCACCTGCTGCATGGTCACGAGCACCCGAGCCAGACCCGGTTGTCCGCTCCAGTCCTCGGGCTTTTCGGGCATGTGCGGAATCGCCAGGATGGCACCGTCACGGAAGTCTCCGGACTCCCAATCCTCACCGAGGTGCGCCTTGGGGTCTTGGTCCACCGGGGGAATCGCGATGATCAGTGGCCAGCGTTCCTTCGGCTTGTAGCCGTTGGGTAGAGCCACCGTGTACTCCAAGGGGTTCTTCTTGGTGAACAGATTGGCGCGCAAGTATTCGAAGGTGTCGACCTTGCCGGGCTTCGCACGCTTGTTGCGGTGGTACTCGTGGGACAACCAAATCGCTTGGCCCAGATCGGCGGGCAGAGCGAAGATGCTTTCGGCTTCGGCCTTCTCGACCTTTTTTTGCAGGTCTTGGATCTCTTCGGAGACGTCCGCTTCCGCCTCCATGGCCCCTTTGCCTTCCTCCAGGGCTTCGAGATAGCTGGCGATGGCTTTGCTGAGCTTGGTCAGGTCGCGATCCGAAAGAGCGCGCTCGGTCTTTTGCACGGCGAATGCGGCACCGGCGAGCAACAAGCCGCCCACGAGCCACGCCGTCGATTTGGAATTCCTCATAAACCTCATTTGGTTGATCGAAGGACACAAGGCAGCGCAGGCAGCGCTCCGCTCGGTCCGGGGGGGATGCCCCGCCCACAGGGGCTAGCGGGTAGCCCGCGAGGGCTCCCCAGTAACGGATCATTTTAGGTCAGCGGAGCCCAGGGCTCCAGTATGGGCTGGGCCAGGAAGGGCCTTACGGGGATCCTACGCGGGTGCACCGCGGGGAAAGTCCGCAGCACCGGTCATTCCTCTTCCGAATCCGGTTCGGATTCCCCCGCCCATTCCACTGCTGGGCGAGCGCCCTCCAGCACGGCCAAGCCCCATCCCGGCAAGGCCCACGGCTCGGCGTCCCGACCCTCGCGGCGCGCATCGTCCACCAGATCTCCGAAGAGGCGCTGCGCTTCCTGCCAACGCCCTTCCTGCATGGTGAGAAATCCCAGGATCTGCTGGGCATCCCGGCCACCTTCGGCGTAGGCGTGGCCGAGGGCATTCAGGCGTTGCTCGGCTTGCCCTGCGGCGTCCAAAGCCAGCGACAAGGCCTCGTACAGAGCCACTCGCTGGGCCGGGTCCGAAGTTCGTTCGATCTGCTCGCGCAAAATGGCGACCGCGCCCTCCGGATCCCCACCGCGCCGCTTGGCCGAGGCGTAACAGGTAGCACTCCACGGGGCTTGGGCAGCCCGGTGCAGGGGCTCGGCCCAACGCTCGGCCGTTCGCGCGCGAAACGCTCGCATGTGCTCGAGGTAGATCTCGAACCCCTGTTGCAGCCGCGCGGCTCGTTCGGCCTGGTCCGTCGTCTGCAAGGCTTGCGCCAGGGTTTCGGGAGTGAGCTTTTCCTGGGACGCTGCCGAAGCTTCGCGGGCAGCGACCAGGACAAGCACGGACGCCCCTACCAAGAGCCCCATCCCCAACCAGCGAACAGGCT
>JAUHXY010000325.1 GCA_030426785.1 bacterium
CCGGCCTCGGGCCGCAGCAGCACCTGGAAGAACAGGAACGCCACCACGAACGTGGTCGCCCCCCACACCCACCGCCGCCACGAGAACAACGTGTGCCCCGGCAGCAGCAGCAACGGCACCAGGCCCAGCAGGGTGCCGGTGAAGATCAGCTCCACGGGATCTTCCAAGGTGATGATGTGCCGTTCCGCCGTGCGGTTGATGTGCTGGATAATGCCGGACAAGGTCGTGGACTTGCCCGAACCCGCCACGCCCGTGACGAAGATCAAGCCACGCTTGCGCATCGCCAGGGATTCCAATTGCTGCTGGGGCAAGTTCAGGGAGGTCAGCTCCGGAGCCTTTTCGTTGATGCGCCGGATGACGATCGCGGGCTCCCCCATCTGCTTGTACGCGTTGATGCGGAAGCGACCCAAGCCGTCCAATTGGATGGCAGCATCGGAGGAACCGGTCTCACGCCAGGTGCGCATGCGCTGCTCGCCCAGCACGCCCTCCAGAATTTCTTGCATGGGGCCCGGTCCGGGCACCATGCCGGGCAAAAACGCGATCTTGCCGTTCACGCGCAAAGACGGACGACCGCCGGAACGCAGGATCAAGTCGGAGGCTTCGGAGCGCACCATGACCGCCAACCAAGCCTCGACCTGGTGGCGCGGTGACAGGTTGGTTTGGCCGAGTTTGTCCGCGATCTGCGGGATGGCACCGGTGGCTTGGGCGGCGTCGAGCGCATCGAGATCGAGTGCTGCGGCGGAATCGGGCGATGCCGAAAGAGAAGGTTCGGCGCCGATCAGCGACTCTACCTCGTCCAGGTTGAGGTCGACGCTGGGCTCGCTCAACGGCGCTGGGGCGGGGGGCTGCGCCTTGACGTCGGCAAAGCTGAACTCCTCCTCCGGGATGTGAATCGACGGCTTTTCCTCGAAGGAAGGTGAATCGGGCTGAGAATCAGGAAACTGCATGGGTTGCGCGCCTCTCTCCGGGATCGCGGATGACGGGGACAAAGTCCTCGGGTACATCGACCGAATCCGTGCAGGGCCTTGAGGCCCCCACACCGTCCCGAGGTTCCTCCGGTTTGAACCCTCCCCACGGCCCGCCAGGGGCCCACCGAGACCCCTACCAGCGCTCCGGAGCGCCGTACACCATGTCCCGGGCTGCGAATAGGACTTCCTGCAGCCCCAGCCCGAGCACGCTGGAGATGGGCATCACCCGTTGCCCCACCGCCGCCGCCGCTTCCGTCAAGTCGGCCAAATGCTGCTCCGACTCGTCGTCCTCGAAGTGTTTGCTCGCCACCACCAAGCGCGGGCGCTGGTAGAGATCGGGCGAGGCCTTTTCGAGTTCGTGTTCGAGGGCGCGCCAAGCCTCCACCGGGTCCCGTTCGTTCGCGCAGGAAACGTCCACGAGGTGCAACAGAACTTTGCAGCGCTCCACGTGCTTCAAGAAGCGATGGCCCAGGCCGTGGCCTTCCGCAGCCCCCTCGATCAAACCGGGCAGGTCGGCGATCACCAAGGTCTGGAACTCGGGCAACTCCGCGATTCCGACCTGGGGCACCAAAGTGGTGAAGGGATAGTCCGCCACCTTCGGCTTGGCCGCTGTGACCGTCGACAGGAAGGTCGATTTGCCCGCGTTGGGGAAACCCAACAACCCGACCTGCGCGAACAGCTTGAGCTCCAGGCGCACCCGGCGCGCTTCTCCCTCCGTGCCTTTCGTGGCTTTGCGCGGCACTTGGATGACGGACGAAGCGAAGCGCGGGTTGCCCTTGCCGCCCTTGCCGCCCTGCGCGACGACGAGCTCCATGCCCTCTTCCGCCAAGTCGCGCATCAAATTGCCGTGTTCGGCGTCCAGCACCTGCGTTCCCACCGGAACCTCGATGCGCACGTCCTCCCCTTTGGCGCCCGTGCGCTTGCGCGGGCCACCCGGCCGACCGCTTTGCGCCGCGTAGCGGAAGACTCGCCCCACGGCCAACAAGGAATGCACCTGGGGCGTCGCGATCAGGATCACGCTGCCCCCGTCACCGCCGTCACCCCCGTCGGGGCCGCCGCGATGCACGTACTTTTCCCGGCGGAAGGAGACGAGCCCGTCCCCGCCCTTGCCGGCGATCACCTCGATCGTGGTTTCGTCGCGAAACATGGAGTGGTAAACAAACACCGGGGGCGCAAGCGGACTTGCGGCCCCCGGCTTGGGTTCGGGTCGGACGGGCGGGCGCGCAGGGCGTCCACCCATGCGGCGTTACTCGGCGATCGGATCCACGTGCACGCGGCGTCCGGTTTGGAAGCGCACCGTGCCGTCGACCAGCGCAAACAAGGTGTAGTCCTTGCCGATGCCGACGTTGTGACCTTTTTTGAAGCGGGTGCCGCACTGGCGCACCAGGATGGTGCCGGCGGTGACCTTTTGTCCTCCGAAGCGCTTCACGCCGCGGAACTGGGGGTTGGAGTCCCGACCGTTGCGGGAAGAGCCTTGTCCTTTTTTGTGTGCCATGGAATTGCTGCCTGGGTTGGATCTGCGCGCTAGGCGTCGATGCTGGTGATGCGGACCTTGGTGTAGGACTGGCGGTGACCGGTCTTACGGCGGATGTTCTTGCGGCGCTTGAAGCGGAAGACGATGATCTTCTTGCCTCGGTGGGGTCCCACGACTTCGCCTTGGACCGCAGCACCAGCGACGGTGGGCTTGCCCACCGTGACGTTGCCGTCTTTGCCGACCAACATCACTTGGTCGAAGGTCACCTTGCTGCCGGGGGCGGCGTCCATGAGATCGCAGACGACTTCGTCGCCCACGCGGACGGTCATCTGCTGATTGCGGTCAGATACGATTGCGTACAAGTGATAGTTTCCTTGTTTTCCTGCGGTGAAAAGCCTCCCGCAGGCGCCTTGCGGCGTGGTTTTGGGCCCAAGACCCTACCCGCCCCACGGGACCGCCACAACCCCCCAGCCTCCCCTTCCCCTCTTTTCTGGCCCTCCCCCCCCCAAAAAACCAGCTCCCCAAAGGATCCCCCCTCCAGAACGCCCCCACGCCCCCCAACACCCCCCCCCGGCCCCATTCGGACCTTGAAATGGAACGTAGAGGAGGAGTACGCGGGAGGGCAGCCTTCGGCTGCCCCCCCCTGACAACGGGGTGTCTCGCCGCAACCTCACAAAACTCGCGCGCAAGCGAGAGCGTGCGCTGGGGTGGGGCTGGGTGGGCGTCCAGTGGACGCGGGCTTTGCCTTTCACCGCTGGGGATCCCTTT
>JAUHXY010000326.1 GCA_030426785.1 bacterium
AGAGTGGCACCTTACGCCGCAACTTCCAAGGCTACGCGGTCATCCCCGCCCCGGACGTCATCGGCCTCGGCATCTCGGCTATCGGCGACGTTGGCGGCCTGTACGCGCAAAACACCAAGAAGCTGAGCCGCTACAGCGAGCTGATCGAGTCCGGCCACCTGGCCGTCGAACGCGGCATCGCCATGGACCGCGACGACACCATTCGGCGCGCCGTGATCCACGACTTGATGTGCAACTTCCGCGTCGACATCGCCCAACACGAAGCGGCCCACGGCATCGATTTCGCCTCCTACTTTGCCCCCGACCTGGAGCTCTTGCAGCCCTTGGTCGCCGATGGCCTCGCGATCGTCACCGACGAAGCCGTCGAAGCCACCCCTACCGGCGAACTCTTCGTCCGCAACCTCGCCCTGTGCTTCGACCGCCGCCTGCGCGAAGCCAAACCCAAGGACGGCCCCACCTTTAGCCGCACGGTGTAACCCGCATGGGAAAAAGACCCGCCCCGTGCCCTGTTCTCGATCGACGCACCGGCCGGCATCCGCTGGCGCGCCTCCCTCGGGTGATGGACCCCGCGCAACGGAAACAGGAAACTTGGCGTCGACCTCGAACGAGGGCAACGGGTCGGGTGAACGTTGTCAAAGAGCGCGCGGTTTGTTTCGAACCGCGTCTCGGCGCCCCTAAGACCGACGGTGCGCGCGAAGGTTGCAGCGCGGTCTGAAAAAAGTCGTGAGCCAAACACCGCAACACCTCGTCATCGTCGGCGCCGGCATCTCCGGCCTGGCCGCGGCATGGTCCGCGCAAAAAAACGCAAGCGAGTGCAACCTTGCCCTGCGCATCACGGTGTTAGAAGCGTCGGGCGAAGTCGGCGGCAAAGCGCAGTCGACCACGCACGCGGGCGGTTGGACCACCGAAGCGGGACCGACCGGGTTCCTTGACAACGAGCCGGTGCTCGATCGTCTGATCGACATCGCGGGGCTAGACAAACTGCCTGCGCAAGCCGCGGCGGCGCGTCGATTCGTCGTGCAAGGGGGGCGCTTGCGCGAGATTCACGCGCATCCCTTAAAGTTTGCGCGCAGCGGCATCCTTTCGCCGCTCGGGCTCGCGCGCATCTTGCGCGAGCGTTGGGTGCCCAAGATTCCGGCGGGCCAGGACGAGTCGGTCTGGCACTTTGCGGCGCGGCGCCTTGGCAAACAGGCGGCGGACCGTTTGATCCAGCCCATGGTGCTGGGGGTGTTTGCGGGGGATGCCAAGCAGCTTTCGTTGCCGGCGGCGTTTCCGCGCATGGCCGAGTTGGAACAGACGTACGGGTCGCTGTTGCGGGCGATGGGGGCCTTGCGCAAGGCGCGCAAGTCGTCGGCAGGGCAAGCTGGCGCGGCTGGTGGTCCGGCGGGACCTGGGGGAACGCTGACTTCGTTTGCGGGTGGCTTGCAAAGCTTGCCCACGGCCCTGGCGGAGCGTGCGCCGTTTGAGATCCTGCGGCACGCTGCGGTGCAAACCATCGAGCGCGACGAGCTGGGTCGCTGGGTGGTGCAGCACGGGGCGCAGCCGGATGCGTTGCGGGCCGACGCTCTCGTGCTCGCGACCGAAGGGCACGTGGCGGCGCGTTTGTGCCAAGGGGTGATTCCGGAGGCGGCAGGCTTACTCGCGCAGACGCCACATCCGGGTGTCCAGGTGGTGTCCCTGGGCTATGCGGGCGCCGCCGCGCAACGCTTTCCCACGGCGTTTGGGTGCTTGATCCCGCGCACGGAAGGGCCGCGAGTGCTCGGTTTCTTGTGGGACAGTCACCTTTTTATGGGCCGCGCCCCCGACGGACACGTCCTGGTGCGCGCCTTGTTAGGCGGAGCGGTGGACGAGGAGGTGAATGCTTGGTCCCCCGAGCGCCTGATGGACCAAGTCCGCGCCGACCTGCGGTCGCTGTTCGGTATCGACGAAGCGCCCGTCTTCCAAACGCACACGCCTTGGCAGCACGCGATCCCGCAGTACACCTTGGGGCACTTGCAGCGCGTCGCGCAGATCGAAGAGGCCATCGCCGCCGGGACCCATGGGGGGGCGCCTTTGTGGCTCGCGGGCAACTCCCTGTACGGCGTGGCCTTCACCAAGGCCGCCGCGCGCGGTTGGCAGTGCGGCGAGCAGGCGGTGCGGGCGCTTTGAACCCACTTGGTTGGCCAGTACCTACTCCTTCGAGCGGTCCTTGCGGAAGATCGACTTCACATCGTCTGTGCGCTCTACATCGCCGGCCATGGCCCAATATTGTTCGCCGTGTTTGGGGGCAAATTCCCCGGTGAGGAATGCGTGGTTTTCCTCGGTGGGCATGATTTGCACCGAGCAGTAGCGGCCTGCAAAGCCCTTGCGGTTAACCACGAGTAGGCGCGTTCCCGGGGCCGCGTAGGAGAACTTTCCTTCACGAAGAGAAGCGCTGATAGCGGCTTGCTGCACGTCTTTGTCCTGCTTCTGAAGCTCGTCGAGGAAGGACTTGCCGGCCTTGAGTTCGTCCAGCGTGTCGAACAGCACGGCCCCGATTGAGCTAGCGACACCAGCCTCGCCCGGATCGGGAGCGAGCACCTTCATTTGGTGGTAGATCCCCGCACCCGCCAGCGCGATCAAAAGGACGACGATCAGGCAGCCAATGCTGGAAGCTTTCTGGAGAAACGCGCTCATGGATGTCGGTGGAAAGGGCTGGCTGCTCGTGAAGTGTGCACGGCCTCAAGAGACGAAGCGTCTTGTCCCCATTCGCTGACGCGGTTGGGCATGTGGGCCAAGGTCCAGTTGTGTCCCAGCCGATGAGGGCTTAGGTTAGCAGCTTGCTCTCATGAACGCAGTCTCTACTTGGGCGGTCTTGGTTTTGGTGTTGGGGTGCGCAGGCCTCGCCACGTGGCGGAGCGTTCGGGCCGAAGACACGGACGGGGTGCCGCGCTACTTGCCCGCAGTGGAAGAGCCTCTCCTGGCCGACCGGGCCAGAGCCGAGGTGTTCGTCGGGTATGACTACGGAGCGCCTACTCGGTCTTTCCATTTGCCGAAGGACTTGACCGAGCTATCCGCCCTGACCGACGTCGATGAGAACACCGTGGCGGGTGTGCAAGACGAACAGGGCATCGTGTTTTTCATCGACGTGCACACCGGGCAAGTGAAACACCGCGTGCCGTTTGGGGATCCGGGTGACTACGAGGGGCTGACGCGCGTGGGGCA
>JAUHXY010000327.1 GCA_030426785.1 bacterium
GCTCGGGCAACTGGATCATCGCCCAAGCGGTCTACGACGCGCTGGCGGGCAAAGACATCGTCGCCGTGGATCACGAGCAGGTGGTGATGCTCGAGGCGGAGGCCTTCGAGCAACGCGGCGGCTGGGCGGTCGACACGCAGTTCGTGGATGCGATGGGCTCGCCGTTTCTGATGGCGCACGGCTTGGGGCAACCCGTGGCCGATGCCATCACCGAGGTGCGCTTTCCCCAGTCGGGACAGTGGCGGGTGTGGGTGCGCACGCGGGATTGGACGCGCTCCTTCGGCCGCGAAGAGGCGCCCGGCCGGTTCGAATTGCGCGTCGGGGACATCACTTTGGAGCCACAGTTCGGCACGGAGCAAGCCGACTGGCATTGGCAGGACGGCGGCATTACGACCATCGAGCGCGAGACAACCGTGCGCTTGCACGATTTGACCGGATTCGCGGGCCGCTGCGACGCGATCGTGTTTATGAAGGACGTGTTCGCCGAGCCGCCCAGCTCGCCCAAGCTGTTGGCCGAATTCCGGCGCCAAGCCATGCGCTATCCCCGCCAGCCGATCGAAGAGGGGCGCTTTGACCTGGTCGTGGTGGGCGGCAACTTGGCCGGCACCGCCGCGGCGGTCAGCGCCGCGCGCGAGGGTTTGATGGTGGCGCTCCTACACGATCGACCGGTGCTGGGGGGCGAGCTTTCCAGCGAGGTGCGCATGGCCCCCGAGGGCGCGACGCACCAGGAACCTTACTCCAACCTGGGCGACCTGGTGGACGAGTTGTTGCCTCCGGGCACGGCCACGGGAGCGGACCGTTGGCCGGACCGCCGCATGTTGGCGGTCGTGGAGCGCGAGCCGAATGTGCGCCTGTTCTTGAACCACCACGTGCAACGCGTCGAGGTCAGCAACGGCGCGATCATCGCCTTGCGCAGTCGCGACCTGTTCACCGGCGAGACCTCGCGCTTCCGCGGGCGTTGGTACGTGGACGCGAGCCCGGGGGCTCCGTTGGGGGTGCGTGCGGGGGCGGAGTTCGCGCTGCGCAGCAGCGGGCACATGGGCGCCAGCGTGCCGTGGAGCGTGCGCGCCATCGAGTTGCCCGAAGACGCCAGCGAGCGCGAGCGCCGCGAAGCCCGCGAGGGGGCTTTGTTCCCACGCTGCCCGTGGGCTTTGGATCTGAGCGACCGGCCCTTCCCCGGTCGGCCGGCCGAACAGGGTGTGGTCCCCGACTTCTCGCGCCTGGGCGACTTGCGCTGGCAAGCAGGCTTCACCATGGATCCCGTGGCCGAAGCCGAGCGCATCCGCGATCAAAACTACCGCGCCATGTTTGGTGCCTGGGATGCGCTCAAGAACGTCGAACAAGCCGCACCCTTGCATCGTTTGGACTGGGCCTCGGTCGAAACGGTCGTGCGCGAATCGCGGCGCTTGCTGGGGGACTACGTCGTGACCGGCGAGGACCTGCGCAAAGGCAACCTGCACGAGGATGGCGCCGTGCCATGCACTTGGCCCTTGGAAACCCACCAGCCCAACCCCGCCTTCGCCGGCGCCGAGGGCGAAGCCGCCTTCGTAGCGATCCCCGCGCCGCTCGAAGGGTCGACTTACACCGTTCCCTTCTGGGCGCCGTACCGTGCGCTGTACTCGCGCAACATCGAAAACCTGTTCCTGGCTGGCATCAACGTTTCCGCCGAGCCCGAAGCCTTGGGCGCCTTGCGCGCCGCGCGCACCACGGGCGTGCTAGGGGAAGTGATCGGCATGGCCGCATCGCTCTGCGCGCGCAAGGAGTGCACGCCGCGCGAGGTGTACCGCGAGTACTTGCCCGAGCTCAAGGAACTCCTAGAGCGCGGCGTCGCGCGCTAGGGACGGGTGGAAATCTCGCAGAGGCCGATTGGCCGAGCGTGGTAGGACGCGGCCGAGCCGTAGCCCAACGGATGGACGTTGGAATCGTGATCTTCGAGGACAGAGGAACGAATCGCATTCGTGGCGGTTTTCCGCCCGCCTGAGCTACTTCGCACAGGGGGAACTTGCGCTTTCTTTGCAAAACCGGGCGAGGGCACTCGCCTAGAATCCCGCAGCGCGGGGACGTCTCTCCCAGGTGTTCCGATGGGGCCGGTGCGGTCCTGATCGGCGTTGCCGCGAACGACCTGTGAGTGCCCGCGTTCGGGCCCGACCCTATCGATGACGATCCAACTCCGGACGGTCTTGGCCGCGACCCTGCTGCTGTGCACTTCTCTGTGCGCCTGTCGCACGGCCGACATGGACGGCGCGACCCGCGCCAGCATGTATCATCCCTACCAACCCAACTACGTGGCCTGGCACGGCGAGCCCGACATCGACGACCAGATCGAGGCGCGCTTGACCTTTTTGTACCCCTGGACGCGCCCTTTGCCGGTCGAGCGCGCCGGTTTTGTCAGCGCCCAGTTGCACGCCGCCGTCACCGCGCGCGTGTCGCAGGTGATGAAGTCGCAAGAGTCCTCGCCGGTGTTAGGCCGCCGCTACAACCCCGAGTTGTTCGTGCGCTTGTGGCGCGGCGCCGAAGATGCGCACCTCGACGATTACCTGGACGTGGCGGTGGGCCACGAGTCGAACGGCCAGACCGTCAATTCCCCCGACGAATTCCTGTCCAAACAGACCAGCCTCGCCGACGACGGCGACGACCCCGGCCGCGCGCGCCGCTCGATCAGCCGCGGCTGGGACTACGTGGGCTTGACCTGGCGGCACGCCTTGAGCCGCCCCAAAGAGCGCTATGCCTACCTGCAAGCGCGCTACTTCTTGCCCGGCGGCATCTTTTCGGTGCCCGAAGACTACTTCCCCTTCGAAATGTCCGACGAGGTGCAACTGCGCCGCCGCTACGACGGCCTCAGCCTGATCTATCGCGACGATCAGTTCTTGGGCGGCCACTCCGACTTCCGCGCCATCTACCGCACCGGTTACGAGGACCCCTTCGAGCACAACACCCTGCGCATCGAATGGACCCACGACAGCGATACTTGGCCGATCACCGTGTTCGCGCAGACGGGGTACATGAATGACTTTGCGACCTATTACACCCACACGGCCACGGTAGGGGTGGGGGTGGAGTTGCGGTGAGGGCGGCGAAGTCTCTGCGCTAGACGGGACGTCGCACTAGCTTGGGTCTAGACCGCCGGGTGGGATTACCAAGTCGTCATCGAGGAGGGAGGAGTTATTGCCTTCCTGTCAT
>JAUHXY010000069.1 GCA_030426785.1 bacterium
TGATGGCTTCGTGCTGGCCCAGCACGCGCGGCAGGTTGTCCAGCAATCCGCCCCCGGTGATGTGGGCCATCCCGGCGATGCGGTCGGCATCCAGCAAGGGCGCCAAGGGGGCCAAATAGCTGCGATGGGGCGCGAGCAGGGCTTCCGCCACGCTCGTGCCTCCGAGGGCTTCTGGCCGATCGTGCACGCTGAGCCCAAGGCGGTCGAAGACGACCTTGCGCGCCAGGGAGTATCCGTTCGTGTGGAGGCCATCCGAGGTCAAACCGAGCAAGCGCTGCCCCGCTCGGACCCGCGATCCGTCGAGCAACTTTTCGCGCGGCACGCTGCCAACGATGAATCCGACCAAGTCGAAGTCGCCGTCCGCGTACAGGCCGGGCATCTCCGCCGTTTCCCCTCCCAACAAAGCCAGACCGTTGTCCGCACAAGCTTGGGCGCAGCCCCGAATCAGATCGCTCACCACGGTCGGGTCGAGTCGCCCCGTGCCTACGTAATCCATAAAAAACAGCGGCTTGGCACCCTGCACCAAAATGTCGTTGATGCAGTGCTGGACGAGATCGCGCCCCACCGTGTCGTGGATCCCGGCCAGCTTGGCCACTTCCAGTTTCGTGCCCACGCCGTCCGCGCTCGCCACCAACAACTGGCCGTCCACGCCCGCGCGGGCCATGTCGAAGAGGCCTCCGAACGAGCCCACATCGCCGACCACCCCAGGGGTGAAACTGGCACGGATCGCCGACTTGGCGCGTGCCAGGGCTTCGTTCTGGGAGTCGATGTTGACGCCAGCGTCTTTGTATTGGATCGGAGTTTTTTTGCCCATGGAAGGGGGCCCGTGAGGCTGCAGGGGCAGCCGAGCGCAGGGCGAACGCGCAGAGGTGCTTCTGAGGGAAGCTGCGGGGGGAGCTCGTCGGAAACGCCGGACGGCAGGCGACCAGCATAATCTTTTCCCACGAGCCCTTCCAAAGCTGGCCCGAATCGCCGGGGAGCTAGCTCGTGCCCTCCCATGCCCCCGTCGACTTGCCTACACTACGCGGCGCGCCTCGCGGCGCGACGCCATGGCTCGTCTTCCTATCCTCTTGCTCGGCAGCACCGGCTCGATCGGCACACAAGCCCTCGATTTAGTGCGGGCCCACCCCGATCGGTACGACGTGGTCGGGCTGTCGGCCTACCGCTCGTGGGAGGCGCTGCTGGACCAAGTCAACGAGTGGAAGGTGCCTTTTGTTGCGCTCGAGGACCCCGCTGCCGCCGCCGCCCTGGCCGAGCGTTTGCCCCCGGGCTGCACGCTTTTCCAAGGCCCCGAAGCCAACCAGGAATTGGTGGCGGCCACCCGCTTCGAAGTGGCCCTCCACGGGATCGTGGGTGCGACGGGCTTGGAGGCGAGCGTCGGGGTCCTGCAAAAGGGCAAGCGCCTGGCCTTGGCCAACAAGGAGTCCCTGGTGTTGGCCGGGCAGCCCTTGCTGGAGCTAGCCCGTCGACACGGCGGCGAAATCGTGCCGGTCGATTCCGAGCACAGCGCGATCCACCAATGCCTGCGGGGAGAATCGGTCGAACGCATCCGCAAGGTCTGGTTGACCGCTAGCGGCGGCCCGTTCCGGGGCGCCGACCCGGCGCAGCTAGAAGCGGTCACGCCGGCCATGGCCCTGCGCCACCCCACCTGGGAAATGGGTCCGCGCATCACCGTCGGCTCGGCCACCCTGATGAACAAGGCCCTCGAAATCATCGAGTTGCACCACCTCTTCGACCTCCCGGCGGAGTCCATCGGTGTGGCGGTACACCCGCAATCGATCGTGCATTCCATGGTGGAATTCGTCGACGGCTCGGTCATCGCGCAAATGGGCCCTCCCGACATGCGGCTGCCGATCCACTTCGCCCTGCACGCCCCCGATCGGGCGCCCGCGCCGCAGTTACGTGGCTTTGACTTTGAAAGTTTTTCGCAGTTGACCTTCGAGGCTCCCGACCCCGAGACGTTCCCGGCCTTGGGGCTGGGTTTTGACTGCGTGCGGGCCGGTGGCACCTCGGGCGCCGTCCTGAATGCTGCCGATGAAGTGGCCGTGCAGGCATTTTTGGACGAGATCCTCCCGTTCCAGGCCATGGCTGACCTATGGAAGGCTGCGCTGGAGGCCCGCCCTCAAGAGTCGGAGGATGTCGCCGGAGCCTTACGCGCTGACCGCTGGGCCCGCACGTTCACCCAAGCACGCATCGGCGAGCGCTTCCCCTCGCCCGCCTAACCCTCGAACCGCTAGACCTTCCGCCCGGCTCCCCTCAAGCTCATGAGCCCCGAACTCCTTCGCATTCTCCTCGTCGCCGTGGGCATCGGCCTCGTGATCTTTGTGCACGAAGCCGGCCACTTCCTCGCGGCCCGCTGGTGCGGGGTGCGCGTCGACGTGTTCAGCTTGGGGTTCGGCCCCAAGGTCGTGGGCTTTCGCCGCAAGGGCACCCTGTACCAAATCGCCGCCATTCCGTTCGGCGGCTACGTGCGCATGGCGGGCGAGTTCGATGGCCGAGGAGACGGACCTCCGCCGGCCGACAGTTTGCATGCCAAGAGCGTGCCCCAGCGCTTCTTGATCTACGCGGGCGGCGTGATCATGAACGTGATCTTCGCGCTGATCTGTTTTCCCCTCGTCTACCACTTCGGCGTCCCCGCGATCCGGCCGGTGGTCGGGCATGCGCAACCGGGCATGCCCGCTTGGTTCGAGCGCATCCCGGAAGGCACCGAGATCCTTTCGGTGCAGGGTCGCCAAGTGCACGACTTCATGAGCGTGCCGCCGGAGGTGGCCATCAGCGGCAGCGCGCCCGTCCGCTTCGAAATGCGCTTCCCCGGCGAAAGTCAATCCCGCGAAGTCACGCTGCAACCCGTCAAAGACGAGCGCAACGGCTTTTATCGCGTGGGCTTGGCCCCCGCCGCGGATCCGAATTGGGCCGTCGAGGTCGAGCCCGACGGCATCGCCTTCCAAGCGGGATTGCGCAGCGGCGACCAAATTTTGGAGGTCTTCGGTGCGTCCCCGGGGCAAAACCCGGCCGATGCCATGGCCCAACACTTCGCGGCAGCCACGCCCGTGGGATTGCGCGTTCTGCGCGGAGAAGAAGAGCTCTCGCTCACCATCGAGCCCCAGTGGCAGGTGGAGTCGGGCGCTGCGGTCTTCGGCATCGAACCTCCGAGCCACTGGGTCCGCGCGGTGCGCTCCAGTCCGGCCATCGATCGGCTCGGCCTGTTGGCGGAGGATCGCATCGTGAGCCTGAATGGGGAGCCGATATGGCGGAACACGGATCTCCTGCTCGCTTTGCGCGCCGCGCCGCCGGGCGAACTCGAGATGTTGGTGCGCCGCGGACCCTCGCAAAGGCGCCTCACCCTGCCCGACTACGATCCGTTGCAGGCCGCCCGGCTGTTCGATGACATCGCGCTAGGGCAAGACCTCGATTCCAACGTGATCCTCGTGCGGCCGGAGAGCGGCGCGGCGAACGCCGGATTGCAGACCGGGGACGAGGTGGTGTCCCTGGCTGGCATGTCCGTGCGCTCCTGGCAGGACATCCAGATCCAGGCGGCCCAAGCTGCTGATCAGGAGTTGCCCATCCAATTCGATGTCCTGCGGCCCACCGAGGAGGGAACACCCAAGCCGATCGCGATCACGGCAGTGGCTACGGCGGGACGCTCGTTGGCCTACGGCTTCTCGTTCCGCTCGGGCACCTTCACGTTGCGCTCGTCGAACATCGGGCAAGCGATCGCGATGGGCGCGCGTTCGTCGGTCAACATGCTGCGCGAGGCGATGCTGACCCTGCGGCAGATGTTTCGTCAGGAGATCAGCCCAAAAAATCTGGGGGGCGTGGTTTCGATCAGCCGCATCAGCTACCAAGCATCCTCGATGGGTTGGACCAAGTTGCTGTTCTTCCTCTGCATGCTGAGCGTCAACCTGGCCTTCTTGAACGTACTCCCGATCCCTTTGCTGGACGGTGGGCATCTGTTCTTCCTCTTGGTCGAGGGCATCAAAGGGTCTCCGGTTTCCGACCGCATCATGGGCTACAGCCAGCTGGTGGGTTTGGTGCTGATCCTGTCCTTGATGGTGTACGTCACCTACCAGGACATCTTGCGGCTGCTGTAGGCGCGCGGCCGCTATCGCCCCATGCGCGCCTACCTCACGCTGATCCGGGTTTCCTTGGCACCGTCCGCGGTGGTGGATGCTTTGGTCGGTTTGTCGATCGGGACGGCCGGCGCGGGACCCGGCTGGCGCATCGCGCTCTTGGCTTGCGCGGCCAGCCTGTGCGCCTTTGCGGGCGGCATGGCCCTGAACGACTACGCGGATCGTGCGGAGGATCAAACCACCCGGTCCGACCGCCCCCTGCCCTCGGGTGCCATCACCCCGGCCGCAGCCCTGCGCTTCGGGGTGTTCGCATTGGCGCTCGCCGTGGGGCTGGCCAGCGTCATCGATCTGTGGGCTGGATTGGCTCTTGCCTCGGTGGCTGTCTGCGCTGCGGCCTACGACCTGTTCCCTCGCGGGCCCTGGAGTGGCCCCACGTTGCTCGGGCTGTGTCGCGCTGGAAATCTGAGCTTTGGGGTTTTGGCCGGTTGGGCCGCAGGAGTCGCCGCACCGGACGGAGCTCACTTTTTGCCCGCGATCGGCTACGGGCTCTACGTGTTTTGCTTGTCGCGCCTGTCGGCGTTTGAAGACGGCGCCCGCGCGATCGATTCGCAAGGAATCGGTCCCAAGCGCTACCTGCAAGCGGCTGGTTGGGTGTTGTTGTTCTTGCCGCTGACGGGACTCGCATGGCGGCCTGCGCCCCTCGAAATCGCCTATTGGTGTGCCGCACTATTGGCCGGAATACCCGCGCTGCTTTTGCTGCAACACGCTCGACGGGTGCAGGAGTGGACTCCGGCGATGGTGGGTCGCAGCATGGGAATGGGGTTGCGGCGCTTGATGATCGCCACCGGCAGCGTGGCCTGCATGACGTGGCACGGCGAACCGTTTGCGTATGCGGCCACCGCCGCAGCGGGCGTCGGCATGGCGTTGGCGTACCGCCTGCGGTCGATCTTCCCCCCCAGCTAGGAAGCGCGGCGAACGAGGCGGCGCGCGGTTAGCGCGACCAGCCCAACTCCTCGATGAGCTTGCGCCCGTAGTCTTGCGCTTCCGTTTCGTTGCGTATGGCGCCCCGCAATGCGGCCGATTCCAACGCCAGCAACAAGGCGCCTAACTCGGGACCCGGCTGAAAGCCCTGGTCCAGCCAAAAGCGTCCACTGGGCAGAAAGTCCGGTTGCACTTGCGCGGTGGGCAATCCTTCGAACCAACGTTGGGTTTGGCTCCAACGTTCGGAGTAAAGGGCGTGCTCGCGGAAGAACAAGCGCGCTAGATCTAGGGACGTGGAGCCAAAAGGCTCCCGCAAGATGCGCACGACTTCTTCGGGGGCCTCCTCTTGGGGAGCGCGACTTTCGGCGAGCTCCGGCCACATCCACAACCAGCGAATCAAGCGGCGTACTTGATCGCTGTGTTGGTGGGAAACCTTGAGGCCCTCAAGGCGACGCAGCGCCTCGCGATCGCGCACCTCCTCCCCCAGCATTTCGCTAAAGCTTGGATCGGCACCGAGCGCTAGCCACAGCACCAGTGGATCCGGGGCCGACACGGCCAACCAGCGGGGTGCCAACTGGGCGCGCAAGTCCCAGCCGTGTTCGTCATCCGCGTCGGGGCTCTGAAAGCAAGGCCGCAGGACATCCGCCGCGTGCAGCGCACTCCAGGCCTGCTCGGGACGCGCGCCCTGCGCCATGCGCTGGAACTCCCCCAGGATGCGTTCGGCGCTGACGCCCCGCAAACTGCTGCGCGCCTGTCGGGCGGCCGCGAGCAGACCCGCACCCGGCCGCCAATCGAAACGGGCGAGGAAACGCGCGACGCGCAACAGGCGCAAGCCGTCTTCCGCAAAACGATCCTGCGGCTCCCCGACCGTGCGCAGGATTCCCTGCGCCATATCGGTCAACCCGTCGGTGGGATCCAGTACCTCCTCGGCCAAGGGATCGAAGTACAGCGCATTGCAGGTGAAATCGCGCCGCAAAGCATCCAACTCGGGACGATCGGTGAACTCCACGTGGTCGGGGCGTCGCCCGTCCTGGTAGCCCCGTTCCAAGCGGAAGGTGGCGAGCTCGATCGGCTCCGCAAATCCCGGTTCGGGGGTTGGCTCTAGCCCCTCCACCTGGATGATGCCGAAGCTTTTCCCGATGGCCCGCGAGCGGGGGAAGAAGCGCTGCACTTCCTCGGGTCGTGCGGCGGAGACCATGTCCAAGTCCCCCACCGGGGTCCCCAGAACGAGGTCGCGCACCGCACCTCCCACGAGCCACGAACGCACCCCTTGGCTCGCCAAACGGCGCGCGACCGCCAAGACGGGTTCGCGACGATCGGCGGGCAAGGCCTTCCAAGCCGCGCGGCAGCCTTCGTGCGGGATGCTGGGTGCGGGCTCGGGTTTCATGGCGCGGCGTGGTGGGCGATCCGAACCGTTTCCAACGGCGGGACGCGGGGGGCGAGGTCGGGGATCTTGGTTGCTTCGCCAGGGTAGCTGGAGCGAGACTCGGGGAGAAGTCCGTGGGGGGCAAAGCCTCCGGCCCTCGACGCGCGCTGCAGCTACCGCGTCGCAGGCGCTGGGAACACGGCTCGCCAGGAACGCCAAAGGGGAAACCAGATCGCATGATGCCGTTGATCACGGAGAACGCATTGCCGCAAAGTGGGTTGGCCGCGCACGCGCAAGCCCGGCGCGGCTGGTTTGGGCGTGCCGCATTGGCCTTACAGCTCGGGGTGGCCCTCTTGGTCAGCTCAATGGTGTTTCGAGGCCTCATGCTGCAGGGTGGCGAAGAGGATGCGCAACACGCACTGCGCTGGATTGCGGCGGAAATGAACCGCTCCCAACCGCCTGCGAACGCTGATCTAGCCGCCTGGTTGGCCACCCAAGAAGTCCTGCAGCATCGCTTGGGCGATGCGCGGTCCCACGGCACGGAGATGCACTACCACGGATACCGCTTCGGCTGGACGCCGCGCAGCACCGGGGGCGGGACCCTCTGGGCGCAACCACTGCGACCGGGAACCACGGGTCGCACGCCGTTCGAAATCGTGCTCGCGGCCCCGGAAGGTACGAGCGCTCGCGCAGCACGAGCCTCGGCTCCCAGCGTTCCCTAGCGCTCTTGCCGGCTGAGCCGACGGCGGTGTTCGGCTTCCAATTCGCGGGCTAGGCTCTCTTCGCCCGCGCGGCGCAGGAACTGCGCCATGCCTTCCAAGGACCGTTGCGGTCGGCCCAGAAGCCAACGACCCCGCACCAAAACATCCTCGCCCCGGTCGTACGCCTCGAGGGACTCTTGTGCCAAACGCGCTGCATCTTGCTGGATGCGCTCCTTGGGCAAGTCCCCGAGATACAGCGCTGCGAGGTGCCCGCGGCGATCGAACAGGAAGCCCAAAGGCAGAGGTCGGTCTTGCGCCGCCCCTAGCACTTCGCCCAAGTAGGTGTCGATCAGATTGCGGATGCGGCGGCCTCCCCGCCCCGAGCGTTCCAACCAACCCCACGATTGCATCTGTTGGCGCACGGTTTGGTCCACGCGGGGTGAATCCAAACTCACGACCCAGGTGGAAAGGGAACCGCCGGGCAACTCCCCTTGCCACTCGGCCAAGGCTTGCAGCCCCCCACCGGCCCAAGAGCCAAACACCACGACCAAAACCGGTTGCGGGCCCAAGGACTGCACGCTGCGGCGCGGCCCTTGGAAACTGGGCAAGTCCCAGGAAGCTAAAGGCAAGCGATCCAACGGCACGACGCGTGTGCGCGGAACGAGCTGAGGCACCTCGAGGGTCTCGCCCGGATCCTCAGGGAAGCCCACGAAGGACATCTCCTGCACTTCGCCGCTAGCGTGCAGCCGCAGCCATCGTTGGGCTGGCTGTTCACCAAAATCTTGATCGGTCCCGTCGGGCCATGTGACCGAGATGTGCACGGTTTCCACCGCTTCCCCCAAGCCGAGGAGCCGTCGCTTGCTACCGGCGGACAGAAACGCGTCGCCCGCCGTGACGCGGGAAACCGACTCCCGGCCACCGGCGCGCACGCGCACCAGGGCGCCAACAGCCTCCGTGTTGGGTGCCGTCCCCACCAACTCGACCCCGACCCAAGCGCCGCGCAAGGGGCAATCGTTGCGCAAGAATCGCACGATCGGAGCCGTCCGATTCGCCAGCCACACGTCCGCACGACCGTCCCCGTTCCAGTCGGTCACCGCGGCGCCTCGCCCGTCCTCCAGGAGGTCTAACCCGGAGACCCCGGAGACGTCGACGAAGCGGTCCACGCCCGCATTCCAGTAGGCGAAGTGCCGCTCGTTGCCGTTCCAAGAAAAGCCGTCTTCGATCGCCAGCGTCGTGATGGTCTGCCAAGCCTGCAGGTAGGCGCGCGACTCCTGAAACTCCTTGGGAGAAGCGCCGACCACCTCACGCCAGAAGAAGCTCGCCAGATCCTCTTCCTGCGCCCCCGTCGCAAACCCGTTGGGCACCAACAAATCGGCCCGTCCGTCGTTGTCGTAGTCCAGAAACACCGAACCCCAAGCCCAACCGCCGGTCGAAGCCCCGGAGCGGGCGGGTGCGACCTCAAAGCCACCCGACTCGGTGCCGTAGAGCAGGGTATTCCCCCGCGTGTGATGGAGGTATTGCGCACGCACCTCAGACCCGGCCTGCGCTTGAAAGCGGGCATCGGTCACCACGCGCATACCGGCGGGCGTGTGCATGTTCGACACATACAGATCGAGCAGCCCATCCCGGTTCGCATCGGCCGCCGAAACGCCCATGCTGGCCGCCATGTCTAAAGCACCGCTCGCCTCGGCCACATCTACGAAGCGCCCGCCGTCGTTGCGATACAGGTTGTTGCGACCGAAGTCGTTGGTCACGTACAGGTCGAGGTCCCCGTCGCGATCCAGGTCCTCCCACAAAGCAGCCAACGAAAAGCGCGTATTGTTCGACTGCAGCCCCACCTCGCGGGTCGCATCGCGGAAGCGCCGCTCGCCTTCGTTGCGCCAAAACACATTCGGGGCCCCGTTGTTCGCGTCGTGGTACGGCGTGGGAGCCGAGCCCAAGCGACCCCCTTGGAAGTAGCGCGTGTCGTAGAGATCGAGGTCGCCGTCGCCGTCCGCGTCGGCGGCGCACAGGGAGTAAACCTGGGCGGGTTCACCCGGGGGATCGAGGACCAAACGCTCCGGAAAGCGCCCCTGCCCGTCGTTCCAAGAGATCACGACCCGCGAATCTAGGCCGGCAACCAAATCGCGGGCCCCATCGCCATCCAGGTCACAGATCAACACGCCGCCGGTGTCCTCCAAATCGGCCACGCCAGCCGATTGGGCTCGATCGAGCAAACGACCGTCCTTTTGTCGGATCCAAAGTTGGTTGGCGTGCCCTCCGGCGCGCGCCAGGTAGACGTCTTCCTGCTGATCCCCGTCCACGTCTCCGACCGCCACCCCGTGCATGCCCAGGTACATGGTCGAAACGGGCAACAAGCGGTCGTGACGTTCGACCATTTCCACCCCACCACTGCCCAAGTCCTCCGCGTCCCAACGGCTCGCGGGAATCAGGGCACGGGTGAAATCCCGGAACCAGGGGTGCGGGGCGCGCACCTCGCGGCATGACAACCAACGCAACTCCACGAGCTCGGGGACCGCCCCGGGTTTCCAGGTTTGCAGGCTTTCCCACTCGAGGCTGTGCTCGCCGTTGGCCACGCGCATCCACACGCGCAGGCGCAGAGTGTCCTGTCCCGTTTCATCGACGGACAGAACTTGCACTTCGGCGTTCGGGGAACCACTAGGCTCCAACAAGGCTTGCATGGGTTGCAGACTCGAACGCCATGCAGCCACCCCCATCGCCTGCACCTTGCCAAAGTCCGAACCCTCCCGGATGGATCCGCCCGCTTGCTCCAGCAACACCGTCCAGGTGGCCGGCAGGCACACGACGTGCGCGTGCACGCTCGGGCCCCAACGCAACCCGATCGGTTCTGTGGGGAGCCCTGCCGCCAAACTGTTGCGCCAACCGCTCTCGACCTGCAGCGCGAGCACCTCTTTGGGCCAAGTCGCTGCCGGCGGATCGGCACGTTCCGCCAAGGCGTCGAACCATGGAGCGCGCGGCGCGCGCGTGTTGCGGAAGACTTGCGGCCCTCGCACGGGCTGCTGGGAGCGCGGATGGCCGCTGGAAGTTTCGGACGCGACCGGTGCCTGGTTCGACGACGGGCGATCGTCGGTCGCGGGCGCCCCGTTCGCCGGAACAGGGTCCGGAGCCTCTGGTTCCTGACCGCAAGCGACCAAGACGCCCGCTAGGAAAGCGATGCTAAGAATCCACCCCGCCCGTTCCGGACCGCGCATTTCTGGCCGCGCAGAACGCGGCTGGTTGGCTGGGCAGGAACGGGCTAGGCGTTGGGCAGGCCATACCACCTCCATAGGAGGCATTGTAAAGCTGGCCTTACATAGCGGTGTGTACTTTCGAGATAGAACTGCTTGGCCAGGGGCGCCAGGGTGCTGGGATGCGCGATGCGGGTGAGGCAATCGGCCGCCCAGAGGCGCTCAAAGGGGTGCTGCTCGGGGTTTTGCAGGACATCCAGCAGGATTTGCTCGCTCGTCTCACTCTTGTCCTGCCAGATCATGCCGATCAGATCGAGTCGGTAGATAGGGTCCTGCTCGTCGCGCAGGCGTTCGTACAAGACGGTCATGGCCGCAGGACCCCCGTTGAACGCGTGCCCGGCCAACCAGCGATGGGCGGGCAAGCCGGACACCTCCTCGGGCAGGTCGTCCAAGTGTTCGAACAGGAAGCGCGTCGCTTCCGCCAAGGGGATGCGGGCGATCGACTTCAAGAGTCCCACCCGGCCCGCTTGGGTGGACTGGGCGCGGTACTCACCGGCGAAGTAGTCGAAGACCTTTTGGGGTAGATCCGGATCGGCATCCCAGTGGGTCGCCAAAACGCCCATCGCCGCATCGCGCTCCTGCGAGCTCTTGGTCAGGTTCAACAACACGCGCGACACCGCTGCAGGGTCTTTGCGCGCGAGCAAACCACGCAAACACGCCTGGCGCACGATCGACTCGGAATCCGAGAGGCCCTCGTTGAGCCACACGAAGTTTTCTTCGTTGGGTTCCGCTTCCGCAAGGATCGTCGCGGCCCGTTCGCGCAGACCCGGACGCGCATCCCCGCCGAGCACCGCTTGCGCCATGTCGTGCAATCCGGCCTCCGATAGGGCCTGCAAAGCGAGGTTGACGCGCTGGTCGACCTCCGATTGCAAGCGTTGGGTCAATAGGCCGATGGCTTCCTCATCACCCGCTCGCGCGGCGGGTACCAACAGGGCCGCTCGTGCGGGTTGCGGGGCCTTTTCCTGCAAGACGAGCAGCTTCATGCGTTCCGCCACCTGCGGATCCTGTACCCCCGACAAGAGCGGAGCGAGCAAGTACTCCATGCCCACGAACTGCCCGGTTTCCATCCAGCCGACCGACTCATCGGCGAAGCGGTCGGGATCGGCTTGGCGCAAAGCCTTGAGATAGTCGAGCACCGTCGGCTGGGTCGCGACCATCGGCAACCAACCAGCAATCTCGTCGTAGTCTTCCGGCTCCGCGTAGAGCTTCAATACATCCAACGCTGCCAGGCGCACATCTTCGCGCGGATGTTGGAATCCGCTGCGCGCCAAGTCCAAACCCGCGGGCGTGCGCATCATCGAACACGCGGCCAGCACGTTCTGCAGAATCGGGGAGTCGAAACGCCCCGAATAGGACTCCTCGAACAACCGCTGCAAGGCCGGAATCGCAGCCGCCTCCTCCTGGGCCAAAACCTCCTTGAAGCGATGCAAAACCTCGATGTGGCCACGCGCCAGCTTGCCCACCAGGACGTCCATCAAATCCGACGTATCCTGATCGTAGGGCAGCCCCACCGAGCAATCGGCCACCAGCTTGCCGATGCGGGGGTCGGCCAAGTAGCGTTCCTCCAACGTCATGGGCGCCTCTTCGGACTGCTGACCGCGCATCCAGCCCCAAGCCACGAGCCCAGCGAGCAGCAAAACGACGAGGAATGGCAGCCAAGCGGCGGCACCGGAGCGGTCGGATGGGATTCGAGGAGTCACTTGCATGGGTGGATCAGGCCGCAATGCGGCGTGGAGGACAATCTAGACCTTGGGGCCCCGCGGGTCACCCTTTGCGCTGTCAGCTCAAAATCCCTGTTCGAAAGCGCACGCCAAACCGTGCCAGAGCCGCTCTGGATCGACCAGGAGTGTCGCGCAGCATGCCCCAGCGCTCGTCTTACAGGGGCGCGCGGACCGATCCTGCTAGCGGGAGGCCCCTTCGCGGTGGTCGAGGGTGCCACGCGCTTGGTCCAAGCTAACCCAGGCTTTGGCCCATTCCGCCCGCGCAGCCCGTTGGTTCGAGAGGGCCTCCACGTAGCTCTGTTGGACCTCGAGCACCTGGTAGTTGGTGGACAAGCCTTCGCGGTTGCGGGCCTCCTCTTGCTCCAGTTGTCGCTGGGCGAGGGTCAGGCTTTGATCGGCAGCCAACAGGGCCTCGCGTCGGAAGCTCAGCTCCCGCGTCGCCCGACGCACATCCGCCACCACGTCCCGCTGCGCCCGCTCGAGCTCCATCCAAGCGGCTCGCAAGACCGAGTCCGCCCGCTGCGCGGCGGAGCGCGCCTGGATGTTTCCGATCGGCAGATCGTAGGTCAATTGCGCGCTGTAGGTCGGCGCTTCCCAATCGAGCGTGTCGGCAAAGGCGCGCGTGAAGTCACGATCCACGGAGTTCGCGCTGGCGCGCAACACCAAGTCCAATCCCGATAGTCGATCCGATAGGGCGCGCGACTTGGCGATCTCAGCCAAACGGATGTCCGATTCCACTTGGCGCAGCTCGGTGCGCTGTTCCAGGGCTACGGCCAAAGCCGCACGCCACTGGGGAAGGTTCGGTAGGGCTTCATCGGGCAAATCGCGGGGGTCGGCGGCCGTTTCCGAGCCTTCGCCCCCATAGCGCAGTTCGGGATACGGCTCGGTCGGCAAAACCGAACGCTCCCACAAATCCCAGTCCTCGCCGTTGAGCAGCAAAGCCTTGAGCTCGTCTTCTCGCTGTCGCACCAGGTTGGCAGCGGACAACTGCGACTCGCGCCGGGTGGCTAGGTCAGCCTGGGACTCGAGCACCGCCAACTCCGTGCCCACACCGGCGGATAGTTCGTCCTGGCGACGACGCAACAGGGTTTCGGCCAAAGCGACGGAGGAGTTCTGGACCTCGAGCGCGTCGACGGCCGCGCGCAGATCCCAATAGGCAAAGTCCACGCTCGCCAAGGTGCTTTGGCGCGATCCGCGCCATACTTCGATTTGCTTTTGCCAGCGGGCCTCCTCCTCCTGTTGGGTGGCGGTGGCCACGGCTTCTCCTCGGCCCCGCAGCAAGGGCTGGGTGAAGGAGAGGGCCAGCTCATCGCTGGTTTGTTTGGCTTCGTCGGCGATCGCCGCGTTGGTCTCCTCGACGTTGGTCGTGAAGCTCACGTCGAAGGTGGATCCCGATCGCATCGGGCGCACGAAGGAGAACTGCAAGTTCTGGCTCTCCGACTTAATGCGCGCACCACCGGAAATGAACGAGGAGGTCACTTCCCGCTCCGCATCGCGATAGGTGGCGTCCGCCCGGAAGCGCCACTCAAAAGCTCCGAAGGAACCCACGTGCGTGAAGTGAGCTTGCTGCACCTGCTCTTCCGCGATGCGCAACTCCACGTTGCCCCGCAAAGCTAAGGCTCGGGCGGTTTCCAGGTCCAAACGCCAGGGCTCCTGGGCCCGCCCCTGGCCTGCGGAAGCGTCTTCGGCGTCCTGGCTCCACCCGTGGCCGACTCCTCCCAAGAGGAGCCCCATCAACCCTACGCGGAGCATGGTCCGCGTCCTCGTCCGTCGCAGCAGCATGCCGCACAGCCTACACAAGCCCCCTGGCAGGCCGACGCTCAAAGTGCGCCTGGCCTGTAAGTTCCAGGCTAGGACCCGACCCTCCGGGTCGTTCTCTAGCGCCACAAGCTGCGCCAGGTCGCGGCCTGATCGAGCCACGCCTCACCGCTCTGCACCCGCGCCTCCCGCACGAGGGCGCACCAAGGCCCGTCGAGGGGTGCGCCGGGGCGCACCGGATCCGCCAGGACCGGACGGCGCAGAGCAAAATCCGCCCAAACGACCTCCCAGGCCGGCACGACCGACGCGCTAGGTTGCCAACCCAAGGCACGAGCGCGCCGCAGGGTATGAACCGCCAAATCCGCCAAGGGGTCTGCAGGGAGCTCCCGTTGCGCGAGCCAAGCTTGCACAGCTTCCAGTGCTCGTCGCACCTCCGCATCCCCAGCGGCGTGGGCCGCATCGGCTTGCGAGCGCGCCCAACCATCCAGCGCTGCCTCCAAGTGCAGCAGAGCTCCCAAATCGACCGAATTCGCTACGAATTCGGAAACCGGGGCGGTGCCGGTCGCCCCGCGCAAGCGCCAACCCCAATAGGCCGCTAGGGTCTCGTCTTGCGCCCACCAATACGGAGGTTTTGGGGCCTCTTCCAAGGTCAGGCGTGTGCGCGCTGCCACGTTGTCCCCTTCTAGTCCGAGCGCGGACCACAGGTCCTCGGCCCCTTGCGCGAAAGGCAATTCTTCCGGACCGGGCATGGGTTCGTCCACTTCCTCCGGCGCCGGCAGATCCCAAGTGATGATCAAGGGCTCGACCTTCGGCTTGACCCACAAGACGTACGCCGCGACGGCGGGCAGAGCGATCAGGTGCGCGAGCAAACTCGCGGCGGCTAGGCGCACTACCCAGGAAGCTTGCCAACGGCGGTTCAGGAATCCGCGGATCAAGCGCCAATCCCCGCGCCATCCTTCGGGCAAAGCGCTCCAATTCGCTTCGCGGCGCGCCTCGTGCAAAATGCGCTCGGCGAGGTCCTGGGCCCCATCCCCTTCGGTTTGGCCCCACGGTTCGCACGCATCGCGCGTTTGCGCCAACCAGGCTTCCGCCGCTTCGACGCGGGCTTGGAAAGCGGGCGCTGCCAGTTCGGCTCGCACTGCGGCTTGCGCCTCAGGCGCTTGGGTTTGCCACAAGTCCTCGGAGCGCACGGCTCCCAAAGCCAAGTCCAAGGCCAGCGCTTCCACAAACGCCTCGTCCCGCCAAACAGCCGGGTCGGACAGGGCGTTTTGGCTCCAAGGAGCTTCGGATTCCCAAGGTGTTGGCTTCATGCTCGGCGCCCCCCCGGCGCGGATGGGGTGTCGGAGCGCGTGAAAGGGTCGATGCTTTCCATCAGGGTGCCCGACAAGCGCTCGCGTAGCTTTTGCGCGGCGTGAAAGACGCGCGATTTGACCGTGCCGACCGGAATGCCCAAGGTCTCGGCGATCTCCGCATACGGCCGCCCCTCCACGACGCCCAAGCGGAAGGCTTCGCGCTGAGTAGTGCCCAAGGTGGCGATCATCGCGTAAAGCCCATCGTGAGCTTCCTGCCGCGCCAAAACCTCGTCGGGGCCCGGTTCCGCGGCGACCGGCTCCCAACTCGTGTCCTCGGCGGCTTCGTTGCCCGAGCGCGGGCGCAGACTCGCCCGACGGCGGTGATCGATCCAAGCGTTGCGCGCCACGCGGAAGGCAAAAGCCTGCCACTGCCCTCGCCCTTGGTAGGTGGAGGCGTGTCGGAAAAGGCGCAACATCACGTCTTGGGTCAGGTCTTCGGCATCGGAGGGACGGGCCCCTAAGCGCCGAAAGTAGGCCAGGAAAAGCGGGGTCTGGAGGCGTACAAAGGCCTCAAAAGGAGCCGGATCCCCTGCGGCGAGCGCCTGCAAGGGGTCGACGGGGTCCTCATGGGGCTGCATGCACGTAGGGGGAAACGGATTGAATCGGGGGTGGTTCAGTCTTTTTCGGCGGGCTCGGTGGGCTCCCAGCCCGGGATGGCAGGCCGATCGGCCAGCCAGCGGGTCCAACTCGCCCAATCGCCCCCGAGGCGCACCACCCGCTGGGTTTCTCCGCGGTGGCCCAGTTCCAGGGTCACGGTTTCGGGGGGCAGTTGGTCCTGAACCCGGCCGGCCCATTCCACGACCACGACCCCATCGGTCTCCAGGGCACCGGCTCCGCCCTCGGCCAGTAGCGCTTTCTGACGACCCTCCATCCAGGCATCGTAGTGGTAGAGGGGCAATCCCTGTCCCAAGTAGGTGTGCATCAGGGTGTAGGTCGGGCTGGAGACGGGGTCTTCGATCCCCATGCCTGCAGCCAAGCCTCGCACGAAAGTGGTTTTGCCCGCCCCCAGGTCTCCGGAAAGCGCCAGCACCACGCCCGCTTCCAAGCGGGACCCTAGAAAACGAGCGAACGCGAGCGTCGCTTCCGGGTCGCTAGAGAGATACTCCAAGGGAATCGAATCAGCCGCCATGCTGCCAGCCTAGGCTACGGAGCTGCTCGATCCGATGGCCGAGCTGGGGATCTTCCGCGCTCAGGAAGGGATCGTTGGCGGCCTTGGTGTGGACCTCTCCGAGCACGTGGAGCTTGGGAAAGCGGCGCATCGCCCGGGCCCGGATCGCTTTCCAGCGCGCGGGGCTGATGGTCGCGATCAGCTCGTGGTCTTCCCCGTCGGTCAGCGCGTGCTCCCAAGCCGGGCGGCCCGTTTGCCGCGCCCGCCGGCGGGCGTCCCGATGCAAGGGGATCTCTCCCAGCTCAATCTGCACCCCGGATGCGCGTGCGATGCGTTCCAAGTCCAACGCCAGACCGTCGGAGACATCTATCAACACCGTGGCGCCCGCTGCGAAAAAGAACTGGCCCTCCGCCACGCGCGGCTCGATGCGCAAGTGCCTTCCAAGGAGGCTTCCACCCACG
>JAUHXY010000328.1 GCA_030426785.1 bacterium
GGCAAACTCATCGACATTATTCACCAACGTGCGACTGGGGGTATCTGTCCAATCAATAAACCGTTTGGACTCGTCCTGCCGCTGCCAGCGCAACACAATGCGGCGCGCTTCCCGCTCGACTTGGAAGGGCGTGATCTGGACCTTGAGGTGTACTACCGGCCCGGCTACTGATCCCAGCAGAGGTAGGTCTGAGAGGGGCTCCCGCGAGTCAACTTGGCATCCGGGCCAAGCTCCCCCCCAGCGGGCACCGGCGCGGCTATTCCTTGGCGCGTCCGACGAATTCACCCGTGTCCGTGTTGACCGTGATCAGCTCGCCGACGTCGATGTGCATCGGCACCTTCAAGCTGTGACCGGTCTCCAAGGTCGCGTCCTTCTTGACGCCGGTGGCGGAATTGCCTTTGACCGCCATTTCGGCCTCGGTCACTTGCAGGACGACGTTGGTCGGCAGCTCGAGTCCCAAGGGAGTGGTCTCGTGGAAGGTAACCTGCACCTCGTCGCTCTCTTTGACGAACGCCATCTTGTCCTGGATCAGGTCGCGCGGCAGGGGGTACTGCACGAAGGTCTCCGAGTCCATGAAGATGTAATCGCCGTTCGCTTCCTCGTAGAGGTATTGGCACTTCTTCTTCTCGAGAAAAGCCGTCTCGAAGGAGTCGCTGGCGGAGGGACGGAAGGCCGACGTTTGGCCGGTCGTCAAGTTCTTGGTCTTGACCTGGATCACCGCGCGCAGGTTGCCGGGGGTCGCGTGGCTGTAGTCGGTGATCAAGAGGAGCTGGCCGTCGATCAGGAGGACCATGCCCTTGCGCATTTCAGTGGCTCGAACAGTCATAGCGAGGATTCTGGGGGTGCGGGAGCCGCGTAGCCTAGCCCCTGGCATGGCGGGGGAAAACCCCTAAAGCGCGCCCGGCGAGCTCAATACTCCTTGCGTCGACTGGAGGAAGGCAGGCCCAGCGCTTTGCGGTACTTCGTGACCGTGCGGCGCGCGATTTGGATGCCTTCTTGCTCGGCGAGCACCTTGGCGATCGCCTCGTCGGACAGGGGCTTCTTTTTGTCCTCGGCGGCGATGACCTGGCGGACTTGCTCCTGAATTTGCGCTTGGCTGGCCTCCGACCCCGAGTCGGTTTCCATGCCGCCGGTGAAGAAGTACTTGAGCGGGAAGATGCCCTGGGGCGTTTGGGCGTACTTTCCCGCCACCGTGCGCGAGATGGTGGAGATGTGGACGCCGAGCTCATCGGCCACCGCCTGCATGCGCAAGGGGCGCAGACCTTCAACCCCTTCGCGTAGGAAACCTTCTTGGTGCACAAACACCGCGGTGGCCACCCGCTCGAGGGTGGTCAGTCGTTGTTCGAGCGCGTCGATGAACCATTGGGCCTGTTCGAGGTGTTTGCGCACCCAAGTCTTGACCTCCGCTTGCGCGTCCTTTTGGCGGATCATGCGCGCGTATTCGTCGTTGATCGCTAGGCGTCCGCCTCGACCGCGGGCCAGAGTGATCACGAATTCGCCCTCCTCCTCTTCCACCAGCACGTCGGGAATGATGGTGGCGGCGGGTTCGCCACCGAAGTCCGTCCCGGGGAAAGGATCCAGGTGCCGGAGGTCCTCGACGGCTTGTTTGATCTCTTCGATGCTGGCGCCGGTGGCCTTGGCGATGGCGGGCAGGCGGTTCTTCTGCAAATCCTCTAGGTGGTGATCGATGATCTTCCACAACAAGGGGTCCGCGTTTTGTTGCGCCTCCAGCTGCAGGGCCAAGCAGTCTTGCAAGTCCTTCGCTCCCAAAGCGGGGTGCGTCGTCTTGCGCAGGCGCGCGAGGATTTCGGCCAAGTGCAGACGATCTACCGGGCGACCCAAAGACGCCTGCATTTGTTGGGCGAGCTCCGTCAGGCCTTGCCGCAGGTACCCATGTTCGTCGAGGGACCACAGCAAGAAGTCCATCAACACGCGGTCCTCTTCTGAGAGGTCCAAGTCCACCCACTCCTCGGCGAGCGCCTCCGCCATGTGGTGGGGCCCATCGGGCGTGTTTTGCATGGCCTCATACTTGGCGTCCCCGTCGCCCGAGGCAGGGGCGGGACCGCTGCGCCCATCCCCATAATCCCATTCCATGGATTCGACGGCTTCGAGCATGTCGCCGCGATCGCTGGGCGCATCGCTTTCCGCGCCGGCGAGGCCATCGAGTTCTGCGCCTTCTGAACCGGGATCCGACTCCAAGCGTTCGAGCACCGGATTTTCCAGCAGTTCCTGCTCGATGCGATGCTCCAGATCCAACGCGCCCAGCTGCAAGATCTGCATCGCCTGGATCATCTGCGGCGACTGCATGAGTCGCTGCTCCAGGCGAGCGCTTTGGTGAAGTCCGATCTTCAAGGGCGGATAGGGGAGAGGCCAGGGGAGGGCCAGAGCCCGTTCCGTGTGTCCATTGATTATAGTCCTTGGTCCCCGCCCGGTGACAGAAGCAGCCCGGTGTTTGGGCGACGCACCTCCGTGCCCTATCATGGGAGCCTGGGCGATTCCGAACCTTTCGAGCAGGCGAACGCTGCCTAGCTCATCTCGCCCCATCTCTCATCGCGACGACCCCGCAACCCGCCGCCTCTATGGATCAAGGACAAAAAGCCGCGCGCCGACTGCTGGCCGGATTGTGCATCGAACAAAAGCTGGTCGACCGCAGCATCGTCAAACGCTGGCAAGGGCGCGTACACGAGGGCAGCTTTGATGCGGACGCGTGCGCGGACGAAGTGCTCGCGGATGCAGGCGAGCAAGCGGCGCAAAACCCGCAGATCGCCGCGCGTGCGGGTGGGTTGGAGCGCGACTTCTTGATGATGTCGCAACAGACGGGCATCCGCGGAGCCAGCCGTCGGGTCAAGCGCGCGGGCAAAGGCTTTATGGCGTTGGCCCTCGCAAACTTCATCGCGATCGGAGCCTACTCTCTGGTCGTGGGGGCGCTGATGATCTTGCTGCGCTACCACTACGATTGGAGCTACGATGGCTGGATCGACAGCGCGGTCCAGTTTGTCGAGAACCTCCTGAGCTAGGCCGAAGGATCTCGGCGGTCCGGCCGTGGTGGGAGCCCGGCTGGGACGCGGCACATTTTGCAGTGGCGGCACGGTTTGTCCGATGGGGCGCGGACCGTCGATCCGCATCCCCGGTTCCCGTGGTAGGAGCCTGCGCCTGAGGCCAGGCACCGA
>JAUHXY010000329.1 GCA_030426785.1 bacterium
TCCCAGGAATTGGTCTGGATTCGGGGGCAGGGCCTGGATCGGGCAGCTGCGCCGGCCAACGTCGGCCTGCGGGTCCCTTATAGGGTCGCCGCCAAGGCTTCGCTGGCCACCTGCATCGCCTCGGGGGTTGCGTCGACCTTCGGGCCTTGGCCCTGAGCCGCTTCGGGGCGACCGCCGCCGCCTCCACCGAGCACCTTGGCGATGGATTTCGCCATGGGGCCCGCCTTCCAGCCCTTGTCGAGGGCTTGACCGCGGCTCAGCACCAAGAAGGGCACCTTGTCCCCTTCCCGGCCGAAGAGCACGACCGCTAAGTCCGGGCCCAGGCTTTGGAGACGATCCCCGAGCTCCCGCAGGCTTTGCGCGTTGAGTTCGGGCAGATCAAAGACGCCGGTCGGAACTCCGGATTGCAGTTCCAGCGCCCCCTTGATGCGCTCGAACACGCCGCCCAAGTCTTGGGAAGCCTGCGCGCTCTTCGCCTTTTTGGCCTTCTTGAGGTCGCTCATCAAGGCCGCGACCCGCTCGGGGATCTCGCTCTCCTTGACCTTGAGTTGTTGGGCGGTGCTGTGCAGCAGTTGGCGCACTTCCGCGAGGTGCTCCAATGCGCCCTCGTGGGTGAGCGCTTCGATGCGCCGGACTCCCGCTTGGATCGCTCGTTCGCTCAAGATCACGAACGGCCCGATGTCGCCGGCGGCCGACACGTGGGTGCCGCCGCACAGCTCGAGGGACCAGCCGCCCACGTCGATGACGCGCACCTCGTCGCCGTACTTTTCGCCGAAGAGGGCCATCACACCGCGCGCTTTGGCGTCGTCGAAGCGTTCCACCGTCGCTTGCACCGAGTGGTTGCGTAGGATCTCGTGGTTGACGCGCCGTTCGACCTCGGCGATTTGCTCGGGCGTCATGCCCTGGGGATGACTGAAGTCGAAACGCAAGCGATCCGGGCCCACGTAGGAGCCCTGTTGGGTGACGTGATCGCCCAACACCTCGCGCAGCGCTTTGTGCATCAGGTGGGTGGCGGTGTGGTTGGCCATGGTGCGGGCGCGGCGGGCGCGGTCCACCTCGGCCTGCACGGTCGTCCCGACCGCGGCCGATCCGTGGGCTTTCCCGAGGTGCACTACGATCTCGCCGATGCGTTGGGTGTTGTGCACTTCGAAGAGCGTTTGGCCAGAAGCATCGCGCAGCACGCCCGTATCCCCCACTTGGCCGCCGCCTTCGGCGTAGAACGGGGAGCGATCGAGCACCCAGCGTTCGCCTTTGCCCTCATCGGAGAAGATCCCCACGATGCGCGCTTCGGAACGCAGACCAGCATCCCCAGGCGCGTGATAGGTCGACTCGGTGGCGGGCAATTCCGCAACCTGCTCGGCGGAAAGCAACTGTTTGAAGCGGCCCTCGCTCTTCGAGATTTCGCTGTGGGCGTCGGCGGCTTGTTGCCAGCCGGCGCCGTCCAAACGCAGGTCGCGTTCGCTGGCCATCAATCGGACCAAGTCTTCGGGGAAACCGTAGGTAGCGTAGAGTTCGTACGCTTGCACCCCGTCCAGGGTCGCCCCTGCGGCGAGGCCTTGCGTGAGCTTCTCAAACTGTACGATGCCTCGTTGCAAAGTGCGGCGGAAGGACTCCTCTTCGCTGCGCACGACGAGCTGAACGTGCTCTTGGCGCACACGCATTTCGGGGAAGGTGTCCCCGAGCACGCCGACCACCGCCTCGACCAGCTCGAACAGGAAGGGATCTTGCAGTTCCAAGGTCTGCAAGCCGTAGCGAGACGCCCGGCGGATCAATCGGCGGATGACGTAACCACGCCCTTCGTTCGAGGGCAGCGCGCCGTCGGCCAACGCGCTGGTGACCGCGCGCACGTGGTCCGCACAGACGCGGTACGCCACGTCGGTAGCCTCATCCTGGCCGTAGGGACGACCGGTACGCTTCTCCAGGGCCCGGAAGATGGGCTGGAAGAGGTCGGTGTCGTAGTTCGAGTGTTTGCCCTGCAGTACGGAGAGCACCCGCTCGAAGCCCATGCCGGTGTCGATGCAGCCTTTGGGCAAAGGTTTCAGGCTGCCATCGTCCAAGCGGTTGAACTGCATGAAGACCAGGTTGCATAGCTCGATGAAACGCTCGTTGTCGCAGTTGACACCCATCTTGGGATCCTTGCCGTCCGACGGGTCGTCGGAGGGGCCGCCACGATCGATGTGGATCTCGCTGCAAGGCCCACAAGGGCCCGTGTCCCCCATCTCCCAAAAGTTGTCCTTACGACCGAAGCGCAGGATGTGACTGGGATCCACGTCGGTGAGTTCGAGCCAGAGCTTCTCGGCCTCGTCGTCCGCGGGCAAGCCGTCTTCGTCATCGCCCCCAAAGATGGTCACCCACAGGCGTTCCTTGGGCAGCTTCCAGACCTCGGTGAGCAGTTCCCAGTGCCACTGGATCGCTTCGCGCTTGAAGTAGTCGCCAAACGACCAGTTCCCCAGCATCTCGAAGAAAGTGTGGTGGTAGGTATCCACGCCCACCTCTTCCAGATCGTTGTGTTTGCCCTGCACCCGGATGCACTTTTGGGTGTCGACGGCGCGCACGTAGTCGCGGCGTCCTGTACCCAAAAACACGTCCTTGAACTGGTTCATGCCCGCGTTGATGAACAGCAGGGTCGGGTCGTCCTGGGGGAACACCGGCGAGGACGGCACCACCCGGTGATCGCGCTCCGCGAAGAAGTCGAGGAAACTCTGCCGGACCGCGCTTTGGCTCGGGAAGTTGGGAGGGGTAGAGGACATGTCCAAGGGGGAGGGAATTCGGGATCGACGAGGGTCTCGAGCGTGGGGACGGCGGATCATAGAGCAAGGCCCAGACTGCACCAACCGGCAGCCTGGGCCCTGATTCCTCGCTCGGGGAGGATTTGGGTCAGGCTTTGCCCGCTTTGGCTGCGCTGGCCTTCTCGGAAGCGGTTTTGCTGGAGGCGGCTTTCGCGTCCGCGCCTTTGGTATCGGCTGCCTTCGAAGAGGCCTCGGTCTCGTTCGCCGCGGGATCGTCGGCCGGTGCCGGTGCCGGCGCGAAGAAACGTCGAATCGCCTGGTCGATGACCTCGGCCAGATCGGGGTTGTCCATCAGGAAGGTACGCGAGCGCTCCATGCCCTGGCCGAGGCGGATTTCCCCGTCCGAAGGGTGCTTCATGGAGTACCAGGTACCCGACT
>JAUHXY010000070.1 GCA_030426785.1 bacterium
CTGGTTGGGCTGCGCTGGGGCTGCCCCCTAAGACCAATAAGAGATTTGGTGCTAGAGGGCGCGCACCATTTCGGCCAAGAGTCCAACCCCAAAGCCCGTGGCCCGTCCCTTCACAAAGGCGGGGCCGGCCAAATCCACGTGCCCCCAGGTGACGTCGAGGTCTTCGATATGGTTGTAGACGAACTGGGCGGCGCACGAGGACTGCGCGTTCATGCGATCGGCCACCGAGTTGCGCATATCCGCCACCTGGCTTTGGAATTCCTTGTGGTAGAGCTCCGGCGCGAAGGGCAGCGCGTGGGTGAGATCTCCGCTGGAGCGGCCGGCGACCAACAGGCTTTGCTCCAAGGCCTCGTCGTTGCATACCACAGCCGCGTGCATGCGTCCCGTGGCGACCAACTGCGCCCCGGTCAGGGTGGCCGCATCGACGATCACGTCCGCCTTCAACTTGCGGGCCGCGTAGCTCACGCCGTCCCCCAACAACAAACGCCCTTCCGCGTCGGTGTTGTTGATCTCAACCGTCTTGCCCGAATGCATCGTCAAGATGTCGTCGGGCCGGTAGGAGTCGGGGCCGATGGAGTTTTCGGCCATGCACAAGAGCGCCGTCACCCGTCGTTTGACGCCGGTCTTGGCCAATTCGAGGAAAGCACCCAAAACCGCCGCGGATCCGCCCATGTCCGACTTCATGTTGACCATGGAGCCGCCGACCTTGAGGCTCAAGCCACCTGTGTCGTAGGTCACACCCTTGCCGACCAAAGCCACGTGCGGACCGCTGACCCGTCCCTTCGGCTTGTACTGCAGGATCAAAAGGCGCGGCGCAACTGGGGCGGTGCGCCCGACGCCATGGATGCCACCGAGCCCCGCCGCCACTAGCTTGGGGCCGATGATGGCGGACTTGGTCACGTTCTCGACGCCGCGCAACAGGGCCCAAGCCGCCTTCTGCATGCCTTCCGGATGGCAATCCTGAGGAGGCATGTCCACCAGTTTCGCTACCTCGCGCACGCACTCGATGCGCGTCTTGACGACCTTGTCGGCCGTGATCGGCTCGTCGTGTTCATCGAGGGCCAGGATTTTGAGGGTCGGGGCCTTTTGCTTGGTATCGCCTCCAGTCTTGGCGCTGAACAGCGGCAAGGCACGTCCGATGGCCGCGACCGCAGCGGGATAATGCGCCGGGTCGTCCAGGTAGAGCAGGATGCCCGCGTTGCCCTTCTTGCCCGTCTGCGATTGCGCTACGACCTGCTGGATCGCACCGGCCCGGGTGGGCGAGTTGTGGCGGGACAGCTTGTCCGGCAGCATGCCGAGCGCCAACTTACGGGGGCTCGCGCCGGTTAAGGTTCCAGCAGCCGCCCCCATGTCGCCCGGCTTCAAGTCGGAAGCCAAGTCCACGGCGAGGCGCATCAACTCTTCGGGTAACACATCGAAGCGTTCACCCGATTGGAGCACCTCGGCAGAACCGACCAGGAGCAGACGATCGGTGCCTTTCAACAAGGCATCCACGCGATTCACGAAACGGATCGTAGTCATAGCCGGAGCATAGCGGGTGCCCGGAGGGGGGGCACGTAAGTTCTGAGTGTCCGGGCGCGGTCGAGAGCTTGCCCCTACACAGCGACCGGATCGAACCGGAAGCCGTACCTCCCCCTCCATGCGGGCCCATCCGCCAGAGCCCGATTTCGAGGCAAAATCTCCCACCTCCGGCAGGATCGCCCTCGACCCGTCCTTATACTCGCCGAACCGCGCCCCGCGCGCCCCAGACAGTTCGACAGCCCCCCGAGCGATCGAGGCGGGTCTCTCCCTTTGATGCCCTAGGCACAGACCACTCGACGGCACCGTCCGTCGGGTGAGGCTCCCAAATGACCGACTGGACGACCTCCGACAGCACCGACCTGTACCACATCGAAAACTGGGGCAGCCAGTACTTCCGTATCGGTCCCGAAGGGAACGTGCAAGTCACCCCCGACGGCACGGAGGACGAGTCGATCGATCTGTACGAAATCGTCGGCCAGATCCAAGCGCGCGGCGTGCAAGCCCCCATGCTGCTGCGCTTTGACGGCATCTTGCGCAACCGAGTGCGGCGCTTGCACGGCGTTTTCAATCGGGCGCGCCGGGAGTACAACTACTCCGCCCCCTACCGCGCGGTCTACCCCATCAAGGTCAACCAGGACCGTTTGGTGGCCGAAGTGCTGCTCGAAGAAGGCCGCGAACACGGCATGGGTTTGGAGGTAGGCAGCAAGCCGGAACTCATCGCGGGCATCGCGCTGCAGGCCGGCGAGGGCTCGCTGATGGTCTGCAACGGCTACAAAGACCAAGAGTACATCGAGATGGCCATGCTCTCGAGCCAGTTGGGCATCACGCCCATCCTGGTCATCGAGAAGTTCACCGAGTTGCACACCATCTTGGACGCCTACAAGAAGCTGGGCATCCGCCCTGCGCTCGGCGTGCGCAGCAAGCTGACCTTCAAGAGTTCGGGACGCTGGCAGGACTCCGTTGGCGACCGCTCCAAGTTCGGTCTGACGGCCGCCGAAATCGTGCGGGTCGTCGAAACCTTGCGCGAGCACGACCTGCTCGACTGTCTGCAGCTCCTGCACTACCACGTGGGCAGCCAGATCACCCACATTCGCTCGTTCAAGCAAGCCATGAACGAGTCGACCAACGTGCTGATCGGCCTGCACGCCATGGGCGTCTCCATCCGCTTCTTCGACGTGGGCGGTGGATTGGGCGTGGACTACGACGGTTCGGGCAGCGACGGGGATTCCTCGCGCAACTATAGCTTGGCGGAGTACGCGGACGACGTGGTCTGGGCGCTCGTGCAAGCCTGCGAAAAGAATGGCATCCCCCAGCCCACGATCCTGTCGGAATCCGGTCGTGCCCTTTCCGCGCACCACAGCGTGCTGATCGCTGAAGTGGTCGGAGTGACAACTTTGGACGGTGCGGAGAATTGGAGCCTGCCGGACCCGGCTCCAGGGGACGAAGAGTCCGAAGAGATCATCACGAACATGGCCGATCTGGGTGAGGGCATCGATCTCGAGAACTACTTGATGCGGTATCACGACGCGCAGGAAATGCGCGAGCGTTCGGTGATGCTCTTTCAGTCCGGGCACTTGACCCTGCGCGCCCGTGCCCTGCTCGAAAAGGAATACTGGACGGTGCTTTGGAAGGTCTTGGAGCTTCAGCGCCAAGACGAGGACCAGCACGAGGATTTGACTTCCCTCGAAGCGGCGTTGGCGGACACCTACTTCGTCAACTTCTCCCTCTTCCAGTCCCTGCCCGACTCCTGGGCCATCGACCACCTCTTCCCGATCCTGCCGATCCACCGGCACACCGAAGAACCCACCCGTCGCGCGGTGCTCGCGGACCTGACCTGCGATTCCGACGGCAAGGTCGTGCACTTCATCGATTCGCGTGGGCACAAGAACTGCCTCGAGCTGCACGAGATGCGCGCTGACGAGCCCTACTACCTGGGCTTCTTCCTGGTCGGCGCGTATCAGGAGATCCTGGGCGACATGCACAACCTGTTCGGCGATACCAACGTGGTTCACGTGGACTTGGATTCCCGGGGCAAGCCTCGGCTGACACACGTGGTGCGCGGGGACCGGGTCAAGGAAGTGCTCTCGTACGTGGAGTACTTCGAGGAAGACCTCTTGCGGCGCCTGCGGCGGCACGTGGAGTCCGCCCTGGACGAAGGTCGCATGAGCTTCGATGACTCGGCCAAGTTCTGGGCGCGCTACGAGCGCGGCCTGATGGGCTACACCTACCTGAACCGCCGCGGCACCGGCAAAGCGGAGTAAGGGCCGGCGAGAGGAACCTGGTCACAAAATCGGCGCCTCGCGCTTCCCTTGCTCCCGGGCCCGGTGTGCAATCCCAGCCGTCCCGTCCCCTACTCCCCCCAGCGGAAACGCCCGTGAAGATCCAAACCGGACATCTTGTGCAACTCGAATACGCCCTGAAGAACGACCAGGGCGAGACCCTCGAATCGAGCGCCGAAGGGGGCCCCATGGAGTACGTACATGGGGTTGGCGAATTGCCGCCGGCCATCGAGAAAGCACTCGATGGCAAGGAGGCGGGTCACGAGGTGCGCATCACCCTCGATCCCGACGAGTCCTACGGCGACTTTGATCCCGAACAAATCGTCAATGTGGCGCGCGATGAGTTCCCTCCCGACGCCGAAATCGTCCAAGGGGATTGGATCGAAGTGCAGCTCGAACCCGAAGAGGGCGAGGACGACATGGAGGAGATGGAGCCGCGGGAAGTCAAAGTCGTCGACGTGACGCCGGATACGGTCACGCTCGACCTCAACCACCCTTTGGCGGGCCAAGTGATCACCTTCGAACTGCGCGTGTTGGCGGTGCATGAGTCCGCCGACGACCTGCATTCCTAAGCGCTGACCGTGCCCGCGCCGGAAGTCTCCTCGCCGGAACCCCTCGCGCCCGCCAGCGCTGCTTGGCGGCCATGGGAAAGCGCTTGGTTGCAAGCCCTGGCGCTGATCGGTTTGTGGGCGCTCTTGTATTTGCCCAACGCCGGGGCGCGGGAACTGCACAACGAAGAAGCGCGCCGCGCCCTTCCCGCGCGCGCCATGCTCGCGAGTGGCGAATGGGTGCAGCCACAACTCTTCGGGCGCCCCTACCTCAACAAGCCGCCGCTGTATATGTGGTCGGTGGCCGCGGCGGGGCAAGCGCGCGGGCAAGTCGACGTGTGGGCCGTGCGTTGGCCTGCTCTGATCGGCACGTTGCTGGGAGCCCTGCTGGCTTGGCTTTTCGCGCGGCGCGCCATCGATCCCCGTGCCGGTCCCTGGGCTGGCGCTTTGTACCTGTTGACCTGGACGGTTTTCACCAAGGGCGGGCTGGGCGAGATCGAGGGGCTGTTCGGGCCCTTGGTGCTCGCCGGTTGGGCGGCCCTGTGGTGGGCTCCCAGGTCCTGGTGGGCCACCGGTGCCGCAGCCCTGGGTTTCGGCGCTGCCTTCTTCGCAAAAGGCCCACCGGCCGCGGTGTTCCTGGGCGCGGGCTTGATCGCGCTCAGCGTCGTGCAAGGCCGAGCGGTTTGGAAAGGACTGCGTTTGCCCGCCTTGATCCTGTTGTCTTTGGTGCCGGTGCTCCTGTGGACCGCGCTCTTGCTGCAACAAGTGCCGGCCGATGCCTTGATGGATCGCTGGAGCGGTGAGTTGCGGCGCGAAGGGGATGGAGGGCTCGGCGCCTACGGCAAAGACCGTCTGCGCTTGATCAGCGGCGTGTTGCTGGGCTTCTTTCCCGGCCTGTGGCTCTTGCTCGGCGCGGGCCAGGCCATGCGCACCGACCCGCCCGCCGGCGCCACCCGCTACGCGCTGTGGGCCGCGCTCTTGTCCGTGCTCGTCTTCGCGCTGCCCGTAGGAACGCGGCCCCGCTACGTCTACCCCATCGCGGGGCTGATCGCGATCGCGGCTGCGGACCCGATCGCGGTCGCTCGTGCGCGCGGGCATCGCTTCCGTTCGCTGCCCGGATGGCGACCCGTCGCTTGGCTGACCGGGTTGCTCGGCATCGGCCTGTTCGTGTGCGCCTGGCTGCCCCAGGACGTGGACCCCCTCAAAGCCGGTCGACCCCAGGGCTACGCCTGGATGCCCGTTCTGGTCGCAACCGCTGCGGGCCTCGTCGCTTTCCGGCGCAGCGTGGGCGGTTTGCGCCGCGACTTTTTGCCGTGGGCTTTGCTCGCCTTGGCGGCGGGTCGCCACTACCAGCTCGTGCACGTGCGGCCTTTCAAAGCGCTCGAGACCCCCCACCAAGATTTGGCCCACACGCTGCAAGCGCTGGTTCCAGCCGGCTCCACCCTGTGGACCCATGCTTGGACGGAGTTCAACACGCAGGCCTACCTGCAACCGGCCCCGCGCTGGTGGACCCCCGAACTGGATGCGGACCAGCCACAAGGCGGCGACGTGCTGCTCATCGATCCGCGCCAGGCCGATGACGTCGTTGACCGTTCCCGCTGGGAAGCCCTGCTATTGGACGATGACGTCCTGCACCGCCTGCGCGTCTACCGTCGCAAGCTCGACGGAAACGCGGCGGGCCCGCGCTGAGGGCGCGACCCCTAGGCCAAGGGCGCGCTCGTGCGATGGCGATCCTTTGGGATCCCCAGGAAGCGTTCCATCAGCCCTACCGTCAGGTAGATGAACGGGGTATCGATCCACGCCAGGAGGACCTTGCAGAGGTACACGGCCACGATGATCTGCACGATCATGTCCGCCTCTAGGCCCAGACCGAAGTGCAAGAAGATCCCGTTGACGATGATCGTGTCGACCAATTGGCTGATCATGGTCGAGCCGTTGTTGCGCACGAACATCCAGCGCCCGCCGGTAACCTTCCACCAAAAGTGATAGAGACGCACGTCGAATAGCTGCGCGACCAGGTACGCCAACATCGACGCAAACAACAGGATGCCGGGATTCGTGAAGGTCCCGCGGAAGGCGAGCTGCATGGCGTCGCTGTCGGGAATGCCGAGATCCGGCAAGTTCCAGATCGGCGACGGGGGCAGCGCCACCGCCATCTGCAAGAGCCCGAGCATGAAGACGCTCATCCCGAAGCCCATGAAGACCATGAAGTTGGCGCGCTTGCGACCCCACAGCTCCGACACCAAGTCCGTCAGCAAAAACGTGATGGGGTACGTCAGAATCCCTGAGGTCAACGTCCACGGCCCCCCGTCGAACAGGAAGCTCGGGCCACCGTTCGGAAAGATCACGAAGAGCTTCGTGCCGATGATGTTGGTCAGCACCAAAACCACCACAAACAGCGCTGCGCATAGGGCGTAGGCGGCTTCGTGGCGTGGAAAACGACCGGCTTGGGAGGCCTCCGGGCGAGCGGAGGGATTCGGGCCGGGGGCGTGTTGGGACGTCGCGGGCTCGTGCGCAGAGGCGCTCATGGCCTCATCCTAGCCCACCGCCGGAGGAGAGGAACCGCCAAGCCCGGGAACCGCGAGGTCTGGATCGAGGTTCGGATCGGGCTTGCAGACACCGATCTTGGAGCCTTTCCCCCGTCCCGTTAGACTCCCGCTCCCCATGAAGGTCATCGAACAACTGAAGTCGCTCACCCCCGAGCGTTTTGAAGCCATCTACGCCGCGCTCGCCGGGCAAAACCAAGGCATCGGCCCCCTGGACATGGAGGTTGCCAAGGAACTGAAGTTCCGCCCCCAAGCCATCAAGAAGCTGCCTCTCGCCAAACGCGCGCAACGGGCCAAGCTCATGCTCGAGCGCTCCGCCAACGCGGAGTTGACCTACGAGGTCTTCGGCACGTACTTGATGACCGGGCACAAGCAACTCATCCTCGACTTCCTCGACAGCACCGAGGTCCCCCACGACGACGGCATGCTGAAGGAATCGGATGCGAAGCCCCAAGTGGCCAAGCTCAACGAGGCGATCAGCACCCTCGATCAAAAGTACGATCCGGCGGATGTGACCCTGTATTTGTCGGTGTGCGCCGAGCAGTGGCCCCAGGTTCCCGAAGTGGAATCCTTGTGGCGCATGCGCATCTAGCGATGACCCTGGCCGCCGCCCGCGCCGCGCTGCGCGCCCACGCCAACCCGGAACACGCTGCCTTCCACCAGCGTTTTTTCAAGACCGGTCCGGGCGAGTACGGAGAGGGCGATCGCTTTCTCGGCGTGCGCGTGCCGCCGGTCCGCGCGGTGGCGCGGCAATACCGCGATCTGCGCCGACCGGACGTGCGCAAGCTCCTGCGCTCGAAGTGGCATGAAGAGCGCTTGCTGGCCCTGATCATCCTGACGCATCAGTTTCAGCGCATGGATCGAGCTGGCGAGGACGAGGCCGCAGCGGAACTAGTGGACTTCTATCTCGACCACACCGAGTTCATCAACAACTGGGACCTGGTGGATGCATCGGCCCACAAGATCCTGGGAACCTACTTGCTGGACCGGCCCCGCAAGATCCTCGATGAACTGTCGCGCTCTCCTTCCCTCTGGGAGCGGCGCATCGCCATGATCGCGACCATGCCCTTCGTGGGGGTCGGCGAATTGGAGGACACTTTGCGCCTCGCCAAGCGCTATCTCCAAGATCCCGAAGACCTCATGCACAAAGCCACCGGTTGGCTCCTGCGCGAGGTGGGCAAACAGCAAAAGACCGCCCTGACCGGCTTTTTGGACGAGCACTACCCGCGCATGCCGCGCACCATGTTGCGCTACGCCATCGAGAAGCTGCCCGAACCGATGCGCCAGGCCTACTTGCAGGGCAAGCGCTAGGCCGGCCCCGATCTACTCCTTGACGCGCTCGACGAAGTGCCCGTCGCGGGTGTCGATCTTGATCTTCTCGCCCGCGGACAGGTAGGGCGGCACTTGCACGACGAGTCCCGTCTCGGTGGTGGCCGGCTTGAGCTGCGCCTGCGCGGTCGCGCCTTTGATGGTCGGCTCGGTTTCCACAGCCGTCATGATGACCGTCATGGGCAATTCCACGCTGGCGACGTGGCCGTCGATCAGCAGGGCCTGCAACCCTTGGATACCGTCGACCAAATAGTCCTGGGAACCACCCAAACCTTCGGCGTCGAACTCGAACTGCTCGAAAGTCGTGTCGTCCATGAAGTACCAGTGGGTCCCGTCGTTGTACAGGTAGCTGGCCGGGTGGCGCTCCATGTCGACCTCTTCGAACTTCTCGCCCGAACGGATCGATTCGTTCAAAACCTGCCCCGTGTGCAGGTTTTTGAGTTTGACCTTAAAGATCGTATTCCCTCCCCGCGCGGTCGGCGTGGAAACGGATTGATCGAGGATGATCATCGGGTCGCCCTTGTAGACGAGGCAGACCCCTTTCTTGAACCCAGACGTGTCGAGCATAGCGCGCGAAGTGTAGGGATTGCCCCCCCTCCGCGAACCCTGCTGGGCGCTCTTTTTTGCCCTTTTGGGACCCTTCTTGGGCCCGGACCAAGGGAACCTAGCGCGACCGGCGGGGCGCCGCTTGGCAGGCTGGGCAAAAGTGGGTGCCACGTTGGCCGACCACGATCCGGCGGATCGACCGTCCGCAGCGTGGACAGGGCTCCCCCTGCTTGCCGTAGACCTGGAAGAGGTGCTGGTAGGAACCCGGCTGGCCCTCCGGGGTGCGGTAGAAGGCGTCGAAGCTTGAACCCTCTCGTTCGACGGCGGCGGACAAGACCCGGCGGATCTCGGAGTGCAGATGACGGGCCTTGGCGCTCGAAATGCGGTGAGCCGGTTGCTCGGGGTGGATGCGAGCGCCATGCAACGACTCGTCCACGTAGATGTTGCCCAGCCCGGCCAGGAAGGACTGATCGAGCAGCAGGGGTTTGATCTGGCGCTTGCGCGTGCGCAGGGCGCGGGAGAAGTCCTCGGCGAGCCAAGCGTCTTCGAGCGGCTCAGGCCCCAGGTGTGCGAGGGCTTTGGCCGCGTCCTCGTGAAAGGTGAACCGGCCGAACTTGCGCACATCGAGAAAATGCAGGGTGCCGCGATCAAGACCAAGGCTCACGCGACGATAGGGCGGCGCGGGTGCACGGCGCGGCTCGACCACCAAACGCCCGGTCATGCGCAGGTGCACCAGCAGTACCCCGGCTGGCCGGCCGCGGCGTTCGAGGTGCAGGACCACGTACTTGGCGCGCCGGGAGACGCGCACGATGCGGGTGCCGGTGACGGCTTGCGCGAAGGCCTTGGGAGTCAGGGCTCCGACGGTCCGCGGCCACTCCACCTCCACCCCCGCGATGCGGCGGCCTTCCACCCCGGGCCGGATCAAGCGCGCGGTCGTTTCGACTTCGGGCAATTCCGGCATGGCTTCAGATCGAGATGTGGAACTCCCCGTCCTGCTCGCGGATCGCGAAGCGGCGCAAGCTCGGGCACACGCCGCGCTCGACGCGCCCAGACTTGGGGTCGAAGTGGAAGTTGTGCATCGGGCATTCCACGTAACGTCCGTCGACCAGAGGACCGGGCATGAGCCGTCCCCCGTGGCCGTGGGGGCACTCGCTGTCCATGGCGTGCACGCGCCCGTCGGGCATGCGGCAGATCAAGAGCTCGGTGCCGCCCTCATGGACCTCCCCCAGCTTGATGGTGCGAGCCGTCCCCGGCTCGAGTTCCGCCGCGTTCGGAACCACGATGTGGGAGCGCTGGAACAGGCGCAACAGGCGTCGAAGCATAGGCGCGGATGATACCATGCGCCCCCATGACCGCCGTCCTTTGGTTGAACCTCGTCGGGCTCTCCGCCGACCAGATCGGGCAACACACGCCCCACCTCGCCGCCCTCGCCCGCCGGGGCTCGATGGCTCCGATGCAAGGCATCTTGCCGGGCGTGACCTGCAGCGCGCAGGCCACGTTGCTGACGGGCACCTTGCCCAGCGAGCACGGTGCCGTGGCCAACGGCTGGCTCGATCGGCGCACCATGGAGGTGGCGCTGTGGCGGCAATCCAATCATTTGGTGGCCGGAGAGAAGGTCTACGAGGCCGCGAAACTCCGACAACCCTCCTTCCGATGCGCGAAGCTGTTCTGGTGGTGGAACATGGGCGCGTCGGTGGAATGGTCGATCACGCCGCGGCCCTACTACCCCGCCGATGGGCGCAAAATTCCGGCGGTCTACTCGTGGCCGCCGACCTTCGGACAGGACTTGGAGGACGCCATCGGCGCGTTCCCCTTCTTCGATTTTTGGGGCCCCAAAGCCGGTCTGCCATCCAGTCGCTGGATCGCTGAAGCTACGCGCCGGACCTTGGTCGAAAAGTCCCCCGACCTGACGATGGCCTACTTGCCCCACCTGGATTACGACCACCAGCGCTTCGGTCCGGATCATCCGCGCTCGATTCAGGCCCTGGCAGAACTCGACACCTTGGTCGGCACGCTGGTGGAGGCCGCCGATGCGCAAGGCGTCGTCACCATCGCCGTCTCGGAGTACGCCATCGAAGCGGTCGAACGACCGGTTGCGATCAACCTAGCGTTGCGCCACGCGGGTTTGTTGCACGCGCGCCCGACGCCCACGGGCGAGGTGCTCGACCCCTTCGGGAGCCGCGCGTTCGCACTAGCAGACCACCAAATCGCTCACGTGTATTGCCAGGACGAAGGGGCCTTGGAACGCGCCCGCACGACCCTCGAGGCCTTGCCCGGCGTCGAACACGTGCTCGACCGAGACGCTCAGGTGGCCTACGGCATCGCGCATGAAAACGCCGGAGACTTGGTCGCGATCGCCGAAGCCGGGGCCTGGTTCACCTACTACTACTGGGACGATCCGGACGCCGAACCGGACTTCGCGCGCACCGTCGACATCCACCGCAAACCCGGCTACGACCCTTGTGAAATGTGGTTGGATCCAGGCATTCGGTTTCCGAAGCTCAAAGTCGCCGGCAAGCTGCTGCAGAAAAAGCTGGGCCAGCGCTATCGCATGGACGTGATCCCGTTGCGGCCCGAGTTGGTGCGCGGCAGCCACGGTCGTTTGCCCTCCAAGGCCTCCCGCGGGCCGGTGTACCTTTCGTCGTTGCCCTTCGGTCCAGGCAACCCCGAACCCGACGGGGAAGCGGTGCCGATGACGTCGATCAAAGCGCGCGTGCTCGCGGCCTTGGCGCGCTGACCACCAGCAAGAGCAAGGTGGCGTTAGTCCTCGACGCCCATCTCGGCGAGCCACGCGGCTTGGGCTTTGCCCCCGGGATCTTTCGAAACCCCTTCCACCACCATGGCCGCCAACTGGGCGTCCTCGTCTAAGGCCAACCACACCAGGTTTGGACCCAGTCGCGCCCATTCGACGGCTTCGATGCCGTCGAAGCGCAATCGGAGCGTGCCGGTGGTCGCATCGTAGGTGACTTCAGCACGACCCCCCTCGGACAACTCGACCTCCGCACGCGATGCGACCGGGCAGTCCGACGGGCGTTGGGGAAAGCCCTCGGAACTCGCGTCCGGTTGGATCGTCAGGGATAGGTGGTGAAAGAGCCCGTCCTCATCCACTCCGAGCGATAGAGCGCCTTCCAACGAAGCCGCACGCCCCCCCTCCGCGAGAAAACTGGAGACCAGGTCCAGCGTCGAGGTGAGCGGATCAAAGTAGGCTTTCAGGATATGGTCCCCATCCCACAGTACGAGCATGGTGGCAGCCTAGCGTGCTCGCGAGGATGGCGCGTGTTGCGGGCCGCGTTTTGACGGACCGGGCGCAGGGACAATTCCCGGCGTCGAGATCCAGCCGCCCTCAGTGCGCCTGCGGGGGAGCGGCCCGCCACTCAGCCTCCAGGAACTCCAACAGTTCACCGGCCAGGTCGCGCTCGAGGGCTCCCGTGATGCCCGCAAACCCGGGCGAGCCGTTGACCTCGAGCACCTGCAAGCCTGAATCCGATTCGAGGATGTCGACCCCGGCCACGGACAATCCCAGCGCCGCGGCGGCGGACTCCGCGAGATCGCAGATCTCGGGATGCAGTTCGTAGGGCTCTCCTTGCCCGCCTTGGTGCAGGTTGGAGCGGAAGTCCCCGGGTTTGCCTCTGCGCCGCATGGCGGCCCGTGCGCGCCCTCCGATCACGAGTACACGCAAATCCGAACCAGCCGCTTCGCGGATGAAGCGTTGCACCAGCCACCCCCCTTCCGGCATGGGATTGTCGCGCAAGATCGCTTTCATCTCGCGATGATCGTGCACCAAGTGCACCGAAGCCCCCTTGCTGCCCACCGCTTCTTTGAGCACCCAAGGACCGGGCCCCAAAGCCGCCTCCACCTCGCTCGCCCGCAGGTTCGCGGAGATCGCCAGCGTTTCAGGACACGGCAGCCCACGAGCGACGAGCCGCTGTGCTGTGAGGATCTTGTTGCGCGCCCAAGTCAGCCCGTCCGGGTGGTTGATGACGGGAATGGACAGGTGCAAAGCCGCTCGGAGCAGCACGAAGGCGCGCAGAGGCGCCACCGCCCCCATGCGCGTAAAGATGCCGTCCGGAGGTTCCAGCCGTTGACCGTCCTCCCAAAAGCCGAAGGTCGCCTGGCCGCCCATCAACACGCCGACGTGCAACGGATGCACGCGCCGCACGTCGTGTCCGCGACGGCGGGCCGAATCCAACACCAGCTCCGTCCCCGGTGACTGGGTCAGGGTGGAGACGACCCACAGCTTCAACCCTCGCCCTCTTGGCCGATGAGCCGGTGGTTCAAACGACCCGAAACGGGCTGCTTGGGCGCGGTCGGCTCGCCGATGCGACCCAAATGACAGTAGCGCGTGCCGGGGAACGCGAGCGGCGTGTGGGCCATGCCAATCACGATGCCTTCCGCGGGTGATTTGTAGGTCCCGGTGGTGTCCCCGAAGGCGTTGCGCAAGGTGGCGACCTCTTGGCCCTTTTCGATTTTCTGGCAGAGCTCCAAGTTCAAGTCCAAAATGCCCCCCTGCGTCGTGCGCAGCCATTGCGAGTCGTGGCAGATCACCGGTGTGCGCGTGTGGGCGGGCGGCTCTTGGTCGCGGATCATGCCCAGGGCTGCCATGACCCGTTGGATGCCCCGTTCGCCGTCTTCGGCCATTTGGCGCTGGAAGACGCTGGGGTTGCCGGCTTCCAAGGTCACCGCGGGAACGTCCAAAGCCCGCGCCGCGCTGCGCAGGGTGCGATCCCCGCTCTTGCCGTGCAAGATGATCTCGGGCTGCAGGAGCAGCGCCATGTCCCGGGCCGCCGGCGAGTGCCAGTCCGCACGCACGTACATGGAGTTGAGGCGGCCTTCGCTCGCGGTGTGAATGTCGATCAGGTACTCCACCGACTTGAGGAAGCGTTCGACGAACGCCCGCGCGTATTGGTCGCTAGGTGTGCCGGTGCTCTTGCCGGGGAAGCAGGTGTTGAGGTCCTTTTCGTCCACCGGGAACCGCCGTTGGCCCGCCTCGAACGCGGGTACGTTGACGACCGGGCAGCACAGCAGCGTGCCGTGCAACTGGTCCGGGCGCACGCTGGCCAACACCCTGTGGATGATGTTGATGCCGTTGAGCTCGTCCCCGTGCGTGGCGGCGCAAATTCCCAACACCGGTCCGGGGTGAGCGCCGCGCACGACGACGAAGGGGCAGTAGGTGGGGTGACCCAAGGAGTTTTCGTAGATCGGCAGCTCCAGTTGGTGCCGGCCTCCGCGGGGAAAGTCTTCGAGGGCGATGGGCTGGTAAAACCCTTGCTTGCGCTTGGCGGACATGAGCGGGGGGTCGTGTGGGATTACGACAAGGGGCTTTCGATTGTGGTGGACGAGGATCCGGCTCCTTCGCGCTTTTGCGGAAGGTCTTCGCGGATTTCGTCCAACAAACTGGCATCGGGGGTCAGGGTCGCAAACAGTTTGCGACGGAAGCCGCCTCCCCGCATCACCAGCTGTTGCGAGAGATCATCGATCGCGCGGTGACACAGCACCGTTTGCACGAACGTGTCGATCAGGTCGTCCATGCCGAGGCCCAGACGCCCAAAGTCTTTGCGGTCGACCATCAGGAGTCGCGTGGGTTCGGTGGTCCAGGAATCGACGCCGAGGCGCTTCGAAAGGTTGGTGCCCAGGATCGACCACGACTGCGAGCCCTCCTCCAAGTCGTTCAGGAGCGGCAGTTGCGCTCGGCGCGCGTACATGGCCAACGGGCGGAACTCCGACTCCTGCCACGAGATCATCATGCGCATGTCAAAAGCGTAGATGCGCTCGGACTTGTCGGGGATCGTTCCGATGTGGAAGAGCTTGCCAGTCTGGCACGTCGACGACCAGTGCAGCCCCCCCACCAACTGTTGGACCACAAACTCCTCGTAGGGGTGATCTTCGGCCATGAAGGCGTCGAGTTCGCGCTGGTTGACGATCGTGTAGATGCCTTGGCCCGCGTTGAGGTAAGGCACCTTGACCACCAAACGGCCGCCGAATTGCGCTGCGAGCAAGGGCACTTCGCGCTTGCCCACGTTGGTGTGGGTCTCAGGGAAGTGAATCTGCAGGCCCGATTCGCGCAGCTTGCCGTTGAGCATCTCGTAGGCTTTCGCCGCGGTGGTTTTGTTGCGCCCCCCCGCGAGGCAAGCCACGATGGGATTCAGGATGGGTGTGCGCAGGTTGAACGGCAGCCGCGTCCAGGGCTTCTGCGTGACGTAGCGGAATGCGCAGGCGACCTCCACGGTTTGGCCTTCGTGGCGCACGAAGAGGCGCCGGTCGTGGATCTCCAAAAAGCGGTGCGGGTCGGACTCCAGGCAAGGCACCAACAGCACTTCGCGGCCGGTCGCGTTGGCGAGCACCTGCGCGTAGCCGCTCGACTCCATGTGGTTCTTGTCGTACAGCACGGTCAGCACGTGCTCCGGGGGCGCTTTGCGCAGCACCTTGGAGATCAGGGGCACGAAGGTGTGCTCCATCATGCGCGCGTACCCGCCCTCTTCCCGGTCATCCTCCAGCACGGGGAAGGACTTTTGCCCCGAAGGACAGGAGTTGGTCTCCACCACCAGCTTGCGCTTGCGCCCGTCCTCGGTGGACACGTTGAGCACGTCGCTGCCCGACCAGCGCAAAAAGCGCGGCGCGGTGGTCAAGACCTCCTCCAGCGCGTCCCGATCCACGTGGGGATTCAGGTGGCAGTAGCGACTCACCAAACGCCCCCGACTCATGCGCATGAACGCCAAGACCAGCGGGTGGATCTGCGCGTTCAGCGTGCGGGGGTAGTAGTGGCGGTCGGACTCAAAGTGTCCGGGTTTGAGGACTTCGATTTCCACGGTGTCGACTCCTAGGAAGCGCGAGGGCGAGGGGTCCCTTGGACCACGAAACAAGAAACGAAGCAAGGGTTGGCCCCCTGCTTCGCTCGTTTTTTTCGATCTTGCGGAGTGAGGCCTACGCGCCGGCGGAGGCGAGCTCCCCTTCGATCTCGGCCATCTCTTCCACCGACGGGCAGGTGCACATCAGGTTCTTGTCACCGTAGCCGTTATCGACGCGCCCCACATAAGGCCAGAACTTGTGCTCGCGCACCCACGGGGCGGGCCAAGCGGCCTGCTCGCGGGTGTAGGCGTGCGTCCACTCGTCGCTGGTGACTTCCGCCGCGGTGTGCGGAGCATTTTTGAGCACGTTGTCGCGCCGGTCCGCCTGACCTTCTTCGATCGCGCGAATCTCCGCCCGGATCTGGATCATGGCTTGGCAGAATCGATCCAGTTCGGCTTTCGACTCCGATTCGGTGGGCTCGATCATCAGGGTGCCGGCGACCGGGAAGGACATGGTGGGCGCGTGGAAACCGTAGTCCATCAAGCGTTTGGCCAAGTCTTCGGCCACGATGCCGGCGCTCTTCTCGAAGGGGCGCAAATCCAAGATGAATTCGTGGGCCACGCGGCCGCTCGCCCCGCGGTAAAGCACCGGGTAATGATCGGCCAACACCTCCGCCATGTAGTTGGCGGACAGGATGGCGACCTCGGTAGCCCGTTGCAGTCCTCGCGAACCCATCATGGCCACGTACAGGTAGCTGATCGGCAGGACGCCCGCGCTGCCCCACGGCGCGGCGGACACCGCGCCCATGGATTGGTCACCACCACAAGGCACCACCGGGTGCCCGGGCAGGAACGGTACCAAGTGCTCCGCTACACCGATCGGACCGACGCCCGGACCACCGCCTCCGTGCGGGATCGCGAAGGTTTTGTGCAGGTTGAGGTGACAAACGTCCGGACCGAAGTCGCCCGGCCGGCACAGCCCCACCTGCGCGTTCATGTTGGCCCCGTCCATGTACACCTGGCCGCCGGCGCGGTGCACGATGTCGCAGATCTCGCGGATGGCTTCCTCGAACACATTGGCAGAGCCGGGCCCGCGGGCGAAGGGAGAGATGATCGGCTCGTCGATGCCGCTCTCGCGGTAGGCTTGCAGCTTGGCCTGGCATTCTTCCGGCGAACCG
>JAUHXY010000071.1 GCA_030426785.1 bacterium
TGCCTAATCCACGCTGCTAGCGTTCGTTCTGAGCCAGGATCAAACCCTTCAATTGAAGTTTTTTGATCTGGTTTTGTTGTTCGCGCCTTGGCCCCCACCCGTCCGATCAAAGACAGATGGTTTCCGCCAAAGCGCCACTCGCTCAAGCTTTCAAAGGTCACCCTTATTTTCAAAGAGCCGCAAGCGCTGGGCCTCGGCCGGGCGGAACGCCCATGGAGACCGTCAAAGCACCGTGGAGATGGTCGGCTGCCCCCCGCTGGGGGGTTGCCGCGACCACCGCCCGAGTCACCGTTTGGTGTGCCTCGTGTGGTGCCCTGCGCCGCGTCAGGAGGGGGAATAATAGGGGCGATTCTGCGCTGGTCAACGCTCCCCCCCCAGAAATCATCCTTTTTCCATCGCAGGGTGCGTAAACAGTGAAACAGCAAAGAGTTAAGGATCCGCAATTTCCTTCCGAGACACGGGATCTGGACCCGGAAACGACCCCGGGCCCTTCGGAATCGCTTCCGAAGGGCCCGGGAAAGGTGCGCGCAGGGCGCGAGGGGCTGATCAGGGCTGCACGATGACCATGGCGCCGGCCGGAAGCAGGTCGAACAGCTCCTCCACGTCGGTATTGCGCATCCGGATGCAACCGCTGGAGACCCGCCCCCCGACGCCCGCCTCGTCGTTGGTCCCGTGGAAGCCGTAATCGGTCTTCACACCGTCCTGATACCAGCCCAGCCAACGGCTACCCAGCAGATTCTCGGGATGGCCGTAGGGCAGCGAAGGTTTGCCCCGGCGCATCCAGGCAGGCTCCTTCAGCTTATCCCCCACCGTATAGGTGCCTACCGGCGTGTCCTTGCCCTCCTTCCCGATGCCCACATCCCAGGCCCGCACGATCTCGCTGCCGTGACGGTAGAAGGCCATGCGCGCATCCAAGTCAACGAGCATGTTCGCGGGCTGCGTGGGAATGCGCAGCACGTCCCCAGCGTGGATGTATTGCCCCACACGATTGACGCGCGCGATCAACCCCGTGCACATCAACATGCCGGGGTTGGACTGCACGATGCGCTTGCGGATCAACTCCAAACTCTCGTTGGGCGCGACGCGGTGCGTCAAAGCCGGCCAGTCTCCGGTGGGATGCAAACGGTGCAACGTTTGCGCCGAGTTCAAACGCTGCGCCCAAGCGATCAACGCGGCGCGGTGCGGCTTCCACGGTGCGTTGATTTCGGAAAGCATCAATTCCGACAGGTATTCGGCGGATTGCTGATGTTTCGAGGAATCCTGCATACGGTTCGCAGCAGCGTCCAACAACACCATACGCATCGAACGCGCCAACGGATCCCGTCGCCCAGCGTTCTCTGGCACGGAAGGCGCCACGTCAAAGTCGATCGCCGCGCGCAACATCTCGAGCTGCGCGGGCGTCAAGGAACCGGACGCGACCCACTGCTCCCACTCCGCCTCCGCCAACTCGGGACGGCCGACCATCGCTTGCCAAAACATACCGGCGGCGCGCGCTTGATCCTGCGCCGCTTGCGAGCCGTGCTCTCCGTCCATCGCGACCTGTAGCTTCGCTGGGCTTTGCTCGATCCACGCTTCGAGCAAAGCGCGCGCGACCGTTCCGCTCTCGCCACCGGGCGCTCCCAGTTGATACCGACCTGCGGAGGCTTCCGTGATTGCGATGCCATCGTCCTCCAGGTCGTCGCCGCTCGGGCGAACGTTTTGGCTGGACCAAGGCTCGACCGGCTGTCCGCCCTGGTCGGGGACCGGAGCGAGCTCCGGATCCTCCCCCATCACAAAGGGCAACTCCTGCGCCGGACCGGCCGGGTCTCCTTGGTCCGCCACCTCTTCGAGGATGGCGGGATCGAGGTCCGGCACTTCGGGTGCGGCGATCGCCGCTTCATGGCCGTTCAGCGGCCCCCGCGGGTCGAGCGTGGCGTTCGAAAGACCCTCCTCGGGCACCGGCGGCCCCTCTTGCGGATCGTCTCCCGACGATCGCAGTCCTAGTACGATCAAGATCACCGCAACGGTAATCAGCAGAATGCCCCTCACTGCGCACCTCGTGTTGCTACGGGTTGTTCCGAGTGGGAACGCGCCCCCTTGACGGTCCCCCGCAACCGGGGCGCCTGCGCAGTGGCACGCACCGACCGATTACTCCCGCATCCTACGGTGCGTGCAGGCGCGACCCGCACAGGCATTCGACGCTCCCCCGCAGCGATCCCGTTCGTGGCAAAGCGTACGCGGCCTAGCCCATCGGGTGGCCTCGCGAGGACCTCGGCGAGGTGGTTGGAGGTAGCCGCCCCGAACACTAAGGCCTTTCAACACCCACGCGCCCCGGCAGCCAAGCCACCGGGGCGCGTGGATTTGGGGAAGGTCGTTCACCGCCGTGGCCTCCGAGGTCCCGGAACCACTAGGTTCCAGGTGGGCCAAACTGCGTACAGAACACCGTACGCGCGTAACAGGCCCATTTCGGGGTCATTCGGCTCCAGGGAACATGGGGCACACCTGCGGGCGCGACCCCCCCAGTGCCCTAAGTGTAGCCCGCTTCCGCCGGATTGCAGCCGGAGGCGGGCAAAAGCTTGCAGTCTTGGGAAGTGAACTAGCGCCGCGCGGGCGCATCGACGCGCAAGTCCAGGGAATGACCCAGCAACTCGACGGTTTCGCCTTCGGCGGGGGTGGCACTCACATCGGGACAGCCGTGATCCGCCAACACTTCGGCGGCGATCATCTCCCAGTGCTCCTCGATGGCCCGGGCCATTTCTCCCTGGGCATGGAGGTGCACCCGGATGCGGTCGTCGAGGGCTAGGTCGAGCTCTTTGCGCTTGGCCTGCAAGCGGCTGATCAGCTCGCGCGCCAACCCTTCCCGCTCCAATTCCGGCGTCAGGTGAAGATCGAGCGCTACCGTAACGCCCCCGCCGGTATCCACGACGAGGCCTTCTTTCGATTGGCGGTCGATCAAGAGGCTTTCGGTGTCGTAGGACAACTCCTCCACCCCATCGCTGGCCTGCGCTTGTCCGGACAGGATCTTCGCGCACTGCTCGCTGCTGAGCCCCGCGACCTCCTTTTTGATGTCGCCCAAGCGTTTACCGAAGCGCGGGCCGAGCACCTTGAGGTTCGGGCGCGCGGAGAACTGCACCAGGTCCGCTTCCCGCTCGGCCCACTGCAAATCTTTGATGTTGAGCTCGCGCAGGATGAGCTCCCGCGCGCTTTCTAAGGCCTCTCGATCGCTCGGATCCGCCACCGCAACCGTCATGGCCGCCAAGGGTTGACGGATGCGCACGTCCTGGCTGACCCGCAAGGAGCGGCCCAGGTTGACCGCTTGGCGCGCGAGCCCCATTCGGCGCTCCAGCTCGGGATTTTGCAGTTTCGCTTGGACCTCGGGGTAGGCCTCCAAGTGCACGCTATCCAAGCCCTGGCCCGCGCTGAGGTTTTCGTACATCTCGTCCGCCACAAACGGCAAGAACGGCGCGAGTACCTTGCTGAGGGTGATCAGCACGTGATGCAGCGTGCGGTAGGCGTTTTGCTTGTCGCGATCGTCTTCCCCGGCCCCGCGCCAGAAACGGCGGCGGGACAGGCGGATGTACCAGTTCGTCAGATCGTCGATGAATCCGAGCAGTTCCGGCACGACTTGGTAGAGATGGTAGGCGTCCATGTGCACGCGCACGTCCCCCACCAAGGTCTGCAGGCGCGCCAGGATCCAGCCGTCCAACTCGTGCACGGCAGGGTCGGGATCCACGAAGTCGGGCTCCCAACCGTCCACGCCCGCATAGCGAGTCAGGAAGGAATAGGAGTTCCACAGGGGCAGCAACACAGTGCGCACCTTTTCCTGCACGCCAGCGTCGGCGAAACGGATGTCCTTGGCGTTCACGACCGGCGAATCGATCAAGTAGATGCGCAAGGCGTCCGCGCCGAACTTTTCGAGCACCACGTTGGGGTCGGTGAAGTTGCGCTTGCTCTTGGACATCTTCGCGCCGTCTTCGGCCAATACGATGCCGTTGACGATCACGTTCTTGAAGGCGCGTTTGTCGCGGATGGCCGCTGAGAGCACGGTCAGGGTGTAAAACCAGCCGCGGGTTTGATCGACGCCTTCGGCGATGAAGTCGCCGGGATGACCGCTCTCGACGTATTCCTGGTTTTCGAAGGGATAGTGGTTTTGCGCGAAGGGCATCGAGCCCGACTCGAACCAGCAATCGAAAACCTCGCTCGTGCGGCGCATGGTGCCCCCCGGCGTCTTTTGCGACGGGAACGTGATCCCATCCACGTATTCGCGGTGCAGATCATCGAGGGAACCCGCTTCCAGCCCGGCGAGCTGCTCCAGCTCCTCTGCCGAACCGATGCAGAGCATGTCGCTGGGGTCCTCGTCGCAGCGCCAGATGGGCAACGGCGTCCCCCAAAAGCGGCTGCGCGCCAAGTTCCAGTCCCGCGCGCCGGCCAACCAGTTGCCGAAGCGGCCCTGGCCGATAGATTCGGGCACCCAGTGCACCTGGGAGTTCAGTTCCACCAGCCGATCGCGCATGTCCTCCACCCGCATGAACCAGGTGGAGAGGGCCATGTAGATCAACGGCTCCTCGGTGCGGTAGCAGTGCGGTGTCGCGTGCACGATCGTGTCCCGGTCCACCACGCTGCCCTGCTCCTTGAGGTGCGCCATGATGTCCTTGTCGGCCTCTTTGACGTGCCGGCCGGCCCACAGGGCCACGCGCTCGTCGAAGATACCGGTGACGCTCACGGGGTTGACCATGGGCAGGTTTTCGCGCTGGCCCACTTGGAAGTCATCCTCCCCGAACGCCGGCGCCATGTGCACGACCCCCGTACCCGATTCGTCGGTGGCATGGTCGGAAAGCACGATGCGGAAGGCGCGCTGGCCGGAGGCATCGGGTTGGGCGTACTCGGCGAAGAAGGGCAGCAACGGCCGATAGGTGCGCCCTTCCAAGTCCTTGCCCTTCACCGTCCGGAGGACTTCGTACTCCCCGATGCGCTTGCGCTCGGCGTAACGCGCGAGGCACACAGGGTTGGCGTACGCCACCTCGCCGGTCTCCAGGATCCGGAACTGGACGTAGTCCATTTCCGGGTTGACCGCGAGCGCTAGGTTCGACGGCAGGGTCCACGGCGTGGTCGTCCAAACCCACACCGACGCGTCTTCGTCCTCCAGGGCGAAGCGCACGGTCAAGCTGGGATCCTGGCGGCGCTTGTGGCCTTCCTTTTTGGTGACGGGGTCTTTTTCCTGCGGCCCCAATGCCACTTCGAAGTTGGACAGGGGCGTGCCGAGCGCCGTCGAAACGGGCTGCACGCGGAAGCCCTCGTAGATGCGCCCTTGATCCCACAGGGTGCGGAAGACCCACCAGACGCTCTCCATGAAGTCGCGGTCCATGGTGCGATAGCCGTTGTCGTGATCGACCCAACGGCCGAGGCGGCGGATCGTGTGGCGCCACTCCTTGGTGTAGCGGAAGACGAGGCTGCGGCAGGTCTCGTTGAACTTCTCCATACCGAGCTCGGCCACGGCGCGGGCGTCGGCCAGGTTCAGCTCTTTCTGGGCCTCGTTTTCCACGGGCAAGCCGTGACAGTCCCAGCCCCAGCGGCGCTCCACCTGCATGCCGCGCATGGTGAAGTAGCGCGGGATGATGTCCTTGATGACGCTGCCCACCAGGTGCCCGTAGTGCGGCAAACCGGTGGCGAAGGGCGGACCGTCGTAAAACACGAAGCGCGGCGCTCCCGCGCGCTCGTCGATCGACCGTTGGAAAATGTTCTGCGACTCCCAGGCTTGGAGACGCTGGCTTTCCAACTCGGGGAACGAGACCGCAGGGTCGACGGGACGCAGCTTCATGGGGGTCAGTCTACGCCACCCAAGGGCTCACTCCAACCGGGCCGGGCCGTGACGCCGCTGGCCTGGCCCGCCTCCAGCGAGGTCGCGCTCAGTCCCGAGGCAGGTCGGCGACCGCCTCGCCTTCCAGGATGCGGCGCACGCCGAGCTCGGTGTACTGCTTGCGCTGGGACTCCCGATAGCGGCCTTTCAAGCCCATGTCGGTGCGGGCCATGGACTCGAGCAAGTACTTCACGTGAGGGCCCCAGCCCTCCTCGGCCTTCATTTCCTCGATCGCGCTGCCGCGCGCCTTGCCGGAGCGCCAAATGCGCCGGTGGGCCTCGCGCAGGGTCTCGATCTCTTCCGCCGAAAAGCCTGCCCGCTTCAGCCCGATGGTGTTCACGCCCCGCACCCGGCTGTCGTGGCCGTCGACGATCATGTAGGGCGGCACGTCCTTGGACATGCGCGTCATGCCGCCCACGTACGCGTGGGCACCGACGGTGATGAAGGCCACCGCCCCAGCCATGCCCGAAAGGTTGGCATGGTGTTCCACCAGGGTATGCCCGGCCAGCAAGACCCCGTTGCCCAGGATGACGTGGTCCTCCAGCTCGCAATCGTGCGCGACGTGACAGCAGGCCATCAACAGGTTGTCGCTGCCGATGCGGGTGTAGCCGCCGCCTTTGACCGTGCCGCGGTTGATCGTCACGAATTCGCGGATGGTGTTGCGATCCCCCACGACTAAGCGGGTGTCTTCGCCCTGGTACGAGAAATCCTGGGGCGGCGTGCCGAGCGAGGACTGTCCGACAATGAAGTTTTCCCGGCCGATCTCAGTGTGTCCGTCGATCATGACCTGCGGCCCCACGCGGGTGCCGTCCCCCAAACGCACGTGGGGACCGACGACGGTGTAGGGACCGATCTCGACGTCTTGGCCGAGCTGGGCGCCTTCCGAGATCACGGCGGTACTGTGGATTTTGGTGGCCATGGGGACTCCTGACTCTTCGAAAACTCGGGCAGCGACGCTCAGGCGTCGATCATGGTGAACATCAAAACGGCCTCGCAGACCGGGCGGCCCGCAACGGAGCCTTTGGCGCGCACTTGGACGGTTTCTCCTTTGATGCGCATGGTTTCCACCTCGAGGCGCAACTGATCGCCGGGGGTGACCGAACCGCGCAGTTTGACCTTATCCATGGACCACAGCACGGCGAGCTTGCCGGAGTACTCCAGCTTGCGCAGCAGCAGCATGCCGGCCAATTGAGCCATGGCTTCGAGCTGCAGGACGCCGGGCATGAGCGGCATGTCGGGGAAGTGGCCCGGGAAAAACGGCTCGTTGATCGTGACGTTCTTGATGCCAACCGCCCGCTGGAAGCCTTGCACCTCGATGACGCGATCGATCAGCAGGAAGGGATAGCGGTGCGGCAGCATCTCCAGGATTTCCCGGATGTCCATGCCGGACTCGCGCCGCAGGGTGCCGCCTTGCTCCTCTTGCATGCGGTCGAGCAGCTTTTCGACCAATTTGGCGTTGGTGCGGTGTCCCGAGCGGGTGGCGATCACGTGCGCGTGCAGGTCGGCCCCCAAGAGGGAGAGGTCGCCCAACAGGTCGAGCAACTTGTGGCGAATGGCCTCATCGGGCATGCGCGGCACGCTCTCAGGGTCTCCGACCACCAAGGTGTTTTCGCGGGTGGCGCCCTTTCCGAGCCCGGCGGCCTTGAGGGGTTCCACTTCGGAGGCCAAGCAGAAGGTGCGAGCCGAAGCGATCTCGCGCACGAACGACTCGGGCGTGACGTCGATCTGGACCGTACCGCTTTCGGACTGCGCGTCGTCAAAGGACGCCACGTATTGCAGCGTAAGCCCTTCCTTTTCGCTGGGCAGGGCGACCAAAGTCGCGTCTCCGTCCCGCACGTAGATGGGTTCTTTGAGCCGGAAGACGCGCGCTTCTTCGTTTTGTTCCACCAAGCCGGACTGCTCCAGCAACTGGGCGATGGGAGCGGCGCTGCCGTCGGCTCCGGGGAACTCGATGCCGTTCAACTCCACGCGCAGGTTGTCGATGCCCAAGCCTTCGCAAGTGGCCAGGAAGTGCTCCATGGTCTCCACCACCGCATCCTCGTGGGCGAGGCGCGAGCGGCGTTGCTTTTCGGAGTAGTAGCGGATGTGGGCGCCCACCGGGGGCGCTTCGGGCAAGTCCGTGCGGACGAACTCGATGCCGTAGTCCACGGGAGCGGGCAGAATGCGAGCTTTGACGGTCTCCCCGCTGTGGAGGCCGACCCCGACGAGCTCAACGGCAGTTTTGAGGGTGCGCTGTTTGCGGTTCATGAGCGTTCCTCCAGGCGGGCGATGCGCTGCTTGAGTTTGCGCAGTTGTTCGCGCAAGCGGGGCATCATCGCGAAGCCTGCAAGGGTTTCTTGTTTGGGTCCAGCGGGCATGCCGAAGTAGTCCTGATCGCCGGCCAGGTTGGAGTACACCTTGCTGCCAGCGGCGATGCGCGCGCCGGACTCGATGGTCAGGTGCCCGGAAATGCCGGCTTGTCCCGCGACGATGACGCGTTCGCCCATGCGAGTGGATCCCGCGACCCCGACCTGAGCGATCAGCAAGGAATGGGGCCCCACCTGCACGTTGTGCGCCACGTGCACCAGGTTGTCCAGTTTGCAGCCCGTGCCGATCACGGTCGCCCCGAAGCGCGCACAGTCGATGGTGCAGTTGGCCCCGATTTCCACGTGATCTTCGATGTGCACCGTGCCACCTTGCAGCACCTTCTGCCAACCGGAAGCGGTCGGCTCAAAGCCGAACCCGTCCGCACCGATGACCGTACCGGAGTGAACGATCACGTGGGCACCGAGCTGCACCCCGGGATAGAGGTGCACGCCCGAGTGCAGTTCGCTGCCCTCGCCCACCCGCACTCCGGCACCGACCGTGACGCCCGGGTGCAACACCACCCCCTCGCCGAGTTGGGCGTGCGCGCCCACGTAACACAGGGCACCGACCGCCGCGCCGGGAGCCAACTCCGCCCCCGCTTCGACTACGGCGCTCACGTGCACGCCCGGCGGCACGCTAGGTTTGGGAGGGGCAAAGGCTTCGATCAAGCGGGTGAAAGCCCGACTGGGATCCTCGCAGACCAAAAGCGTCAGATCCTTCCGCTCGCAGACGAGGTCTTCGCGCACCAGCACGCACGAAGCCGAAGTCGCTTCCAACGCGGACCGGTACCGCGCGTCGCTCAAAAACGAAGCTTGCCCGGGTCCCGCATCGGGGAGGGCGGCCAACCCGCGGATGATGCCGTCACCCGGACCTTGCACTCGCGCATGGCACATCTGCGCGATTTCGGAAATCGTTAATTCGGGCATGGCATCGACATCGACGCGGCACCGGGGTTCCTACAGGGCGGACCCCCGGGCGATTGGGGAAGCGAAGAAGCAGGTGTACCCCAGCCCCCGGGTCAAGTCAATCGGAGCCCAGCGATCCCCCCCGGGAGCGCCCTGGGCCGTCCCAGAATCCTCCTCGCGGGCGCTGCCTGGCTCCGGTGCGCCCAAAACGAGCCCCCAGCGGGGTGTGGCCCGGAACTAGCGCAGGGACAAGGAGAACGAGAACACCTGGGTCTCGTCCGTGTCAAACCCGGCCACAGGCCAGCCCAAGTGGAACGCCAAGGGTAAGGGCTGCAGCATGCCGATCCCGACCCCTGCGGTGGCCCGGATTTCGTCGGGGTCCAGCTTCCAAGCGTCCACGTCGGGAACGCCCCAGTCGAGGAAAGTGATCCAACGGAACACCTCTTGGCGATCCGAAGTCCCCGCGATCGGGGTGGTGTAAATCGGATGGCGGTACTCGAAGGTGCCCCCCACGAAGGTTTCCGCGCCCAGGGGGAAGTCCCCGTTGAACGGCCCCACCCCGCGGAAGCGATAGCCGCGCAGGTGGCGACTGCCGCCGCTGAAGATGCGCTCGCCGTAATGGGCAAAGTCCGTATCGCCGTAAGGCGCGGCCACGGAAGCGCGCAAGCCCACGTGCATCCCCGGTCGCACCGCGCGCTCCACCGAAAACAACTCGCTGTAGTAGTCGAAGGTCAGGTCGGTCTTGATCAGATCGTTGTCGCCCCCGAACGGGCCGCCATAAACCGTGGTGCCGAGGGAAGCGAAGTAGCCCTTGCGCGGAAGCTGGGGGTTATCGATCTGGCTGTAGCGCAGTTCGACGCTCAAGCCTTGAAAATCGCTGTCCGGCGGCGAGTTGGTCAGGGTGACGGGCAAGTCTCCGCTGTCGAAACTGTCCTCTTTGAGGCGCTGCCACACCCCGTTGATGCGCAGGGAAAGATCTCCCTGGGCAAAACGGTGCGAGATCCCCAGGCGCAGCCGGTTGCGCTCTTCATCGTGACTGCGATAACGGCGCAAACGGCCGGAACCACCGACCTGCCAACCCCAGTTGTCGAAGTGGGTTCCGAACAGGTCGGGGTGGGCGTAGTCGAGACTCCACTGGTCGACCTCGGTACCGGGCGAAATGTTCACCGAGAAGGTTTCGCCGTTTCCGTGGAAGGCCTCTTTCGAGTAGATCTCGTGGAAGGTCGAGAAGAATCCGCTGGGCAGGTCCTTGGCCTCGAAGTTGCGCATAGCCAAGGACACGATCCCCACCAGACCGTTGTTGCTGTCCACGCCGCCGGTGAAGCGCAAATCTACGTTGCGCCCCTCCTCCACGATGTACACCACATCGACCAGGTCGGGTTGCCCCGCGACCGGTTCCAGGCGGTAGTAGGGCAAGGGGTGGCGTGGGTTGGTGGGGTCTGCAAAGTAGTTGAGCGAGATCAACCGGCGTTGGCTGTTGGCCAATTCCCGTTGCGAAACCAGCTCGCCCGGCAGCACGCTCACCTCGCGGCGCAGCACGTGGTCACGGGTGTGGGTGTTCCCTTGGAAGGCGACGCGCCGAGCGGTGCGCGGCCGGCCTTGCACGATGCGGTAGACCACGTCGACCACGGGCTCGTCTTCGTGGTAGATCATGTCGGGGTCCAGGAACGAAAAGCCGTCCCCCTGCCCCGACCGCACAAAGGTCTCGTCCGCCAGATAGCCGCGTTCGCCGTAGTACAGGCCCAGGCTCCCCTTGTCGCGCAGGATGCGGGCCAATTCGATCGGCACGCCCGGCTGCAGTTGACACTGTTCGAGCAGCTCCGCTTCGGAGAACTTCAGCTCCGACGCCACGAGTTCGCCTTCGACGACGTCAAAGGCTTCGATGGACACTTGGCCGACGCGGTAGAGCGGGCCCTCATCGACGATGACGTGCACCTTGACGCGGTTGCGCTCCTTGTTGAATTCCAAGTCTCCGTCCAGCTCGACCTTGACGTCGTGCCAGCCGCGACCGCGGTAGACCTCGCGCATGGCCTGCAGGTCGGCCATCAAGGTGTCCTCATCGAAGACCCGCCCGAACCAGTTGAGCAAGCTCTTCCCGCGGGTTTCCACCTTGGCCAGCTTGCGCAGGCCGCCTTTCCAAAACAGAGCCCCGGTTTCGGGCAGACTGTCATTGCCGCGGATTTCGACCCCACGGCAGCGCACCTTCGGGCCTTCGTGCACGTTGAAAATGATCTGGTGGATGACCGAGTTTTCGTCCGGATCCCCCACCGCCCAAGTGACCTCCGCGAAGTGGAAGCCCTGCTTCTTGAAGCCTTGCTGCACCCGGTTCGCGACCCGCTCGGCCTCGTCCACGTACACCCGCTGGCGTTCGCCTAGGTTGGCCCACTCACGGACCTTTTCCATGGAGACGCTGGCCACGCCCAGGAACTGCACCTCCGGATCCCGCGGCATTTCGCTGACGCGCAACACGAGTTTGACCCCGCCGTCGACGCTTTCGTAGTACGGCCGATCGGGTCCGACCACGATGCCGTACAGGTCAAACGCCTCTTGCACGCGCAGGGGCCGCAGGGGTTTGCCAACCTCGAGCCCTAAGGCGCGCAACACGCTCTGCTCCCCAGCGGAGCGCAGCTCGTTCATCTCGACCGCGACGAGGATGGGCGCCTGGTCTGCGGGCAGCTCTTGCGCAAGCGCCCGGCGAGCCCCCAAGGGACCCAACACCCCCCACAGGACCAGCAGCGCGAGCCACCCCCAGCGCAGCGCTGCTCGCGGCGCGCTCCCTCGGTCGATCGAAGTCATCAAAACTGGATCGGCTCCGCGATGCTGGGGGCCGGATTTTCGAAGCGCAGGATTTCGCTCTGGAAGTGCAAGGTGACCGCTCCGGTCGGGCCGTTCCGCTGCTTCGCGCAGATGACCTCCGCCTTGCCGCGGTTCTCTTCGGTCGGGTTGTAGTACTCGGGTCGGTAAAGCATCAAAACGACATCCGCGTCCTGCTCGATGGACCCCGATTCCCGCAGGTCCGACAGCTGCGGGCGCTTGTTCTCGCGGCTCTCGACCTGGCGGGAGAGCTGGGACAAGGCGATCAACGGCACCTCCAATTCCCGCGCCAGCTCCTTGAGCGACCGCGAGATCAACGAGATCTCCTGCTGGCGGCTTTCGGCCTTGGCCGTCATGAGCTGCAGGTAGTCGATCACGATCATGTCCAAACCGTGCTTGTGTTTGACCCGGCGGGCGCGGCTGCGCAGAGCCATGATCGACAGGCCGGGCGTGTCATCGATGATCAGGCCGGAGTTGGACAGTTCCCCGGCCGCCTGGGTCAGGTCCGCGTAGGAAGAGTGGTCGATCTTGCCCTTGCGCAAACGCGACGAGTCCACCCGCGCCCGCGAACACAACATGCGTTGGCCGATGGAGGTCGCGCCCATTTCCAGGCTGAAGAACAGCACCACCGGATCGTGATCGAAGTGCTGGGGACGATCCATGGCCGCTTTCTCCATCAGGTTGAGCACGAAGGCGGTTTTGCCCATGGAGGGGCGCGCCGCAATGATCGTCATCTCGCCCGGGTTGAAGCCGCCCAGCATGTCGTCGAGCTCATAGAAACCGCTGGGCAAGCCGGTCAGCTCTCCCCGTTGGCTGGCTGCGTCGATGCGCTTGAACACGTCGGTCAAGACGTGTTTGACCTCCAGCGCGCCGCTGGAGTCCTTGTCCCCGTTGATCTGGAAAATCGCGTGCTCCGAGCCGTCGAGCAGCTTCTGCACGTCCTCCTGGATGGGCGGCGTGCGGTAGGCATTTTCGATGACAGCGCCCGCCTCTTGGATCAGTCGGCGCAAGAGCGAGGTTTGGTTCACGAGCCCCGCGTGGTGCATCAAGTGCGCGGCGGAATGGACGCTGGCGGAGAGCTGTACCAAGTAGGCATTGCCCCCCACCGCCTGCAGCTTGCGGTTGGCCTTGAGGTATTCGGCCAAGGTCATCAAGTCGACGCCCAGGTTGCGGCTCGACATGTCCAGTAGGGCTTGGAAGACAATCCCGTTGCGGCCCACGAAAAAGTCGTCGGCCTTCAGGAATTCCGCCACTTCGGGAACGCGATCGGGCGCGATCAACAGCGAACCGAGGACGGAACGCTCCGCTTCTTCGTTGTGGGGCGCAACGCGACCCGGCGGCGTGATTTCTTCCATGGCAACCCCTCCCAAGGCCGTGGCCCTCCACTGCGGTGCCCGGCTCGAATCTGGTGGGGGTAGGATAGCGCTTGGCCCTGGGGCTTCCGCACGGTTTTTTGGCGCGCTGCGGGGTGCGGGAACCGGATTCGCGGTGGAACGTTCGGGGAAAGCGTGTGGAAAAAGCGGCAGCCCCCGCCTCCCCGGCGACGGGGCGTCGCTGAGGAGGCGGGGGCTGCTCCGGCTGCGCCGTGCAGGCGCAACGCTCGTCTTACTCGGCGGCGTTCACCGTGACGGTGATTTCCGCGTTTTGGTCACCGAAGACGTGGATGCCGACCTTGTGCTCGCCGGTGTGCTTGATCGGGTGATCGAGGCGCACTTGCTTCTCTTCGCAAGGCGTCCCGGTCGCGACGACCAATTGCGCGACTTGCGCCGCACTCACCGAACCGTACAGGTTGCCGTTTTCGTCCGCGCGCTCGGAGGTGGTCACGACCAACTCGTTGAGCTTCGCGATGGCGGCTGCCACTTCATCTTCCTTCAGTTTGCGGGCCGCGGCCGCGCGGGCGGCGCGACGAGCGATCTGACGCTTGTTGTCTTCCGTTGCCGGGATCGCCTTTTGGTACGGGAGCAGGTAGTTGCGGGCGTAACCCGCCGCCACCTTGACCACGTCACCGACGTTTCCCAGGTCTTTTACGTCCTCTTTGAGGAGTACTTCGAATCGTTTGGCCATTGGAATTCTCGCTTGCGTGTTGCGTGAGGCTTAGCGCACTGGGCTTAGTTCACGAAGGGCAACAACGCCACGTGACGGGCGTTCTTGATGGCCTTCTTCAATTGCTTCTGGCACTGGGCGCAGAATCCGGTACGGCGCCGAGAGAGGATCTGGCCCTGCGGGGTCAGGAACTTCTCCAGGTACTCGATCTCTTTGTAGTTGATGATCGGGTCATCACAGTTCTTGGAGCCGATCACGCTGCGTTCTTTCTTGGACATGGAGGTTCTCCTTAGGCGGTCGCGTCTTCGGTCTTCTTGGGACGGGCGGAGGAGTCGGAGTCATCGTCGTCCGAATCGTCCCCATCGCCGTCTTCGTCGTCGCCATCGCTGTCCTCGTCATCGGACTCGGCGACCACTTCCTCTTCCTCCGGCTCGTCGTCGGCCGGCGGCTCGGGCACGGTGTAGTCCGCGCCCTCTTCTTCGGCGGCTTTGGCCAGCTCCCCTTCGGGGATCGCGTCGACCGCCAAGATCAGGTTGCGCAGCACCTGCTCGGTCAGTTCAAAGTCGCGGCGCAAGCCCGGGATGGCTTGTCCGTCGGCTTCGAAGTACGCCAAGTAGTAGGTGGCGCGTAGGTTGCCTTGGATGGGATAGGCCAAGCGACGCTCGTCAAAGCGGCGCAGGCTTTTCACGGTTCCGTTGTGTTTGGTGAGCAGGTCGCCCACCAGGCCCTTGGCTTTCCGCCAATCCTCGCGAACCGTTTGGTTCGAGAGCAGGACCATCGCTTCATAAAGTTGCGTCAAGGTTTTCTCCTTTGCGTGTTGGCGGTAGCGGGACCTTCGGACCTTCCTCAGGACTCCCTGTTCCAGCGGCTGTGGAACCGCGACATGCACCCTTCGATGTCCCCGTGTTCGCACCAGTCGAGGAGAGCCTCGGCTGCTTCGGCGACGGAAATCTCCGCTTCCACCCTCTGAGAGGCCGGAAACGTTTCCAGGACATGACGCACCGCGTCGGTTCCCGGGCTCCCGATGCCTACCCGCAAACGCGGAAAGCGGTTCGTGCCCAGGTGTTCGATGATGGAGCGCATCCCGTTTTGTCCCCCATGACCGCCGTGAGGTCGAATCCGAAGACCGCCCAGGGGCAAGTCCAGATCGTCGAACACCACGAAAAGGCGAGTAGGATCGAAAGGCAAGACCGGTTCGCTCGGCGACTCCTGCGCCGGATCGGCGGGAGGCGCAACCGCCAGCAAGGTTCGGGCGAGGGGCCCGACCACTTGACCGGAACGGTTCATGTAGGTCATCGGCTTCACAAGCCAGACGTCCGGCGCACCACCGAGTTCTTCGCTGGGCAGCAAAGCCCAGGTGAAACCTTTGGGTCCGGTGTACTGGCGAGCCGAACCGCGCGCATCGAGCGCGGCTTGCCATCGGGATGCGGATTGAAAGAGCACACCCCGTTCCGAGGCCACGCGATCGAGCACGTGGAAACCCATGTTGTGACGGGTCCAGTCGTACTCGGGTCCGGGGTTTCCCAAGCCGACGATCAAACGATCCGAGGCCATCACGGGGTCCGGGGGGTCGCGGAGGACGGGGCGCTACGGACCCGGAGACTTCCGGGTTCCGTAAGGGGGGAGGATTCTAGCGGCGAATGGCCCCCTGGCAAGGCCTAGGGGGCCATTCTTGCACGCCCATGGGGGGCGCGATCGATCAGCAGGGCCCTTAGGGGCCCCACGGGCCTACAGGGTGTCCTCGCCCTCTTCCCCTTCTTCGCCTTCGGTGGGCTCGGGGGTTTCAGCGCGGGGCACGGACACCACCGCGATTTCGGTGTCGGGCTCGATGGCCAGCTTGATGCCCTCGGGCAGGACCAGGTCGGAGGCCTTGATGTGGGTACCGGCGGTCAGGCCTTCGACCTTGACCTCGATGTTGTCGGGAATCTGCGAGGGCAGACACTCGACCGTGATGTGGGTCACGTTGTGGGTCAGGACCCCATCGACCACGTTGCCCACGAAGGACAGCTCGACTTCCGCCTCGGTCGCCACGCCGCGGGTCACGGGCTTGAACTCCACGTGGATGATGCCGCTGCCCAGGGAGTCGTACTGCAGCTCGCGGACCACGGCGGCCTGGGTCTGGCTGCCCATCTCCAGGTCGTACAGGTGGGCGTGAGCCCGACGGGTGGTCAGGAACTCGGACAGGTCGATGTGGAAGTTGACGTGCTCGTGGTCCTTGTCGGCCTGCAAAGAGCAGGGCAATCGGCCTTCGGAACGCAGTTTACGAGCATCGCGGCTGCCGACTTTGTCGCGCAGAACCGCTTGTAGAGTTGCGCTAGCACTCATGGGATCTCCTGGATGGTTCGCCGCCCGGGGAGGGCGCACAGGGTGAGGGGCTCGGGCCGCAGGGGCCTGCCCAGGTTCAGAAAAACCGAATCGCGCCGGCCCTTCGGAGGGGGCCACGAGGCCTACTCGAAGAGCGAGCTCACCGATTCGGAGAGGTGGATGTTACGGATCGCCTGGGCGATCAGGGGGGCCACGCTACAGATTTCTACGTTGCTCGGCAACTTTTGGCGGTCCTGAGGCACCGAATCGGTCATCAGGATGTGATCCACGGGGGCCGCCGAGAGGCGCTCCACGGCAGGACCGCAAAGGACCCCGTGGGTGACGGCGATGACGACCGATTTGGCC
>JAUHXY010000330.1 GCA_030426785.1 bacterium
CGCGCTGGCGAGAACGTCGGTGTGCTCCTGCGCGGTGTCGACAAGGACGCGATGGTCCGCGGCATGGTGCTCTGCAAGCCCGGCTCCGTGACCCCGCACACCAAGTTCGAGGCCGAGGTGTACATCCTCTCCAAGGACGAAGGTGGCCGTCACACGCCTTTCTACAGCGGTTACCGTCCCCAGTTCTACTTCCGTACCACGGACGTGACCGGAGCGGCCAACCTGCTCGGTGGCGCCGAGATGTGCATGCCTGGCGATAACGTCAAGCTCGAGGTCACCCTCGGCACCAAGGTCGCCATGGAAGAGCAACTGCGCTTCGCGATCCGCGAAGGCGGCCGCACCGTCGGCGCCGGCGTGGTCACCAAGATCCTCGAGTAGGTTCTACGCGCGGCCGAAAGCCTGAAAGCTTTCGGCCGCGCAGCCATTTCCCTCCGCAGTGCCCACGAGGGCGCAGCGGACCGGGCTCCACCCCCCGGAGCCACTTGATGGGGGACTTCCCCCCGACCTAAGACCCCGCCATGAAGATCAAAGAACGGTACGTCTTCCTCGAGTGCACCCAGTGCAAGCACCGCAACTACACGACGCACAAGCGTCTGAAGGCGGCGTACAAGCTGGAGAAGAAGAAGTACTGCTCGTACTGCCGGGCACACACCTCGCACAAAGAAAAGAAGCTCTAAGCGCCGCCTGCCCGTAAGACGCAGGTCCGATCCGCCTTCTTTTCCTCCACCCCTCCGCACCCACCTCTCCAACCAACACCCCCATGGCCTATCGCAAAGATCAAGGACGTATGGCGCGTATGGCGGCCTTCTGGTCGCTCGCAGTGCTGTGGGTCTACGGGTGCATGTCCTTGCACACGCAACTCGGCGTGTCGTTTGGGGAGTCGGTGACCAAGTCCCTGCTGGGTAGCGTGGAGAAGATTCCGCTGCTCGGCGTGGTGCCCAACCTCTCGCTGCTCATCTCGGTGGGCGCGATGCTGCTCGGCCTCTGGTGGCTGAACCGCTGGCTCAACAAGCCGGTGCACGCCGATCTCTTGATCGATACCGAGCACGAGCTGCGCAAGGTCACCTGGCCGACCCTGGACGAGACCATCAACGGTTCCGTTCTCGTCATCGGCTGCGTGCTCTTCCTGATGGCCTTCATGGCCGGCGCGGACTACATCCTTGCCATCATCTCGAAGAGGATCTTGGTGGGCTGAGCCCGGAGCGAACGTCATGGCATACAAGTGGTTTTTCATCCGCTGTCAGAGCGGCCGCGAGAAGCGCATTCGCGACAACGCGAACAAGCGCATCAAAGCTGCAGACTTGTTGGATGTGATCCCGCAAGTGCTGGTGCCCTTCGAGCTCGTCACCGACATGAAGGGGGGCAAAAAGCGCACTGTCGAAAACAAGCTGTATCCCGGCTACCTGATGATTCAAGCGGATCTCGACGATGTCGATCCCGCTCGCGTCGCCAAGGCTCGCCAGGTACTGCGCAGCGTGGACGGTCTGCGCGACTTCTTGGGAAGTCGCGGGGAGCCCACGCCGATCACCGAAGAAGAGGTTACGTCGATTCTGTCGCGCATGACCGATTCCGAGAGTCGCCCGCAGGTCTCCATCGGCCTCAACAAGGGTGACATGGTCAAAATCAATTCAGGCCCCTTCGATGGCTTTGATGGAGCGATCGAGGAGGTTCATCCGGACAAAGGAACCGTTCGCGTGGTGGTCACGATCTTTGGTCGGCCTACCCCCGTGGACCTGAAACACTGGGAAGTAGAGGCGGTCTAAGCCATGGCCAAAGAACTTACTGGGCTCATCAAGCTCCAATGCCCCGCAGGGCAAGCGACTCCCGCGCCCCCCGTGGGACCCGCGCTCGGTGCACACGGCGTGAACATCGCCGAGTTCGTCAAGCTGTTCAACGACCGTACGCGGGACCAGATGGGGATGATCATTCCCGTCGAGATCTCGGTGTACAAGGATCGCACGTTCGACTTCATCCTCAAGTCGCCGCCCGCGGCCGTGCTGCTCAAGAAGGCAGCCGGCGTGGACAAGGGCGCTGGGGAAGTGGGTACCGAAATCGTGGGCAAGGTGACCCGTGCCCAGGTCGAGGAAATCGCCAACATCAAGATGAACGACCTCAACGCGCGCGACCTGGAGCACGCTTGTCGCATCATCGAAGGCACCGCTCGCTCCGCGGGCATTGAGGTGGAGGCTTAAACCAATGGTAAAGCGCAGCAAGCGTTACAAGCAGGCCGCCGCCATGATGGAGCCCGGCCGCACGTACGAAATCAACGAAGCCCTGGATCTGCTCAAGAGCCTGCCCAAGGTCAAGTTCGACGAGACCGTCGAAGTGGCCGTGCGCTTGGGCATCGACCCGCGTAAGTCGGACCAGTTGGTGCGCGGCGCGGTGTCCTTGCCCAAAGGGCTCGGAAAGGATGTCAAAGTGGTCGTGTTCGCCGAAGGCGACAAGGCCGATGCCGCCAAAGAAGCCGGTGCCGACGAAGTGGGCTCCGACGAGTTGGCCAAGAAGATCGAAGGCGGCTGGATGGACTTCGACGTCGTGATCGCCAGCCCCGACATGATGAAGCACGTCGGTCGCTTGGGTAAGGTGCTCGGCCCGCAGGGCAAGATGCCGTCCCCGAAGTCCGGCACCGTGACCCCCGACGTGGGCAAAGCGGTCAGCGACTTCAAAGCGGGTAAGGTCGAGTTCCGCACCGACTCCGGTGGCAACGTGCACGCCCCGGTCGGCAAGCGCTCCTTCCCGACGGAAGACTTGGCGGCCAACCTGACCGCGTTCCTGGATCACCTGACCACCATGCGTCCCGCCGTGGTCAAGGGCGACTTTTTCCGCCGCGTTTCGGTGTCCACCTCGATGGGCCCCGGCGCCCTTGTGCAATACGGAGCTTAAGCCATGCCGAATCTCGTCAATCAAATGGTCATTCGCGAGCTCACCCAAGAGTTCGCCGAGTGCGAAGGAATGATCGCCGTGAGCTTCGGTGGTTTGACCGTCAAGCGCACCGAAGAGTTGCGCGGCAAAGTCGCGGAGAAGGGCGCCAGCTTCCGCATGGTGCGCAACTCCTTGGCCCGCCGCGTGTTCGCGGAGCGCGGCATCGAGATGCCCGCCGAAGCCCTCAAGGGCAACACCGGCATCGCGTATGGCGACACCGAGAGC
>JAUHXY010000072.1 GCA_030426785.1 bacterium
CCACCGGCCCCCTGACCCCGACCCCCCGATGAAACCGATCGCTCTCCTCCTCGTTTCCGCGCTCGCCGCAGGCCTGAGCTACGCGCAAACCGAATCCCAAGACGCGTCCCCTCCGGCACGCTCCACTCCTTCCACTCAGGTCATCGACCGCGGACAACCGCGGCCCCCCGTGACCGCGTTCCCCGACCGCGGGCAGCCCCAGTGGACGCCGAAGACCACGCGCGCAACCGCTGCAGCGGCGGATCGCACCGCCACCCCAAGGCAGGTTTCCCAACCGGATCCAAACCGCGTGCATTGGGACGAACAGCCGGGTCAACCGATCTGGGTTCGGGGGAGCGACTACAAGGCGAGCTTTGGGCCCGACGGCTTCCAATTCATTCCCTTCCTCGGTTCCCAAGCCCCGCAGAACTACCCGCTGCACCTGGACCTAGAGCGCGTGCAATCGGGGGGATCCCTTTGGCCTGTCCGCGACCAAGCAACCGTACAACGCGCGGGTGAGCGCGTCGTGCTGGACCACGGTTCCGTTCAGGTGCTGTACGCGATCGATGCGCGGTCCATCGAACAGTTTTTTCACCTCGGCGAAGTGACACAAGCCGGCGACATCACCCTGCAACTCTCCCTGGACACGAGCCTGTCGGCTGCTTCCGAAGACGGTGAGTGGAGGTTCGTCAACGACTTGGGCGGGGTGCGCTACACGCAAGCCATCGCTTTCGACGAGGCGGGGGCGCGTGAAGTCCTTTCCACGCAAGTGGAGGGCTCGCACCTGCGCATCACCGTGCCGGCCAGCTTCGTGGCTTCCGCCCAAGGGGCCATCACCGTCGATCCGATCCTGAGTACGTTCGTGGTCGATCACCTTGCCAATCGCGAATTCACTCAACCGGACGTCGCTTACAGCTACACGAACGATGTGTATCTGATGGTCTACGAAGAGGCCTTCTCCGCAGCGGACCACGACATCTACTCGGTCCACGTGGATGGTCAAACCGATCTCGTCTCCAACGGCCGCTACGTCGACATCACCACGGCCGTCTGGAACGAACCGTCCGTGGCCTACCAAATCAACGACGACACCTTCATGATCGTCGCGACGGTGGCTGACGCCGCCACGCCCACGCAGTACGGCGTGCGCGGCAGGATGCGCAATTCCGTGGATACGACGATCTCTGCCTCCTTCGTGATCGACGGCCCGGGTGGCGGCTACACCGCGCGCACGCCCGACATCGGCGGGGATACGTTCCCTTCGTCCAGCTCCTACTTCTGCATCGTGTGGGAACGGGATTATGGCGCCGACAGCGACATTTGGTACGCGATGTACGACGGGACGGGTGCTGTGTTCCTCGCCCCTGCCGTGCTGCACTTCTCCACCGATTACAACCTGCAGAAACCCAAGGTTTCGAAAAGCACCGGAGGCATCTGGGGCCAATCCATCTTCAACGTAGCTTGGCTAGCCGATGCGATCACTCCGGGCTTGGACAACGGAGTCTTGGTGCAGCAATTGACCTACCAAGGCAATGCCATCAACAACCGCTTCTTTGCGGTCCACCATCCGACAGACGAGTACTTCGATCTGGATGTGTCCGAATGTGTGGCCGAGACGAACGGAAACTTGGCCGGTCGCTATTACATCGTGGCTTTCGACGACGCCGGTGGCTCCGGGATCGACTTTGGCGTGGCTTTGTGCGCGCAGGACCAAGTCGTGGATCGGGTGGATGTGCGGCAAACCGAACACTCCATGATCGCAGTGGACCGTGATTCCCCCTCGATCGCGACGACCGCTGACTCGTGGATCCTGACGAGCGCTGCGTACCTCGGGTCCGATACCTGGAATATCGCCTGCACCGCGTTGCAACCGGTGGTGGGTCGAGTGGGCCTCTCCGAGGTCCCCTTCGTGGTCGACACCGTGACCGATACGCTCAACGACTTCCAACACATTGGCAGTGCTTCGACCGTCTCCGGAGGCGCGCCGGCCTCGTGGCGCGATGCGGACTTGGCGTTCACCAACCAGTCGGGCGGTCTGCGCTTGATGGACGGCGCGCGCGTCTATGCGCAAGGAACCGACCCCGCGGCGGGCTACCAATATTGCTACGGCGAAGCCAACAGCACCGGCGAACGCGCGCTCATCTATGCCTGGGGTGATCAGTCCACCACCGGGATCAAGGAACTGCGCACCGCCCGTATGCCGGCCAACCAGTTCTGTTATCTGCTGGTTGGCAGCGATATGGGCTTCGTAGCCAACCCTGGCGGCAGCGATGGGGACCTGTGCCTCGGTGGCTTGTTAGGTCGCTACAACCTGGGCAGCGAGATCGGCTTCACGGGCTCGACCGGCTCCTTCGAGTTCGACGTCAACCCCACAGCCATTCGCCAAGCCGGTGGTTCGACAGTCGGGATGGCAGGCCAAACTTGGTACTTCCAAACCTGGTTCCGCGACACGCCCGCCGGCGCAGGGCACTCCAACTTTTCCAACGGGGTCGCCATCCCGTTGCAGTGACCAACCCTCAGAAAGGAGTGGTTCCAGGGCTGAATCCAGCTCGGAACCCGCGCCCCGGTTCTTCGGAGCCGGGGCGTTTTTTTTCATGGCCGCTGAATCAGCGCAGCCGGTAGAAAGCCCCTACGTTGCGCGTGTAGCCGATCACGAACAATGTGTCCTCCGGCGCGTCGTCGAAACCGGCGATCGCGGCGACGTCGATCAAGGATCCGCTCCCCAAGCGGTAGTGCAAGCCAGCCCCCACGTAGGTCGTGCGCAAGTTCTGTTGGCCCACCGAGCGCGACAAGGCTTCGGTGTACCAGCTCCACCGACCCGACAGCGGCGCTTGCAGGGAGCCCGCCAAAGTCAGTTCCAGGTCCGTTCCCGCGCCGTCGGCCTCGCTCAGATACCCCAATTGCGCAAAGCCGGAAACACGGGTTGCGTTCCAATGGGTATCCGCGATCAGCGCGACGCGCCAATCGATGACCTCGGTGCCGAAGCGATCCTCCTTTTCGGAGGTAGGCAGTTTGACTTCCGTCTGAAACGCGAGCGCCGGCCAACCGGGCTCCTCGTCGAGCAAGCGGTGCTTCCAGCCGATCAACAGGTCGCCCGGACCCGATACGTCCCGGTCGAAATCCCATTGGAAGGTGTTGCCGCCTAGGTACACCTCCGTGCGCTCGCTCAGCCCGACCCGCCAGTAGCCGGGGAACGCCAGGGTGCTCCCGGGGTCCCAGTGCAGCCCCGTCTCGGTCTGCATCGTGCCATGCCCCGTGGTCTCGGTCGTGACCGAGATTCGCGGACGCTGCACGACCGGATCCACCGCCATGCCCGGGTCGATGCGACAGGCCGTCAGCGCCGGGACCCAGAGGAGGGCGGCCAAAGGAAACGAACGCGTCATGGGAGCAGCACGATAGCGGCCCGCGTCCCCACCTTCAGGACAAAAAGTGGTCATCTACGGCCCGCTTCCCTCCTCGACCAACGGGTGCGGATTCCGGTCGGGAAATCGGGCCGGGCCGTTCGTATGCTCCTACGAATGGAACTCACTTCGCTCGATTACGCGGTGATCGCGGGCTACATCGTGTTTGCCCTCGCCGTCGGCGCCTACTTCTCACGACGCGCGGGGCGCGGGGTCGAAGAGTTCTTCCTGTCGGGCCGCAATCTGCCCTGGTGGCTGGCCGGCACTTCCTTGGTGGCCACCACCTTCGCTAGCGACACTCCCCTCGTCATCACGGGTTGGGTGCGCGACGAAGGGATTCACATGAATTGGATCTGGTGGTGCATGGCGATCGGCAGCGTGTTCACCGTGCTGCTGTTCTCGCGCTATTGGAAGCGCGGTCAGGTGATGACTTCGGCGGAGTTGGCCGAGTTGCGCTATGGGGGCAAGAGCGCGCGGGTGCTGCGTTTGGCTTTGGGCATTTTCCAATCGGGCTTCACCAACACCATCGTTTTGAGTTGGGTCATCCTGGCGGCCGCCAAGATTCAAGAGGTGGTCTTCGACATCGACAAGTGGGTTTCGATCGTCGCCGCCAGTTTGATCGCCTTGACGTATTGCTCTATGGCCGGTCTGTGGGCTGTGGTGGTGACCGACATCGTGCAGTTCGTGATGGCCATGATCGGCTCGATCGCCCTCGCTTGGATCGCTTGGAATCACGTGGGAGGCATCGAAGGCGTGCGCGCAGCCCAAGAGGCGGCCGGTTCCGCCTTTACCCCCGATACCTTGGCCCTGTTCCCTGCGCATGGGGAGGGCAGCGTGTTCGACGCCAGCTTCTGGACGGTCCCCTTCGCCACGATCTGCGTGTTTTTGGGCGTGCAATGGTGGGCGCGCGAGAGCGCCGATGGAGGCCCCTTGGTCGTGCAGCGGGTTTCGTCGGCGAAGAGCGAACGCGACGGCATGCTCGCCGTTCTCTGGTACAACGTGGCGCACTTCGCGTTGCGGCCCTGGCCTTGGATTTTGGTGGCCGTGGCTTCGTTGATCCTGTTACCGCCCCTGCAGGTGACCGCCCCCAGCAGCGGGCTCGTGACGGCCGTCGGACCCGACTGGATCGACTTGGATCCCAGCGGCCAGCGTTCGACCGTGCTGAGCGCACCCTCAACGTCGCCATCCGCTTCGCCCGATTCGCAAGAGGTCTACGAGTCGACCGAGCAGGACGCGAGTGAACCCCCGGTCCCGCTCGGCAGCCAACGGGTGCGTTTTGCCGAGTTTGCCCCCGACCCGGAATGGCAACCGACCTTGGTGCAGGTCCAACCAGGTCAATTCGTGGGCCGCGGTGAGGTCATGGCGCGCTCGGACTCGGAACGAGCCTACGTGGTCATGATGGGCAAGTACTTGCCCGAGGGCCTCCTGGGGCTGGCCATCGCCGCGCTGTTAGCGGCCTTTATGTCCACCGTGGATACCCACGTGAACTTGGCCTCCTCGTTTTTCGTAGGTGACGTGTATCGGCGTTTCCTACACCGCAACGGCTCCGAGCGACACTACGTGACGGTGGCTCGCCTTGCCGGAGCGGGGGTCTTGGCGATCGCCGGCCTCTTCTCCTACTTCGCCGATTCGATCGGAGATCTGTTCACCTTCTTCCTGGCTTTCACCGCGGGCGTCGGCCCGGTGTACTTGGCCCGCTGGTTTTGGTGGCGCGTGCGGGCGAGCACGGAGATCACCGCTATGGTTTCCTCCGCGGTAGCGGCCACCTGGTTGACCTTTGGCAAGAACATCGCCGGTTATCTCGAAGGCCCCGCGGGCGGGGTCTTGACGCGCCTAGCCAACGTGCATTGGGAGCTGGGCGCCTTGGCCGAGGACGGATCCCCCACCGCAGCAGGGCGTTTGGTTCTGGTATTGCTCGTGTCGATCACCAGTTCGGCCATCAGCGTGGCCTTGTCCCCCAAACCCGACCCCAACTCCCTCGTGCCGTTCTACGAGCGCGTGCGCCCCATGGGCGCCTGGGGCCCGGTACGCGCCCTGCGTCCGGATCTGACACCCGCCGAAAAGCCCTGGCCGGTCCTGGTGGGCTCCCTAGGTGGCAGCGCAGCCATCCTCGGATTGTTGTTTGTGATGGGCGGCTACTTTTTGGATCGACCCAACTTCATGGTCGGGTCGGCCATCGCTTGCGTGCTGGGTACGGGCGCCCTCTTGTGGGGTATGAAGTCCATGCAGGTCGCGACGGAAGAACGCTAACGATCTTCGGCGTCGCTTACCGAGAGACGTTGCGCCCGGCGATCTCCCCATTGGTGCAAGGTGAGGGCCGTGCAGCGACCGTCCTCGTCGACCTCAAAGGTGATCTGGGCATCGACCGCTCGATAGAAGAATTGCCGGGGCGACTCGGCGTGCAATCGTAGCCGGGGTTGGCCCGTCAACTGCGCGTAGAGCCGGTCTTCCTCCACCGTGATGTCGAAGATCATCTTCGGCGCGAGCTGATAGCGACCTGCGTAGGTTTGCAAAACATCGGGCGCAACCGCGATGGCAGCGCGATAGTCATAGGCCTGCGGTTCCTCCCCGAGCAGGACACGCAGGAGATTGTCTCCGAGCCGATCCACCTCTCCCGTAGCCGTGTTGGCGAGCACCACCACCGCCGTGTGGCTCTCGGGGTGCAAAGCAAGGAAGGAGTGATAGCCTCCGGTTTGGCCGTTGTGCGTCACCAAGCCGCGCTCGGGGTGCAGGTGCCAGCCCATACCGACCACGGGACCTGAACGGCCCTCGTAGGTGGGCTTTTGGGAGAGGGTAAAAGCGGCCCCCAACCCATCTTCGCGCCCGCTCATGGCGGCGCGCGCGTAGACCAACATATCGGCCACGTTCGAGCGAATCCCTCCCGCTCCCGCCAGTGCGTCGAAATCCCAAAGTGCATCGGGTTCGAGGTCAGCGTTGTAAGGATCTGCGAGTCGCGCGCGCATGGAATCGGTGCATGCGACCGCTGTGGAGGTCATCCCAAGGGGCTGCGCAATGCGTTCGGTCAGTAGGTCCGAGTAACTTTTCCCCTGCGCCTTGGCCACCAGATGCCCCAACGCCCCCACGCCCAGATTGCTGTACGCGTACAACCGGCCCGGCCGACGCATCGGTTTGTGGTCGCACAAAAAGCCCCACAACGTGGCCTCATCGAAGTCCGCATAGGGGTTGCGCAGATCGGCGGGCTCGAAGGGCATGGGCAAGCGCGGCCACCCCGAGGTGTGGCTGGCGAGGTGCAGGAGCTGTACCGGTGCCTTGCGCTCGATCAACGTGCACCCTTCGGGCGCAAAGTTTTGCACCGGATCGTCCGCGCGCACGACTCCTCGCAGGATGGCGTCGGCCAGCAGCACACCGGTGAAGGTCTTGGAGATCGATCCGATTTCAAACACGGTTTGCTCATCGGGTCGCGCCGCACGATCCAACGACACGCGTCCGAACCCTCGGGCCCAGGTGCTCTTTCCCTGCACCGCGCCCACGCAGGCGCCGACCAGAATCTGGTCGCGGACGAGGGGCTCAACCCAGCGCTCCACGGCGGCAGCCCATTCGGGGGCTTCGAGGGACAGCGAGGTGGAGGGGGCGGGAGCGTCCTGCGCAGCAGCGGGTGCGCAGAGCAACAAGAGCAGGGCGAAGCGGCGAATCATGACCGCTTTACGATGCCCCAACCCGTTTATTTTGGCAACGCGAAGGCCAAGTGAGTGCGCGCCCAATGCACTTCGAGCGGCTTCACAGGCAGGTCGATGGTGCGCTTGACCCGCATGCCCTGCAGGTCGATCTCGCACAACACGTTGCCGTGCTGCAGCGCGACAAAGGCCCGCTCCCGGGGCGTGCCGGCATCGGTGAACACGAGCCCGCTCGGCAAGGGCGAACGCCCACGGTTGATCTCACTCAGCTCTTTCGGCCCACCTACGGCAGCGACCTCGTCCAACCCCAAGTCGATCTCGCCGATCGCCTTGTAGTTGGAGGTGTTGTAGACCGAAATGGTCCCCGACAGGTAGTTGGTGCACAACGCCCGCTTTCCGTCGTGCGTGAACACGATGTCGTGGGGATAGGCCCCACTGGCGAACTCGAGCAACTCTTCTTGGTTGTCGCTGTCGATGCTCACAACGCTGATGGAGTTGGTGGACTCGTTGACCGCCCACAGCTCCTTACCGTTGGGGTGCAGCGCCATGTCGGCCGTACCGCCGGCGATGGGGATCTCCTTGTGCAGCATGCGACGGGAGACGTTGATCACGCTGATGGAACCCGATGTCGGGTGCGAAACGAAGACGAAGTCCCCTTTCGGCGCCACGGCGATGTCGGAAACCCCTTCCCCTTCGAACGGTGCGGCACCCAACACCCGCCCGGTTTTTGCGTCGATGAAAACCAAGCACTTCGAGGCTTCCGCGGCGGCCACAATTTGTTGCCCGCCCGGCAAAAAGGCGACGGCCTTCGGCTTGAAAAAGGTTTGCTCGCCGGGGGTCAATCCGACCTTGCCTTTGAGGTGAATGGTGCGAATCACCTGGCGGGTCGTGGTGTTCACCAACGACAGGGAGGATCCGGCGGCGGTGCGCCCGCTATTCGAGACGACCGCGCGATCCCCACTCTCCGACACGGCCACATCGGTCGGCCCGTCCCCCACGCGGATGGTCGCGTCCACGTTGCCGCTCTCCGCATCGACGATCAGCAACAACCCCGATTCGGGGCTGGTGACCAACAGCGACAAGGGAGCCTCATCCGGAATCCGTGCGCTAAACAGCAGAGGCACGAGCAGGAGGGATAGTCGCTTGAGAGACATGGGGGTGGGGAAGGAGAGCCCGAGGGAAGGGGGTTGGGCCCATTAATAGGGGGATATCTCCCAGCCCATCGGACTGCCGCGACCCCCGACTGCACCCCAAAAGCAGAATCTTTCCACGTCCCAGGTTGGGGCTCGTCTTCGGCGCCCCTCAGAACCGCTCTGAACCGCTCGGTGCAACCCAAAGACCCCCTTCCAGCACCACTCCCCAAACGAATTAGGCCATCCAGTGCAACCTACTTTTACCATCAAAGTTTCCAAAAGTTTTGAAAAGAAAAACTCACAACAAAACAATTGAGTTTCTCAACGATTCGTCCAAACTTCTCGCAGAAACCATCCAAAACGGGGTCGCCAAAACACCCCGTACCGCCAATCAATCCCCCACCCCACTCCCTACCATGGCCAAAAAAGGCACCCGTCGGACTCGCCGCTCCCCCGAAGAAATGATCGCGGACCTCAAGAAAAAGATCCAGGAGGTCGAGGCCCGCGCCGCGGCCAAGGAGCTCAAAGCGAGCGGCGCCATCAAGCGCACCCTGACCATCGTCCGCAACATCGACAAGGCCATGGAAGAGGCCAAAGACGAAGGCCAAAGCGCCCTCCGCCACGCCCTCGCCGAGGCCCGTGGCCCCCTCAAGGACTTCCTCACCGACCAGGGCGTCAAACTCCCCAAAGCCCGCATGCCCCGCGGCCGCAAACCCAAAAAATCTTAAGCCCACCCGCCTGCCCTCCAAAGCCCGCTACCCCGCGGGCTTTTTTTGTGCCTCCCCGACAAACCAAAACCCCAAAGAGGCCCCAATCACCGCAAGACCCACGGTTGAAGACTGTCCAGCCCAACTCTCTCGGTGAGGGCCTCCGGCCCTTACCGACAAAAATCAACCAAGTGAGGGGTCCGTAGAACAGCGGCCCTTGGAAGGCCATCCCAGCGAAATCAAAGGCGCAGTGCGCACCAACTCAAAGACACATCCAACACCCCACCCATCTCCCTAGGAGGGCCGCAGGCCCTCCCAAAAACCTATAACCCCAACAACCAAGTTAAGGGTCCGTGGGGAAGGGGGTTTTGGGAGGGCAGGGTGGCTGTGTTGGATGCGCAGTGTGCGTTCGGGGCTCGAGATCGCGCAGGCGGGGCCAAAGCCCCGCCGAGCACAGCTCGAGCCCCGAACGCGCGCTGAGCGCCAACACAGCCACCCTGACCCCCAAAACCCCCTTCCCCACGGACCCAATGAAAAGGACCTCGGCTTTGTGAGCCGAGGTCCAATTGGATGCCCCCCCTCCCGGGGGCATTCACCACGTTGAGACGGGCGAAACGGTGCGCGGTGCGGTGCCGTTAGGCCGTGTCTCTGTCAACTAACCCCTCCGGTCCCAAACGCTTGAGGCCGAGCAGATCATCGATTCCCGATCCATACTCAGCCCGCGTGTTGTCACGGAACTCGGTCCAGGCCTCCGGACTCCACACGCGGATGTCGTCGAAGTTTCCGACGAGCACCACGTCCCGTTTCCCTTGTTCGTTGCGATCCAAACCCACCTGGAGCAACAGGGCATCGGGGATGCGGATACGACCATTCTTGTCGCACTTGACGGCGGCAGAGTGTGCGGCCAGAAACTGCAGCGCGCGTCGGGATCGGGCGCTCTCTTGCGGAGAACGGCGCAGATCCGTCACGTACGCCTCCCAGTCTTGATGCATGCGCAAACAAATCGAGCCATCGGGCTCGAGGTTGCCCATCAAGGCAAAGTTCGTCTGCTTAGGATTGAGGTCATCCCGCAGACTCACCGGGAGCTGAATGCGACCTTCTCCATCCAGGGTCGCTGGATGTTCGCCAATGAATGCGAGAGGAGAGGTCATGGTTCAGGTCGGAATGGTCGGCAAGGGCCTGGTGGCCGAGCGTGTGCCAAGCTACAGGACCCCGGCGATCCCGCCACAAAAAACACCGGATTCCGGTCAATTTTGGCGAGCGACCACAAAAGCCCGCCGGCAGATCAACCCAAAGCCCCCAGTTTTCCACAATTCTCCCAAACTCACCCCAAATCGCCGCCGGCGCCAACAAACGGCCTCCATGACCCCGCCAAGGCCGAATTTCTTCCCTCGCTGGGGCGGCCCCGCCAGGTTTTCCACAATTCCCCCCCATGGCGATCAGGTTCCGAGCCCCCCAAAACCGATAGCTAGGAAGTCCCAATTGCCCGAATCGCCGTGCCGCCCATCCGGCCTCGACTCGCTATGTCCTTCCGCCCATCGGACCGTCTTCCGCTCGCCTTCCTCCCGCAACCGGGGGGCTACTCGCTGACCTGCACCCTCGTCGAGATCCAGGCCGACGAACTCGTCATCCAGTTCCACGGCCCCGCCCTGTGGGGATGGGACACGGGCTCCATTGTGGCCATCACCTTGGATCCGGAGACGAGCAACCCCGAACGCTGCGTCATGGCCAGCGTGACCCGCGTCGGTCCGGAACCGGGTGAGTTGCGACTCGCCGTTCGCGATGCACAAGGATTCTGGGCGGCGGCTCGGGCAGCGGACAATTACAACCGCCGTCGGTGCTTCCGGGTTTCGACCCTCGACGCGCTCCCTGTCGATCGGGCCCGACCTGGTGGCAGCCTGCAGATTGAAGTTCACCACCGGCAAGGCCGCGTGCACGCGGAGATGCTCGACCTGTCGGTCAGCGGTTGCGGCCTACGCATCCCTCGACAACGTTGGGCGGAAGCTCCGGAGGAAGGCTCACGGGTCATGATCCAAGTTTCCGGCGGCGACCTGCAACAACCCTTGCGAGTGCCGGCCGAGGTCTTGCGCCAAGCGGAGAAAAAGCACCACCTCCTACTCGGCCTGAGGTTCCTGCAAGGCGACAACCGCTCCTGGAAGCAGGTGGAGCAACAGATCGCGCACTACCTCGCCCTGCACCAGCAGCGCTTGCTGGGAACGCGCGCTGCCTAGTCGGGGGGCCGCTTTGCCGGCCCATTAGCGACCAGAAGGCCCTCCTCGAGCCCTTCTAGCCTTCGTATCGTGCAGGATCGGAGCGCATGCTCCATGATGGAGGAAACCCGTCCCTTTCCCCCACTCTGCCATGAAACGCCTTTCGCTCGCTCTGTGCCTCGCCCTTCTCCCCATCAACACCCCCTCGTCGGCAAACGCCTTCGCGGAGCAGGAGCCTAAGCCCGCGGAAGAGACGAAGAAGGACAAGGAGACCCCCGCCCAACCGGTGCAGTGGGTCAAAGAGCCCGACACCGGCGTACGCTTTCCCGACCGCGTCCAGTCCAAGGTGACCGGAAAAACTATGACGCTCGCCGGCGTCGCGGTGCGCGACAAGCGCTTCGTCATCATGGTGAACGTGTACGCCTACGCCCTGTACGTGCAGGAAGACGCGATCGCTAAGCACCTATCGGCCTACAACGGCCAAGCCGCAAAGAGCTTGCAAAGCAACCAACGCTTTTTCGGAGCCCTCGGCAAGGTGGACATCCCGCGCACCATGCGACTGCAATTCGTACGCGGCGTGGGCGCCAAAAAGATCCGCGACGCCTTCGTGGACAGCGTCGAACCGCGCATCGAGTACGCGGCCAAGAAATTTGGTTGGACCGACGGGGCCAAAGCCCTGCAGACCTTCCGCGGCTACTTCGGCAACAAGGTCAAAGACGGCGAGGTGATCGAATTCACTTGGTTGCCCGAACACAAGCTCCGAACCAGCGTGGCTGGCAAGGACATGGGTACCATCACCTCCAAAGCCCTCTGCTGGGCGCTCTGGGACACCTACTTCGGCCTCGATCCGATCGAATCGAAAGGCAAAAAGACAGCCGTGAAGCAACTCTCCGAACGCTTGCAGCGCACGCCCAAGGTCAAACCGCCGGCGCCGAAGAAGGAAGACCAAGAAAAGGACGCGGACGATTCGAAAAAGGAATCCAAAGACAAAAAGAAGGATGCCTAGAACCGATCCCTAAGGACATCGATCCCTAGAAACAGAGCGAAGCCCTCGCACCCGATGGAGTGCGAGGGCTTCGGCGTTTCCAGGCCGGTGGCCTTCAGGATTCGCGGAAGCGACCGCTGCCTTGAGCCGCCTCGATCAACGCCGGCGCGGGTTCGAAACGCCCGGGGTTGCGCCCGCGCACATCGCTCGCGCCCTGGAGGGACTCCAAGCGCGCCACGATCGCAGCTAGGCCGCGGGCTTCCCCGTACCGCAGCAACCCGCCCGTAAACGGGGCAAAGCCCATGCCGAAGACGGTGGCCAGGTCGAACGCATTGGGATCGGCCACGACCCCTTCCCCGAAAGCGCGGCAACCCTCGTTGAACATGGCGAGCACCATGCGGTCCACGATGTCCTCGTCGCTCATTTGCGCGACGTCGGACGGCCGTTGGAATTCATCCAGGTCCGGGGCCAATTCTGGTTTGGAGCCTTTGCTGTGCTTGTAGAAACCCAAACCCGTCTTCTTGCCGAGGCGTTGCGCGCTGAGGAACCGTTGCAGCCCTTCGGCGGGCTTCATGCGATCGCCATAGCCTTCGTGCAAGCTCTTCGCCGCGTGGCTCGCAATGTCGACGCCGACCTCGTCCAACAGCGCGAGCGGCCCCATGGGCATGCCGAAATCCAGCATCAGGCTGTCGAGCCGCCCCGGATCCACCCCTCCGACGAAGAGCCGCACGGCCTCGTCTAGATACGGTCCCAGCAAACGGTTGACGAGGAATCCCGGCACGTCTTTGCAGATCACCGGGGTTTTGCCCATGCGCAGGGCGAGCGCGGCGGTGCGCGTCACGACTTCGTCCGAGGTTTGCTTTCCGCGGATGATCTCCACGAGAGGCATCTTGGGCACCGGATTGAAGAAGTGCATGCCAATCACCCGTTCGGGGTGTGGCAGACTCTCCGCGATGGCATCCACCGAGAGCGACGAGGTGTTCGTCGCCAAGATCGCATCGCTGGGCAGGGTTTCCGCCAAGGTGCCGAGCACCTTGCGCTTCACGTCGAGCACTTCCGCCACCGCTTCAATGGCAAAGTCTTGCGCCCCCATGCCTACAATCCCGGGCACCGCATCCAGGCGGTCGATGGCTTGGTCGGCCTCGGAACGCGTCAGGCGGCGCCGCTTGCGCTTGGTCTCGACATCTTGGCGATGGGCTTGCACCGCTTTCGCCAGCGCTTCGGTGGAGAGGTCCGCCATGCGCACCGCTACACCTTTTTGCGCCAAGACGGACGCGATGCCCGCCCCCATGATGCCGGCGCCGACCACGGTGGCGCGCTCGATGGGTTCGGGCTTCTGCCCGTCGGGGCCCTTGCCGAGCGCTTTGGCCGCTTCGTTGCCGAAGAACAAGGAAACGAGGGCTTTGCACTCCGGCGTCACGCCCAGTTTTGCCACCGCATCCGCTTCCCGCTGCGCCCAACTCGAGCGACTGGCGGTCGTACCGGACACGACCAGCTCGATGGCCACGCCGGGGGCCGGGTACTTGCCGCGGGTCTTCTTGAAGACACCCTTTTCGGCCGTGCGCGCGATGAGCGCTTTGGCGGCTGGGTTTTTGTCGATCAAGAGCGCCTTCCAGCCGCGCTTGGCGCGTTTGCAAGGCATACGCCCCATGGCGATGTCGCTGGCGACGCGCACGAGGTACTCGGGTTTCGTGATGCGATCGATGATGCCCAACGACTTGGCCTTGCGGGCCGGGAACAAGCGCCCCGTCAGGATCGCGTCGAGCGAAGCGGGCAAGCCGATGCGGCGCGGCAAGCGGTGACTGCCGCCCCAGCCGGGCAAGATCCCGAGCTGGGTTTCGGGCAAGCCGATGCGCGTCGCCTTGGAGTCCGTAGCCACGATGCGATCGCAGGCCAAGGACATTTCGAGGGCACCCCCGGGCACCGGACCTCCGACCGCAGCGACGGTGCGCGCGGAGAGCTTTTCGATGCGGTCGAACACGTCGTGCAGCTCCAAACAAACCCGCCGGAACACCTCGGGGTCGGTGATCGAACCGATGCCTTCGATATCGGCGCCCGCTAAGAACTGGTCGGGCTGGCGGCCGGTGAAAACCACACCGCGCAAACCGTTCTCGCGCTCCAACTCCTCGACGACGGTGCGCAAGTCACGCACGAGCGGACCATCGAACACCGAAAAGCTGCGGTGCGGCGCATCAAAGATCACGATGGCCAAACCGCTCTCGGGGCGCTCGACGCGCACGCAGGATCCCGGCGGCGGTGCGTCCGCGGGCATGGGCATGGATACGTTGCTCATTCGGAGGCCATCCTTTCCAAAATGACGGCGCCACCTTGGCCGCCACCGATGCACAAGGTCGCGAGGGTGAGTTCGTGATCGCCGACTTCCAGCTCGTGGGCGGCGGTGAGCAAGAGGCGCGCGCCGGTAGCCCCGACAGGGTGTCCCAGGGCGATCGCGCCGCCGTTGACGTTGGTTTTGGCCAGGTCCAACTCCCCGACCGCTTCGTCCTGGCCCAATTCCTTTTGCGCGAAGGTGCGGCTCTCGAAGGCGCGCGCGCAGGCCAAGACCTGGGCGGCAAAAGCCTCGTTGAGCTCGATGGCGCCGATGTCGGCCAAGGTGCATCCAGCGTAGCGCAAAGCTTTGGCGGTGGCGTAGACGGGGCCCAAGCCCATGCGGCTCGGGTCCAAGCCAGCCCAAGCGAAACTGCGCACGCGCGCGAGCGGCTGCAAGCCGAGCGAGCGGGCGCGGTCCAACGTGGTCACGATCAGCGCCGCCGCCCCGTCGGTGATGCCACAAGCGTTGCCCACGGTGACGATGCCATCGGGCTTTTCGAAGTACGGCCGCATCTTGGCCAACGCTTCGAGGCTTTGGTTGTCGCGAATCGAATCGTCGTGCTCGACCATAGCGCTCTTGGGCCCCGGCTTGGAACCCAACGGAACGATCGGCAAGATTTCGCGAGCAAAGCGGCCCGCATCGCGAGCTTTGCGCGCCCTTTGATGGCTTTCCAGCGCGTATTGGTCCGCTTCTTCGCGCGTGATACCAAAGTCGCGGGCGATGACCTCTGCGGTCTGCCCCATCAACAGGCCCACCGTCGGATCGTTGAGCCCTTCCATCAACGCCACGCGCGGTTTGAGGAACGACGGCCGGAAGCCCGCGATGGTCTTCAGTCTCTGGCCCACACTCTTGGCCGACATCAGCCGTGCGAAGAGTTGGGTCATCTTGGGGCCGAACATCAGCGGGTATTGGCTCATGACCTCAACCCCAACCGTCATGTACAGGTCGCCGTAGCCCGCGCTGATGGAGGTGATGGCGCTCGTAACGGCTTCGATACCGCTGGCGCAGTTGCGGGCCACGGTGCGCGCGGGCACGTGTTCGGGAACGCCGGAACGGATCGCGATCACGCGGCCCACGTTGGCCTGGTCGTGGGGCGGGCCGACGCTGCCGGCGATGACCTCTTGCAGGTACTTCGGGTCGACGCCGGTGCGCGCCAACACCTCGCGGGTGACGCGACTGGCTAGGTGAGCGGCGTCTTCGCGCTGGAAGGCGCCGCCTGCGCGCGCCCAGGGGGTGCGCAAGCCGGCGGCGAGCACGATCGGAGGCGCTTGGGACAGGTCGGGCATAGAGAAAAGCGAAGAAGGGGCCCTCAGGTCTCCGAGGAAAAGGCGCTCGGAAGGCCATGATTATGGGCAACGAATGCCAGCATCCAAGGGGAGCGTCCTGCGGGCTGGGCTGCGATCCATCGACGTTTTGGCGTGGGAACTGCAGGGTCCAAGGCGATCCACCGGGGCGGCGAGCACAACCGAGAACGGAGTGCGGTGCCCTCGCTTGAGCATGCTGCCTGCTGATCTCGAGGACCGTTCGACGGGTACCTTGCAGGATAGGGGGCTTTTGCGCGGGGCCTCTATGACCGAAGAGAAATGCACGGAAGTTGGGCTCGGCGGTGCAAACGCGGGCCCTGCATTGCGACTTCCTTCTGGAGAACCCCGAAACAGTCGAGGATAAGGACACCCCGTCCCCTCCCGGTCTTAGGGACTCCCGTGCCTGGGCTCCCGTCCCCGGCGCGCCCCACTCCCACGCTTCCGACACCCCACGATGAGCGGTTTTCTTTTTGCCTTTCCTTGGATCGGCTTCCCCCTCCTCCTGATCGCCTTTCTCACCCTCGGCTACGTCGGGGCTCCCTACTGGGCGTTCGCGGCGTTAGCCGTCGTCAAGTTCATCGGGCTCGGCTTGGGTTGGTGGGTCGTGGGGACCCTGGCGGCGGTGCTGGCGCTGATCGGAGTACCCGCCACGCGCCAAGCCCTGTTCACCGGTCCGATCTTGAAGCTCTTGGTCAAGCTCAAGTTCATGCCCGAAATCTCACAAACCGAACGGGAAGCCTTGGAAGCGGGCACCGTTTGGGCGGACGGAGAGTTGTTTTCGGGCAAGCCGAACTGGGAGCGGTTGGTCGGCGAGTCTTACCCCGCCTTGAATGCGGACGAACAAGCCTTTTTGGACGGGCCCGTGGAAGAGGTTTGCCGGATGACCGACGACTGG
>JAUHXY010000073.1 GCA_030426785.1 bacterium
TCCTCGGACGAGCGGGGGAAGGCGAAGTGCAAGTTTTCCGCTTCCAAGCCCGTCCACTCGCTCGGCATCGAGGGGCTTAGTCCGGCCACGCGCTGGACCAACACCTCCGATTCCAAGGGGTGGTGCAGGATCTCACCGAGGCGCTTCAAAGCCACCTTGGCCTTGCCCGCATCGACCAGGGTGCGACCCATTTGCCGCACCGGCCAAATGATCATGGCTGCGTATTGCTGGAACGCCACCATGGTGCCGATGGTCATCGAACCGTCGAAGCACCAGGCGGCACCGAAGAACAGCACGAGACCCAACTGGGTCATGCACAGGATGTCGGAGATCGACCAGAAGAGCGACAGGATGTGGAACAGGTCCAATGTGCGCTGGCGATGCTCTTGGTTGGCTTCGGCGAACTTGGCTTCCTCGTAGGATTGGCGACCGAAGGAACGCACCACGCGAATGCCGGTCAGGTTCTCCTGCAGCACCGCGGTCATGCGGCCTTCCGCCTCATCGGAGGCGCGAAAGACCTCCTTCAGGCTGCGGAAGAACAGCAGCGAGTAGATCACGATGAAGGGCAACAACGCCATCGAGACCCACGCCAAGCGGACATCGAGGGCGAACAGCATGGGCAAGGCGCACGCGATCAGCAGCACGGCGCGGGCGATCTCGACCACTTGGGTCGAGAGGAAGATGCGCACCGTGTCCACGTCGGAGGTGCAGCGCTGCACCAAATCGCCCGTGTCCGCCTGGTCGAAGTAACTCGCGGGCAGGTCCATCAAGTGCCCGTAGACGTTCTTGCGCAGACGGGCCAAGATGCGCTCGCTAGCCCGGGCGGCCGTGCGCCCCTGCGCGAATTGGGCCAACCCGGCGACGCCGGTCAACAGCACCACCGCCAAGGCAGCCAGGCCCAGCCAGCCCCAAGGGGTGGGAGGCAATCCGAGGGTCTCCGCGATGCGCGCGAGTTCCGCCGGGGGCTCGAAAGGGCCTACCCGCCCATGGGTGGCGGGGAATCCGTCGATCACCCGCGCGGTGATCTGCGGCACAAAAAAGACCAGCAGGATGCCCAGCGCCATCCAGAGGATGGCCCAGGCAAACTTGGGTCGTTCTCCGCGCGTGAGCGCCCAAAGCCCGAGGGGCGCACGGTCGGTAGTAGGGGAAGACATGGAATAGGGTGGGTGAGCGAAAAGGGGCGTTCGTGGGGAAGAACGGGCTCAGCCCAAACCGATCCTGGCAGCGATCTTGAGGGCACAAAAAAACCCGCTCGGTGGAGCGGGTCCGTCGGTCTCCCAGCGCTGGGGGGAAACAATGATTCGACTCGCTCAGGGGAGCAACGCGGCTCCTTGCGGCACGGAAGCGGCAAAAGAAATGTGCGGATAGCGAACCATAGGAAGGTGGGGGGGAGGCGTCGTCGGGGCGATGTCGAGGGGGAAGTGTCGGCGCTCCGCCCGAATTCCGCAAGTCCCCGCTGGATTTTCGCCCCAAAGCGAGCACGCAAGGCCGCTTTCGTCCCAGGCCTGGGGGCTGGGACCGCACAAAGGGGCCTCCGATTCCGTATCCTGGGGGGTCCCAGTCGGTAGGAGCAGCTCCTGCGGGCCCGTTCTTGCCCCAAGCACGCTCCCGCCTGCGGAGAATGCCGCAGCCCCCGAAACCGCCCCGGTTTCCACGCTCCTCGCACCTCAGGACCGAGAACTTCGGTCGCTCCTCCTTTCTCTCGATGCGTATTCCTCACCCGCTCTTGATCGCGTTCGGTTCGCTGGTCTGGCTCGCGCCGGCCCAGGCCCAACTCGAACTCCCCAAAGGCCAAAACGGGGAGCGCCCCAAGGTGGATCAACCCGCTCAAGGTCACTTGCCCCACCTGGAGTGCTTGACCTGCGGTAAACCTAACTACGTCACCACCATCGAACCCGCTGCCGACAAGGGCGAACAAAAGGCCTGGTGCTTGCACTGTCGCAACGTGCGGCTGTTCCAGCGCGTGGAGCCGGCGGGAGGCAAGCAGGGCGGTGGTCTCGACCTACCCGAGGGTTCCGATCCGTCCGAAACCCCGCAACCGACGCCCGCAGCGAAGCCGGTCGTCTCGCAAGTCCCGAGCGAACCGGTTTCGAGCCAAGAGCGCGCGGCGGCGGTGGCGCAGTCGGTGTTCGTCGAGGTCGGGTCCCTCAAGTCCCCCGATCCCGCGCAAGTGCACTCCGCGGCCGAAACGCTCGTGGCCCTCGGCGAGCCGGGATTGGCTCAAGCGCGCCTTCAGTTGATCGCGAAAGAAGGCGTCCCGCTGTGGGTGGCGACCCGCGCCTTGCTCTTGGGGGGCAACGGCGAAGACGCCCAGCGCGTCGGGCAACGCATGCAGCAGAGCTTGCCGCCGAAAACCAGTGGTGCGTTGATCAAGCAAGTCATCGAACTCAGCCCGGTCGTGGCCAGTCCCAAGTGGCTGGCGAGCTTGCTCGATCATCCGCAGAAGCCCGCTCGTTTGGCCGCTTACCGACAGCTCAAAAAACTGGCCAAGGAGCCTAGCCTGCGCAGCGAGGATTGGCTCGGTTTCCTGACACCGCACCTCAGCTCCAAGCACTCCGATGCGGCCTACCGGGCTTTGGATGTGATCGCGGACCTGGGCGACCCCGCTGCGGTGCCGCATCTGTTGGAGACCTTGGGCCACCGCAAAGCGAAGGTGGCGCGGCGTGCGGTCGACATTCTGACGCCCTTGGAGGACCCGCGCATCGATCCCGAATTGCTCGTGCGCACCTTCGGCAGCCAGTGGATCCTGCGCAAGAACGCCTACGCTTTGCTAACGCTGATCGAGCGCGAAGACCATTTCATGGAACCACGCCTGCACCAGGGTCACGTAGAGACCTTGCTGCACGCCATGGATCGCAACGACGAGATGGTGCAGAACACCGCAGCCCTCGCCTTGGCGGGCATCGGGTTCCGCATGGAGGGGCACGTACCCACCCCTTGGCTCGACCAATCCGTGATGGAGCGCTTGGTCGGTGTGGCGGCGGCCATCCGATTCTTCGAAGACCGTTCCTCGTTGGTGGAACCCTGCCTCAGGCGGTTGCAATTGCTGTCCGGGCGCAACTTTGGCGAAAACGGACCGGAGTGGGCCGAGTGGTGGCTCACGCATCGGCGCAGTTTCCGAGCTTCGCGGGCGGCCATGTCGTACAGCGCCGACGATCACACCGGGATGCTGGTGGAGTACGCGCATCGTCCCGAAGGACTCTCCTTTCAACTCTTGGGTCCCGAGCGCATGGGACGGCCCGCCGAAGTGGATGGGCCCCAGCCGTATTACCTCACGAAAGAGCAGGCGGTCGAGCTCGGTCGTTTGCTCGAAGAGCAGGGCGTGCTCGGTGCTGGGCAGTTGCCCGGGCCGCGCGGTGCGGCGGCCTTGCGCGGCCAGGAGTTGACGGTGCGGCTCGGTGCGGGAGCGAAATCGTTTGCTTTGGGACCGGAAGTGCTCGAGCCTTGGTTCGAAACCGTGGCCCAGTACCTGCGCGCTTTGCGGGATCAGTGCATTTGGCAAGAGTTCTACGATCCCCAACGCTTTGCGGATCAACGCGCGTGGGTGCAGCACGTCCTGCTCGAAGGGGGCGTGCCCAGCGACCCCATGGAGCGGTCGGCCTGGGAGTGCGATGTGTACCTCACCTGGCTCGAAAGCCAGCCTCCCGGCAAGCGCGAACGCGGTTTGCGGGCCCTGGTCCAGAGCGCCGAAACGGGCCAAGGGCCGACGCCCATGGAGTTCGATCGCCTGATGGCACTTCTAGGGCAGGAGGTAAGCTTCACCCGCGATGCGCGCCAACTCTTCCGGTTGACCCTGGAGTCCACGGGGTTGGAGGGCCACGGTGCGAGCGATCCCGAAGCTGCCTTGTTGGGAGAACGCTTGCTGGGAACTTTGGCGGAGCATTACGGATGGAAAGGCATCGATCCCATGTCTCAGGTGTTGCAGCGCCTTGGGGCGGAGCGCGCGCGGTTGGCTCGCGAAGATTCCTTGCCGGTGCTGCGGGCTGCGGGCGGTTTGTACGCCTTGCGGCATAGCGGAGCCGACGGCGCGGAATGGTTGCCTTTGCTGCAGGATTCCAACCCGCAGGTAGTGGCCCAAATCCTGGAGGCCGCCGGGCACGAAAACAAGCAGGTCGCGCTGCCCGCCGCCCTGCAGTTGGCCGCGACCGGAGTGCCCGAAGTGCGCCACGTGGCCCTGCGAACCTTAGGCCGCTTGGGCGGTACCGATGCGCGCGAAGGGTTGATGCTCGCACTGACCGACCCGTCCGGCGAATACCGGGTCACCGCGGCGGAAGGCTTGGCCGATTTGCGCGACCCGCAAGCGGCTCCTCTGATGGTCGCGCTGCTGCGCAACGGGCGACAGCAAGGGATCCAAGACGCGTTGCGCCGTGGTTTGACCGATTTGGGGTCGAAGGCGCACGATCCGTTGCTGGATGCGCTGCAGTCGCCCCATCCCTTCACCCGCCGGGAAGCCGCCTTGTTGTTGGGTCGTCAGGACGTGGCGCGTGCGACCCCCGCTTTGCTGCGCCTCTTGTCGGAAGACTCGACCGACAGCGAGGTCGTAGACGTGCTGGTGGGTTTGACCTGCGTGGACCTGAGCCGCGCGGTCGATCGTTCTACGAGTTGGTGGAATTGGTGGGACAGCGTGCGCCAGGACGACAGCTTCTCCTGGTTCTTGGCGGCTTGCGGCACCCGTGGTTTGCCGGCCCCGCAGCCCGTCGCGGACCACTTCTTCCGGCTGCGCCCGATGGGGCCGAACGGCAAACCCCAAGGTTCTCGCTTCTCCTTGGATGGAGCGGCGTTCTTGCTGCAGGCCATGCGCATGGAAGAGTCCTGGTTGGCGCAGCGCGCCTGGCGCGAGTGGCAACGGGGTGCCGAGCAGCAGCTCGACGACATGCCGCGCGATTACCGCGCGCGCGTGGCGTGGGTGAACCGCTGGGCGGAGGCGCTGGCAGCCTCCCGCTGATGCTAGCCAGCGTCTGGCGTCGGGTGGAAAGGCACAAGGCCCTCGCGATCCTCGCGGGGGCCCTGGCCGTAGGTGCCGTTTTGATGTGGGTCGGGTGGAAGTATCACCGAGGACCCGGCGCCTACGTGGTGCACGCCGTCGAGCATTGGCGGGACGAAGCGGGCCTGAGGCGCGTGGTGGAGCACCGCGAGCGCATCCTACGATCCGCGCAGGAGGCCGAGGTGGACCCTTACCTACTGGCCGGGATCATGTGGTCCGAGAGCCGTGGCGTTTCGGGACAGACCTCTTCCGCGGGGGCGCTCGGGCTGATGCAGCTCTCGCGGGCGGCGGCGAGCGACGCGGCCCAGCGGCTGGGCGTGCCCAACCCGAGCGAGGAGGACCTGCTGCACGATCAAGACCTGAACGTTCGGTTGGCCGCGAATCACTGGCGTTGGCTGATGGACCATCGCGGGGATTGGACGATCGAGGCGGTGCTCGTCTCCTACAACGCCGGCCGAGCCAAATTGAAACGCTGGATTGCCGCCGAGGGTGATTACGAGGCCTGGTGCGAATCCGAACTGCGCGCTGAGCGGGAAGGGCGCAAGTCCACCGGAGCGTTGACTTACGCTCGCAAAACCCTCCAGGTGGCGGAACGTTTGCGCACGGGCCGTGCGCTGGAAGCCTCGGTATCTACGCAAGACACCGCCGCGCCCTAAACCCCCGGGGTCGGACACTTCTCGATCCGGTTCGTTCGGACTCGCGTCACGAGGCGTGCGGACCAGTTTTTCGTTTCCTTTCCGTTTCTAGGGTCCAACGGAGGGGGGGCGGGGTCGTATGCTGCTGCGCGCCAGAGTGGGCGGCTGCTGCCCCCGCCGACCCCCCAAGCCCGATGACCGATACCCGACCCGCGAACGCTGACATCGAAGCCCAGAGCGCCTGGGTTCCCAAGCTGGAACAGGCCCTGAGCCAAGTGCTCGTCGGCCAGCAAGACCTGGCCCGTTCCTTGACTCTCGGCCTCTTGACCGGAGGTCACGTCCTGTTGGAAGGGGTGCCCGGGCTGGCCAAGTCCTTGGCCGTGTCCTGTTTGGCCAAAGCCGTGCACGGCAGCTTCTCGCGCCTGCAATTCACCCCCGACCTGCTGCCCTCCGACCTGGTCGGCACCGAGATCTACAACGCGAAGGAAAGCACCTTCACCGTGCGGCGCGGCCCCATCTTCGCCAACTTCGTGTTGGCCGATGAAATCAACCGCGCGCCGGCCAAGGTGCAATCGGCCCTGCTCGAAGCCATGCAGGAAGGGCACGTTTCGATCGGTGGGGAGACGATGACCTTGCCGCAGCCGTTCCTCGTTCTGGCGACCCAAAACCCGATCGAGCAGGAGGGGACCTACCCCTTGCCCGAGGCCCAATTGGATCGCTTCGCTCTCAAGGTCCACGTGGATTACCCCGACCGCGAGGACGAGCTGACCATCCTGGACCGCATGAGCCGCACCGCGCCGCGCATGGAAGTGCCAACCGTGGTGGAGCTCGAAACGATCACTCAAGCCCGCACGGTGGTCGATCGCATCGACCTCGACCCGCGCTTGGCCGGCTACATCGTGGATTTGGTCGCTGCGACGCGCGACCCGAAAAACCGCGGCTTGGCCGACCTGGAAACCCGCATTCAGTACGGCGCTTCCCCGCGCGCAACGATTTGGCTCGCCTTGGCGGCCCGCGCGCATGCGTTCCTCGAGCGCCGCGCCTTCGTCACCCCGACCGACATCAAGGGCGTGGCTTTGGAGGTCTTGCGGCACCGCGTGTTGCCGACCTTCGAGGCGGAGGCCGAGGGCCTCACGTCCGACGACTTGGTGCGCCGCATCCTCGATACCGTCCCGCTGCCCTAAGCGGCGGGCGTTCCTCCGATGGCCCGTTCCGCTCCTTCCGCTGGTCACCAGCTCGCCCCCGAGTTTGCGGCTCGGGTGCGCCAGGTGGAGCTGTACACCCATCGTTTGGTAAGCACCGCGTTGGCGGGTAGTTGGCGCAGTACTTTCCGGGGCCAAGGGGTCGAGTTCGAAGAGGTGCGCCCTTACCAGCCCGGCGACGACGTTCGTTCCATCGATTGGAACGTGACCGCGCGGACGGGCGAGCCTTTTGTCAAAGCCTTCCGCGAAGAGCGGGAGCTTTGTTTGCAGCTCCTGGTCGACACCTCCCTGTCCATGGACTTTGGCACGGGACCGCGCAGCAAGCGCGAGGCAGCCGCCCAACTGTGCGCCCTATTCGCGACGGTTTGCGTGCGTTCGCAAGATCGCGTGGGTCTGACCTTGTTCGGACCGCAAGGCATGCGCCACATCCGGCCGGGCAAGTCGTCGACCCACGTGCAGCGATTGATCCGCGATGTCTTCTTGGCGCCCGTGACGCCCCCGGTGCCGTCCATGGCGCCCGTGCTGGAAGGTTTGGAACGCGCCGTGTCGCGCCGATCGATGATCCTGCTGTGCAGTGACTTCGCCAACCTGACCCCCGAGGACGGGGAAGCCTCGGATCGCTTGCGGCGCTTGTCCATGCGCCACGACGTGATCGCGTTGTGCTTTTCGGATCCATTCGAACGCAACCTGCCGCCCACGGGCATCCTGGAGTTGCAGGATCCTGTTTCCGGCCGGCGCATCGGGGTCGACGGGCGCGAGGCGGGAGTGCGCAGCGCGTGGGCGGAGGCTTACCACGCCCGTGCGCGCGCCTTGCGCAGCGTTTTGACCCGCGCTGGGGTCGATTCCATCGACATCGACACGGGGGCGGATTTGGTCGACCCTGTGCTCGAGTTCTTCAAGCGCCGACGCCAAGAACGCGGAGGTCGGCGCGCATGAAGCAGGAATACGGGCAAGCCATGTTTCGCCTCGAGCGGCTCGACGGGGAAACCTTGCAGACCGTGCAGGAGGTGGCCATCGGTCAACCTTGGCGCTGCGTCCTGTCCGTGGTTCACGACCCCGCCGATGGGTTGCCCGAATCCCTGACGGCGCCGTTCCCGCCCGGAGAGGACTGGGTGTTGCTGCACGGACCGGTGGTGCGCGGCCAAGCCCTGGAAGGAGGAGGCTGGCGGAGCACTGCGACTTGGGAGTACATGGCGTTGCAGCCGGGTGCGCACACTACCGGCGACTACGAGTTGACCCTGTTGCGCGGAGCCCAAGTGCAACCCGAGCCCGCCAGCCTTTCCGTGCTCCATGAGCTGGCGGCGGAAGAGTCCTCGCCGCGACCCTTGGCCGACGCTTTGCCCGTGCCTCCGGACCCGGGGGGAGTCGGTGCTTGGATCCTGTTGGGCGCCTTGGTGCTCGGCTTGGCCGCGTGGCTCTTCTCGCGTTGGCGCCGACGGACCACCTCGGAAACGCCCGCGCCGCAAGCCACGGCTACCCAGCGCTTGCAGCAGGTCACTTGGTCTGAAGAAGAGGGCCGCGAGTGCCTGTTTGCATGGCATCGGGAACTGCGCCGAGCGGTGGATGAAGTGGCGGAAGCGCGCGGAGAGGCGCGTATCGCAGTGCGTCCTACCTGGACCGACGATGCCTGGATCGCTGCCGGTCCTGGCGTGGCCGCGATGAGTCCTGGGCTGTGGGAGCGTTGGTGCGAGCTGCTGCGGGAGCTGGAACGACTCAAGTACGATGCCCACCTGCCGAGTCGGTTGACCGGCGAGGAACTGCAAGTACGCGTGCGCCGCGCGGCCGAGGAATGGCAGCGCGAACAAAGCGCCTCCGCATCGGGAACCGTGCAACCACCGCTGCCGCCTGCGCGGGAGGTTCCCGCATGAGCGCCTTCGACTTCGCGCCTGCGCTCGCGTTGCAAGGCCAACGCAGTGCCGCCAAAGCACCTTGGGAACTCACCTCCACTTGGTCGTTGGCCGACCCGTGGTTTCTGCTGCTCTGGGCCGCGGTCCCGGTCGTGCTCTTCTTGGGGCTGCGCCGCTCGCGACAAGGGGCGCTTTCCGCTCCTTCCACCCTCGCCGATCCCCTGCCTTCGTTGGGGCAACGCTTGGCTTGGGTCGTGCCGGTGGCGAGCGCTCTTTCCTTGGCGGTGGGCATCTTTGCCCTCGCTCGCCCCCTGACCGGGGATCAACGCTTTAAGAGCGAAAGCGAAGGCGTCGACATCGCCTTGGTGCTCGACCGGTCCACCTCGATGGAAGAGCGCATGGGCGGCCCCAATTCGGGCACGCCGCGTCGCTTTGATGTGGCGCGCAAGGTGGTCGCGGATTTCGCCAAGCGCCGCATGACCGATCGCGAAGGGGCGGCGGATCAGGTGGCGCTGTTCGGCTTCGCGCGGTTTACCGAGCTGTTGTGTCCGTTCACCACCGATGTGGACGCCATCCTCGGCGTGATCCAAGACCTGGGCATGGAGATGCGGCAGGATATGGACAGCACCGCGATCGGAGTGGCGATCGCGAAGGCGGTCGAAGTGCTCGGTCACTCCGAAGCGGAATCGCGCATCATCGTGTTGCTGACCGATGGGGAGGAGCGCACCCGTCACGTGATGGAACCGCGTGCGGCGGCCGCCATGGCGGACGCCCAAGGCATTCGCGTCTACACGGTGTTCGTAGGGCCACGCGCCCTGTTGCTGCGCTCGCAGTTCGGGGTCGAGGAGATTCGCCCCAACGTCGACGAGTTGCGTCAGGTCGCGCGCCTGACGGGTGGGCGATTCTTCCACGCGGAGGACGAAACGCAGCTCGAAGAGGCCTACGCCAGCATCGAAGAGCTCGAACGCACGCCCCGGGAAGACTCCCGCTACGCCGAACACTACGAGCGCTACAGGCCCTTCGTTTTCGCCTCGCTCCTGTTGGCCGCTTTGGCATGTTTGGGGCGCCACACTTGGGCCCGGAGGTTGCCGTGCTGATGCTTGGACTGCATTGGGCCACGCCCGGGCACGCTTGGGCGCTGTTGCTTCCCCTGGTGGTGGGCATTTTCGCCTGGCGCGGGCGCCGTGCGGGTGAGCGCGCGTTGCGCCGTTCGATCCATCCCGACCAGTGGGAGGCGCGCATGGCCGGCAATCGCGGGGGAACCGGATGGTTGCGCTGGGCCTGGGGCCTGGCGGGCATGACCTTCTTGGCGATCGCCTTGTTGGGTCCCACCCGCGGGTCGACCTTGATGCCCGTGCAGCGCAAAGGGATTGACATCGTGGCTTGCTTGGACACGTCGCGCTCGATGTTGGCGCAGGACGTGGGGGAAACGCGCTTGTCGGAAGCGAAGAAGGAGCTGCGCAGCCTGATGGAGGTCTTGCGCGGCGACCGCATGGCGTTGATCGCCTTCGCGGGCGATGTACGGCAGGTCGCTCCCCTGACGCGCGACATGCAAACCTTGTCTTGGTTCATGGATACCCTGGGACCTCGGGACAACCGCCTAGGTGGCACCGACTTGGGCGGGGCCATCGACGCGGCGGTGGAGCTCTTTGAAGAGCGCAGCGGGGCGCACGAAGCGATCTTGCTCGTGACGGACGGAGAGGATCTCGAGGAGCAAGGACTTGCGGCCGCCGAACGGGCTGCGGAGGCGGGCATTCGCATCTACGTGCTCGGCATGGGGACCGAGGGCGGCGCGAAAGTGCCCGCGGCTGGCGGCGGATGGGTCCAAGACGAAACCGGGGTCGATGTGATCTCGCAGTTGGTCCCTGCAACCCTGGAAGCGATCGCGGAAACCACCGGCGGGATGTTTTTGCCCGCGCACGGCACGGTGTTGCCGCTCGAACAACTGTACACCCGCGGCTTCTCGCAGTTGGAGGGCCGCCAATACGACCAAGGCTTCGAAGAGGTGCCCTCGGACCGCTACCAGTGGCCGCTGCTGTTTGCCCTCTTTTGCCTCGGGATGGAGATGGCGCTGGGAGGCCGCAGGCGCCTAACTCGGCGTGAACCGTCTTCGGTGGCCGAAGGCGGCGCCTCCACCAACGCGAAGAGCGAGGAACTTGCCGCATGAACTTCCGCCTTGGAAAACGTACCTTCGGATGGCTCGGGACCGCATTGGGTGCTGGCGCCTTTTCCTTGACCCTGATCAGCGGCCAAAGCGTGCCGACACAGGCGGACGCGGCGGACGCTCCCGGGGCGACGGAGGAATCTCAAGAGGACCCTGCGATCGAGCCCTTCCGCGGTCCGTTGGAGCAAGGCATTGCCGCGATGCGCGACTTGGCCGAGACCGAGTCGATCGCCGCCGCCGAGACCTTTGCCCAGCGCTTGCTGCAGCCAGGATCCCTCGATCGCTTGCAGGAGACCCTGCGGGGCTTTTCGAGTCAACTCGGGCCGCGCGTGGAACACGGCTTGCTCGCTTCGTTCGAGTGGCTGGGGCTAGCGTCCCGTTCGCTGCCGCAACGCGCGGTGGTGCATTACGACTTGGGCCGCTTGCAGGTGCAGCACGAGGCCTTGGAGCCGGCGCGCGAGTCCTTCCAGCAAGCCGTATTCCTCGACTCGGGCCCAGCGCGCAGGGCAGGTCTGTACAACCTCGGTTGGCTGGAGTTGCAGGACGCCGAAACCCTCTTCGACCAAATCCCGGAGGTCCACGGTCGCACCCGCAGCGCCATGGGCCCCGGATTCGTACCCTCCCAGCACAGCGGGGAAGAGGAGGAGCCCGATTACCTCCAACTGTCCCGCAAGAAGTACCAAGCCGCCCTGGAACACTTCATCGAGCGATTGCGCATCGATTGGCAGCACGCGGATACGCGGGCCAACGTGGAGTGGATCCAAAACCGCCTCGAAACCCTGCGCGAGATCGAAAACAAGCGCAAGAGCGACGACGGACAAGGCATGGCCGACGACGAACCCTCGGAGAACCCGCAGGATCAACAGGAAGATCCCCAAGAGGATGGGGGCCAGCAGGGTGCCAAGTCCGAGCAGGAAAACGCCCCCGAGCCGCCCCAGGACAACCAAGAAGGTCCCGAAGGGGAGTCCGGCGAAGAGAACCAAAACCAGGACCGCGACGACTCCCAGGAAGAGAGTGAGCAACGCAAAGACGAAAACGAATCCGAGGATCCGGCGGACGAAGACTTGGAGGAGCGCCTGTTGACCGAAGAGGAGATCAAGCGCTTGCTCAAAAACTTGGAACAGCACGACAAGGAAGGCGAGCGCTTGCGGCAGCTCGTCCGGCCCCGTCCCCGTGGGGGCGTCAAGAAAGACTGGTAGCTGCGCGTATGGCCCACCTTCGAAGCATGAAAGCCCTACTCTTCCTGTGCTGCCTTGGCTTGGTCAGCGCCGGTGCCTTCGGGCAGACTCCCACCTCCGCGAAGGCGCGCTTGTCTACCGGCCTCGCCCGTTTGGGTGAGATCGCTCACGTTCGTCTCACGGTAGAAAACGCCGAACAGGTGCGCGTCGTAGCCTTGCCCGCGGTCGAAGGGCTGCGCGTCGGTCGCTTGTCCGCCCCGATGCGTTCGAGCTTCAGCGAGTTCCGCGGTGGACGCATGATCAAGAGCACTTCGGTGCAATGGACGCTCTCCTTGGAGCCTGAGCAGGCCGGCGAGTACGAGATTCCGCCCTTCCGCGTCGAGGTGGATGGCGAAGAACTGGAGGTGCCGGTCACGCCCAGCACGCTCAAGGTCGTCAAAGACCTAGAAGCCGACAAGCTGGGTTTGTTCGAAATCCCAGGTCGACCGACGCGGGTGTACGAAGGGCAGCCCTTTTCCCTACGCCTGCGTCTGGGCTGGGCCGAGCGATTGCAGGTCAAGAAGATCAGCCTGTTGCTGCCCTGGTGGGGCACCCAAAGCGGTGTGTTGGACGTGGAGGGCCCCGGATTTTCGTCGCGGGCCCAAAACGTGCTGCGCCTGTTGGTCAACGGGAACTACGAAACCCCGTTCGCCGCCCTCGACCCCGTCGAGGTGGAGGGTGAGACCTTCCGCTTGTTCGAACACGTGGCGACGATGGTGGCCACGCGCGCTGGGACGCTGGAGTATCCGACCAGCACTTTCGTCTTCGCCGAAGAGGTCGAACGATCGACGAGCCCCTTCCGCGCGAGTCGTCTGCGGGAGTACTACGCCACTTTGGAGCCCTTCACCATCGAAGTGTTGCCGATCCCGGAAGCCGATCGACCCTTCGAGTGGGGCGGGGCCGTGGGCACGCTCACCGCCGAACGCCGCGTGAACCAACGGGACGTCGCAGCGGGTGAAACCATCCAGCTGGAGGTGACTTGGTCGGGCATGGCCAACACCGAGTTTTTTGACCTGCCGGATCTCAAGCGCATCGAGGCGTTCGAAAACTTTCGGGTCCTCGGCGTCGAGGACACCCACCTCGGGATGGAGCGGCGCGCGGTCTACGAACTCGTCCCGCTCACCAGCGAGGTCACCGAGATTCCCCCTGTGCCCTTGTGGGTCTTCAACACGGACACCGAGAGCTACGAAGAGATCTTGACCGCGCCCCTTCCCATCCGCGTGCGCGAAGCGGAGGCGTTGGACCTGACCGGAGCCTTCGGGGAAAACGGCCCCGAAGCGCCCAAGCGCGATCTGCGCGACTTGCGCCGGGTCGGTGCGGTGGCCAGCGCCGCGCACGAACGCGGACCGGCCTCGGTTTGGTTGTTCGGGGGGACGGCTTTCGTGGTCGTCGGTTGGTGGTTCTTGCGCACGTGGGTGCGGCGTTCCGGCGATCCGGCTTCGATCCGGGTGCGCGCGCGCCGCGGAGCGCTGCGGCGCTTGGAGCGTGAGTTGGCGGAGGCGCAAAGCCCCACCGAGCGAACGCAAGCCTTGGCGGCGTTCTTGGGCGTACGCAGCGATGAGACCGCGGAAGCTTGGATCGGACGCGACGTCATCGAGTGGGCCAAGGAACGTTCTGCGTCCCTGGATTCGGATGGATTGGCGCAAGCGCAACAACTGCAAACCGTGTTGACCGAATTGGATGAAGCGGCTTACGCGGGCCATGGAGAGGGACCCGATCGAGCCCAAATCTTGTCCGCCGCGCGCGGCATGCTGCAAGGAGGTGCGCTGTGATGCGCGCGTGGTGGATCGTGGTTTTGTGCTTCGCTATGGCGGCGCCGTGGGCGGGAACGGGCTGGGCCCAGGTCTCGCAAGATTTGGATGCGCAAGCCCACGAAGCCTATCGCCGCGGGGACTACTCCCTGGCGATTACCCTGTGGCAGGATCAACTCGAGCAGCTCGGCGAGATCCGCGGGACCTCGGAGGTGCGCGGCGAACTGTGTTACAACGTGGCGAACGCCTTGTATCGCTCCGATCAAGCGATGCAAGCGGTGGCCTGGTACGAGGCCGCTCGGCGCCATCTGCCGCGGGATGCAGACCTGTTGGCTAACCTAAACTTCGTGCGCGGCGAGCTAGGGTTGGATCCGCTCCATGGGGACGGCTTGGGGGCTACGCTGATGGGCTGGGTGCGCTCGTGGACCTCGGCGGAAGCGCGCCGCATCGCGGTCTGGGCCCTGTTCCTTTGGGCCTGGATTCTGATCGCGGAGGCGTGGTGGGGAGGCCGCTGGGCTCGGCGCGCGGTTTGGATCGGCGCGCTGCTCATGCTACTCGCTTGGTTGCCCTGGTTGCGCAGCGCTTGGGTCGGCGAAGGGCCGAAAGCGATGATCGTCTCCGACCGAGGGACGAGTGGGCGCAGCGAACCCCGCACGAGCGCACGTGCGCTCGTCTCCCTGGCGCCCGCGACGGCGGTCGATCCGCTGGACGCGTGGCAGGACTGGGTCAAGGTGCGAACGCCCGAAGGAAAAGAGGTTTGGGTCGGGGCCGAGAAGGTACTCTCCACTTGGCGCTAGCCGTGCGGGGCGCCCGCTGACCGATGGGATGCCATGCAAACCGTAATGGGCACCGGCTTCGACGAGGCTGGGCCGGGATCTGGGCCGGCGCCCTCTTCGGGGCGTTGGGGTGGACGGCTTGTCAGCCGGAGCCCGCGCCGACCCGGGGCCGCAGCCTTGGATCTGGGGTCCTGATCATCGAGATCGACGCGTGGCGGCGGGACCGACTCTCGCTGTACGGGCACGAACACGCCACCACGCCGGCGCTCGAGCAGTGGTGTCGCGAGGCGGTGGTCTTCGAGGACGTTTGGAGCACCGGGTCCGGAGTCCTGCCCGCCACCGCGTCCCTGTTGGGTGGTTGCGACTCGGTCTTGAGCCATCACCCGGGCATCGCTATGCAAGATGGGGCGGTCGTGCCAGCTGCGTTTCCGTGGCAGTTGCCGGGTCAAATGCCCCTGTTGGCGTTCCAGTTCTTGGCGCAGGGTTGGCGCACGGGGTTGTTCGATGGAACCGGACAGGTCAACGAGTTGCGCGGCGTGCACGTGGGCTTCGAAACCCTCAATCAATCCGGCGTGCCCGGATCGGACGGGGCCGAGACCTTGGATTTCGTGCAATTGCAGAACCAGTGGAGCGCCTGGCTGCGCACCTTGCACCAAGGGGACGATTGGTTCGCTTATTGGCACGTCGCCGATCTGGAGCGGTTTCATGCGGTCGACGCCCCGCCCGAAGCCTTCCCGCGACCGGAGGCCTTAGACTTCCAACCCCCGTTAGCCTCCGTGGACCCAGCGTTTCACGCCTTGCCGCGCGCGCGCCGGTCTCCGCACCTCGCTTCGTTGGCGGATTACTCGGTGGCGTACGACGAAGCGCTGCTCGAGTTGGATCGCGCCCTGCAGGGACTCTTTCAGCGCTTGGAGGAGGAACGCTTGCTCGGTCGTACCACGATCATCCTGGTGGGGGGGTACGGCATGGGGTTTGGGGAGTCCGGCTTGTTCGCCGATGCGGGTAGTTTGTCGGAAGCCGAACTGGCGGTCCCTTTGATCGTTCGTCCCGCACGGGACTTGGGGCTTTCGACGGGTCAGCGGGTGGCGGGCTTGGTGAGTTTGGTGGATGTGGCTCCGACCGCCTTAGACCTGGCGGGCGTTCCCGTTCCGGACGGTTGGCAAGGTCGCTCCCTGCTCCCCTTGTGGCGGGAGGGTCGGGCGGTGCGCTCCGAGGCCTTTGCCCTCGCTCCCTTGCACGAGGGCTTTGCGGTCATCGATGCGGAAAGCCTGTTGGCGCGCAGCTATCCCTGGAAGAGTGAGGCCCACAACCTGGGCTTGAGTTGGTCGGGCCACGCGGGGCCAGAGCAGGATCCGATCGAAAACCTCTGGGCGCGGGGCGAAAGCCTCCAGCCCTACGCCTATCGGAAAGGGGTGCCGCAAGGGGAGGGCGCTGCGAACCGCAGTGGAATGGGGGAGCGTTGGATGGATTGGGGCACACGCTGGGCGAGTCGCATTCACCGCTTTGCCCGACCGATTCCGGGCTCCGACCTCCCCAGCTCGCTCCCCGACCTCCCTTGGGCCCGCTAGGGCCGAGAGCCGATCGTCGACGGGGTCTCGACCCATGGAGAAGGCGCGGGGCGTTTTCGCGCAGGGCATGAGCTGGCGATCGAGAACACAAGTCCAACGCGAGCCATCCCGGAAAGTGAACGATCGGTCGGCTACTATAGGAGCTTCGCCCTCGTAGCCGGCACCTTCCATGTTTCTACTCACGCTCTCGCTCGCCAGCGCACTGCTGTGCGCCCCTTCGCCCGCGCAAACGCAA
>JAUHXY010000074.1 GCA_030426785.1 bacterium
TTGCCCGAAGAGCGCATCGTGCACCGGTTGCAGGAAGTGTTCGCGGCGGAAGGCATCGATGCGGAAAGCGGCGTGCTCGAAGAGATCGCGCGGCGGGCGCGCGGGGGGATGCGAGACGCGCTCTCCATCGCCGACCAATTGCTGGCCATGGTGGGGGATAAGCCCCGCCTAGCCGACATGGAGCGCCTTTCGGGAGAAGGGCAAGGGGTCTCCATGGGGAAGGTGGTGCAGCTCATCCTGGCCGGGGACAAAGCTGGGCTGCTGGGACAGCTGCCGGCGGTGGAAGGCACCGAAGGGGACTGGCTGTCGGAATTCCTGACGTACTTGCGCGGCGTGTTGTTGGCCACGTTGTGCGGCAAGGACGCGCCCATGTTGGAAGGGTTGGCCCTGCCGGCGGAAGCGCTCGACGGGCTGGTGGATACCGGGCGCGCCATCGGCGGAGATCGGCTGGAGGTTTGGTTGCAGGAACTGCTGCACGCACGCGAACGCATGCGGCTCTTGCCCGCCCACGGGCGCGTGATCCTCGAAGTGACCTTGCTGGACCTGTGCCAGGTGGACGCGACTTTACCGATCGCCGAGTGGGTTGCGCGGCTCGAAGCCCTCGAACAAGGACAGCCCCTGGCGCCTCGGCCCGCCCCCGGCGGGGCGCCGCCCAAGCACTCCGGGGGGGCGCCCAGCACCTCCACCCCGGCGCCAGTCGCCGCACCCAAGGCCTCGCCGACCGCACGAGCGGCTGGGCCTTCCCCAGAACCGTCCACAGAATCTTCCGCTGGGTCCGCTGCCACTCCTACTCCTGCAACCAACGGGAACACGCCACCCGCAAACAGCGGTCGGAGCACCCCTCCCGCCGACCGAGCACCGCAAGCATCCGCCGCGCGCAGCGCTCCCGCGAGCGAGTTGCCCACGCGCGAACTGCAACCCTCCGCGCGCCCCGGCGCTGCACGCACCGGCAGCGTGGCGGAAACCTGGGAGGCCTTCCTCGCGGAGGTGCGCCAGAAAGCCCAGAGTTTGGCGGACGTGCTCGTCCGCCGTGCACGCCTCGCGCACCTGGGAGGGGGACGGGCCGTGATCGAGCTCGCGCGCCTCAACGACCACGAGCGCGCCCTGCTCTTCGATCGCCGCAACCGACGCACTTTGCAGACTCTCCTGGAGCAGATTACCGGCGAGTCCATCACGCTCGATCTCCAAGACCAAGCCCAGGTCGGGGATTGGAGCGAAGATCGCTTCACCGCCGACGTGGTGCAGCGCTTCGAAGGCCGCGTCGAGTCCTGAGCCGAGTCACACCCCCGAGAACCTCAGGGCCGCATGCCTTACAATCGCATGCCTCACCATGGGGTCGCACCGGACCCGATTCCCCCCTATCCTTTCTCAAACGAACCCCCATCCAACCACCATGAGCGGATCCCTCGGAGACATGGGCAACCTGCTGGCGCAGGCCCAAAAAATGCAGCGAGCCATGGCGGAAGCCAAAGAAGCCCTGGAGGCCGAACAGGTTCAAGGCGTCACCGGCGGTGGCGCCGTCAGCGTGACCCTGACCGGCTCGGGACAATTGCTCTCCGTTTCGATCTCCCCCGAAGCCTACGGCGGGGGCCGCGACGGTTTGGAGGAACTCGTCCTGCTGGCCATGCAGGACGGTCTGGCGAAGTCCAACAAACTGCGCGAAAAGCGCATGGGCGAAGTGACCGGTGGGCTCAATCTGCCGGGCTTGATGTAGCGCGTTTGGGGCCGGACGCGCACCGTTTGCGCTTTCGCCCCGGCGGCTATCCTGCTTTCCCATGGCGTACCCCGAACCGATCGAGGCGCTCATCGCTGCCTTCCAACGCTTCCCCGGGATCGGCAAGCGCACCGCGGAACGGTTGACCTTCCACGTGTTGCGCGACCCCAGTTCCGCGGGGCTGGCGCGGGCCATCGATCGCGCGCTCCAAGAAGCACAACGCTGTTCCATTTGCGGCAACGTGGCTGAGCGCAATCCCTGCCCGATCTGTTCTGACGAGCAGCGCGACGCCTCCCAAGTGGCCGTGGTCGAAGAACCGCGCCACGTGGAAGCGCTGGAACGGGCTCGGGTCTACCGCGGTCGCTACCACGTACTGATGGGGGCTTGGCAGCCCGCGGAGGGTACCGAAGAAGCCCATCTCGCCATCCGCGCCTTGGTGGAGCGCGTGCAGGCCGGCACGATCCAAGAGTTGATCTTGGCCACCGACCCCGATGCGGAAGGGGAGGCGACCGCGCAGCTCGTGTTGGAAGCGCTCGAATCCGCGGGCGTGCCCCAACTGCGCGTCACGCGGTTAGCGCGGGGACTGCCTGCCGGGGCCGCGATCGAGTACATGCACCGGGGCATCATCGAAGACGCGCTGGAAGGCCGGCGCGAAGTGCATCTGCGCACTTAATCGAAGGGGATCGAGTTCCCGTGGCTCAACACTCCGGCTAACCACAGCGTCCGCACGCTCCACAAACCCGTGCGGATCCAATTGGTGTGCACCAATCGGCGGTACGCGCTTTCCTCAAAGCCCCGCAATAGTCGTCGATGAGCGGGCACGGAGAACATGGCCGTGCTCACCCAAACGGCGACGATCGCTGCGAAGTTGAGCTGCAGATCCGAGCGGTCGAAGCGTCCGCTGTCCAACCACAAAAGCGCAGCCGCCGACAGGATTTCGATCAGCATGAGCGGAGCGACCACCCAGGTGATGCGGGCGCAGTAGGCTTCGTGGTACTCGCAGAAATGATCGGGTCCGATGCGCGCCAAGAGCGGATAGATCGCGAGCTGCACGACCCAGATCAGCCCGAACAGCGCGAAGGTGGTCCAGGCGTGCCAAACGGTCAGGGTGAAGGGAGGAAAGAGTTCCATGACAAGGCGAGCGGGAGCGGGGCAGGAAGCTGTGCGCAACGGTAGCGTTCGAGAGGCTGCCGCTCACGGATGAGCCCCATCCCTCGATTCTGGGCGTCATCCCGGGATGAAAGCGCGGATCGGGGACCCCCGGCCCTCAACCCTCTGGGCTTGGCATCCGATACGGTGGGCATGCCCCAACCTGCCCTGCGCCTCGAACGGGGGCCGCGCACCCTGACGCGGCTCGACCAAGAGCTGGCCCTCCAACCGCGCCTGCTGGCGTCCGTGGAAGTCCTGCAGCTCGGTGGGGTGGAGTTGCGCGAGTTCTTGGCGGAAAAAGCCCTCTCGAACGAGGCTTTGGAGCTGGATACCACCGGTTGGAGACCCGCGGAGGCGGCCGCCGCCGGAGGGGCGCCGTGCGGATCGAAAGCGGCCCGGATCGACGCGGGCGAAGCCCATTGGCGTCGCCTGCACGAACAGCCGGATCGCATGGAGCGGCTGGACGAGGCTTTGCACGCCCAGGTGCGGGCCCTGGACGCTTCGGCGGGGGAACAGGCATGGCTGGGCTATTTGATCGAACACTTGGACGCGGCGGGTACCCTGACCGCCAGCGACGAGAGTTTGCTCGCCGGGGCGAGCCTGCGAGGCCTACCCGGCGGGGCTGCGGCCCTGGGCGCAGCGATCGCGCGCCTTCAAAGTTTCGAACCCCGCGGGGTCGGCGGGCGCTGCGCGGTCGAAGCGATGCTTTTGCAGCTCGACCCCGACGATGGGGACTACCGCTGGTTGGCGTGCCTGTTGGAAGACCACCTCGCCGACCTAGCGAGCAACAAGTGGCCGAAAGTCGCCCGCCAGCTCGGCGTTACCACGGAAGAGGTGGCTCGCCTGGTGCGCCGAATGCAGGGCCTGCGACCCCGACCGGCCGATGGATGGGGCGGGCCCGCCGTTCCGGTGGTGGCCCCCGACCTGAAACTGCGCCCCGCGGAGACCGGTGGATTCACCCTGAGCGTGGAGCGGGGCGCATGGCCCGAGGTGCACATCGACCCCCAGGTGCAGGCCTGGGCCCAAGACGACCAACTGTCGCGACAGGACCGAAGCTACTTGCGCGGGAAGCTGGAGGAGGCGCGCTGGCTGGTAGAGGCCGTGGAGCATCGGCAGGTCACCCTCCTGCGGGTGGCCAACGCGGTGTTCCAAGCGCAGCCCGGCTTCCTCGAGCGCGGGTCCAGCGCCTGGCAACCCCTTTCCATGCAAACCATCGCCGAACGCCTGCAACTCGCGGTCAGCACGGTCAGTCGCGCGGTCGCGGGCAAATGGGTCGACACCCCCCACGGGCTGATTCGCCTGCGCGACGCCTTCCAAAGCCAGGCGGGCAGCACCTCGAGCGCCGGTCTGCGCGAACGCGTGCAAGCGCTGGTGCAGGCGGAGGACCCGCGCCAGCCCTTGTCCGACGATGCGCTGACGGCGGCTTTGGCGGCCCAAGGCCATCGCGTGGCTCGGCGGACGGTCGCGAAGTATCGCAAGGAGCTGGGCATCAAGAGCTCCTACCAGCGCGTCGCGCACGCCTAAGCCGCCGCTCGGGGAGGATCTGTCCCCGCGACCGGGTACACTGCCGCCCATGCGGACCGTGCGTGCCCTGATTTCCTACGACGGCCGGGCCTACCACGGGTGGCAGCGGCAGGACGGCTTCTATAGCGTCCAGGAAGCGATCGAGGAAGCGTTGTACGACCTGGTGGGGGAGAAGGTCACGGTGCACGGTTCGGGGCGCACGGATACGGGCGTGCACGCGCTGGGGCAGGTAGCGCACTTTCACGTGCACACGGCGCTCGACGATGATCGGCTGCGGCACGCGCTCAACCATCGCTTGGCGAGTCGCACGGTGTTGCAACGCCTGGAGACGTGCCGAGGCGACTTTCACGCGCGCTTCGATGCGCGCGGCAAGCGCTACGCGTACGTGATCTGGACGAGCCGCTTCAAGCCACCCTTGGCGGATGGTCTGGTGCATTGGACGCGCTCGGTGCTCGATTGGGAGGCCATGCAGCGCGCCGCCGACGCCTTTCGCGGCGAACACGACTTTCGAGCCTTCAGCAACTCCGGTTCAGATCGCAAGACCACGGTGCGTCGCATCCAGTCCTTGCGCTGGATCGCGCGCCACAACCGCATCGTGCTCGTCGTGCAGGGCAACGGCTTCCTCTACAACATGGTGCGCACCATGGTGGGAACGCTGCTCGAGGTGGGCACGGGGCGCCTGCCTGCCGATTGCGTGGCGCAAGCGCTGCGCAGCGGCGTGCGCACCGACGCGGGCATGACCGCGCCAGCCGCGGGGTTGTACCTCGTGCGCGTCTTGTATCCCGAGCCGATCTTTCAGGGCCGCGACCGCGGACCTGGAGGCGTTCCGGGCGCGCTGCAATACTAGAATCGATCGCGAAACCCTCCGTTCGACGGGCCCTCGTTTGGGCACCCGATCACGGCGTCGCGATTCCTGGCTCTATCCAAAAGGGCAAGCCCAGCGCCTGCGGAACCGGATGGAAAGACTCCATGGGTCCTTCCAATGGGTCCCGGCCGCGTGGAAGGCTCCTTGTGCGGTGGGCCAAAAAGAGTACCTGCCGAAGGAAGGGTTTGGGGCCGGTGCTCCCAGGGCTCACGGCGGCGTCCTGTTGCAGGCAATCGGGGGGGCCAATCGTGTGTACGTCGCGTTCCGGATTGGGCAGGAGTTCCAGAACACCCCGCGAATCGTGGGATGCCTAGCGGGTTACCGCGTCGTGGGGCGGCCCATCGCCCTGCCCTTTGGCGCTCAACTTTTGGGAAGGGTTTTCCGGGCGCGCATCAACCTGAGACGCCCGCGCCCGTGGGTCGCTTGCGGGAGGGATGTTTTTGCGTTCCGGTTCCGTGCTTGACGGTTTTTGCCCTTCGGTGCACATTGGGTTTCGGCTCTTTCCGGCGCAACGTGCGCTCGCTCGTCGTTGCCACCGTTGCACCAGGAAGGTCCGAGAGGGAAGCCACGCCGTGGCGGAACCGATGCACGCATCGGTTTTTCTAGACCCCCCTCTCCCCGGGGTCTTCACAACGCGAATCCAAACCCTGCGCGGGAAACCCTTCCGTCAGGGCCTAGACACAGCACCAAGGAGTTCTTCATGAACACGCAGATTTCCATTCGGCACGGAAACTACTCGCCCGACGTTCGCGACCTGATCGAGTCTCGACTCGGCTCCCTCTCGCTCTTTGGAACTCGTTTGGATTCGTTGACTGCGCGCTTAGATCAATCCTCGGATCAACACGACTTCGAATTGGTGGCTGGGGTAGCCCGGGAGGGGACTTTGGTCGCCCGTGCCAAGACCGGAAATCTGCATCAAGCGGTGGATGAAGCCATCGACCGCCTGACCAGCCAACTGCGCAAGCTGCACGAACGGCGCGTGCAACGCCGTCGCGGGCACTAGCTCGGCGCAAGCATCCTCGCGCAGGAGTCTTCGGCATCAGCGCGGGCTCGATCGGCCATCGGCGCCGTCGTGCGGTTCGCCTTTCGAGTTCCACCGCTCCTGGGTCTGCGCTCCGTGGGTCCTCCGTGCGGGGGATCCCGAAGCTCGGTGTGCCGCGGGTACGCGCACATCGGCCTAGCCGGACCGGCTGAATCCGCCCGCGGGACCCGGGGCCCAATCCCCGCGCCCGCAGCGCTGTCCGGCGCTTGGCTAGGCCGCCTCGTCGGCGGGCGACAAGGACGCTCTCCAAGCCCCTCAGGAGCGCCCGCCCAGGGGTGGGAATCGTCTCGCGTGGGTGCTACCCTAGGCCCATGGCCAAGGTTTCTTCGGTGGATTGGTACAAGCGTTTTCGTGCGGGTAGCTGCAGCATCGGGCTGAAGGCGGACGAGAAGGGCGATGCCCTGCTCGAAGTGGCCGCCAACCTGGTGAAGGGCAAAGCCCTCGAAAAGGAGCGCGAGGAGGAACTCGTCAAGAAGCTGCAACAGCGCGAGGCCCGCGCGACCACGGGCGTGGGCATGGGGGTGGCGATCTCCCACGTGCCCTTCCCCAACATCGAAACCGCTTTGTGCAGCCTTTCGGTCCACCAGGACGGGCTGGAGTGGAGCGCGGTGGACGGGGCTCCCGTGCACCTGGTGTTCCTGGTCCTGCGCCCTGAGCTCTCGACGCCGCAGTACGACCCCGAAGATCACACCGAGATGATGCGCTGGATCGCCACCTTGGCTCGGGACAACGACTTCCGCGCCTTTGCGCTCCAGGCCACCAAACGCAGCGAGTTGGTCGAGCTGCTGAAAGAGAAGCTGCCCAACTAGCTGCGGAACGGGTCGGCTGAACCGGACCGTCGTACCGGACTACTGGGCTGAAGGGCTTCGGAGAGCACGCTATGCGACTTCCTGGGCCGCCCACACTAGGACTTCGGATTCCCTGCGAAGGCGCTGTCCCAGCCCAAACCTGTGCGATCGGGGCCCATCGGATACTCTTTAGATCGAGATGGAACCGCCCCTCGAGCATCCTGCGTTGACCGCAGAACAGGAAATCGTCAATGCGACGGGCCTGCACGCCCGGCCGTGCCACGCGATCGCCGCGTTGGCCAACGGCTTTGAGAGTTCCTTACAGGTGGGCGTGCGCGATCGTTTGGTCGATGGGCGCAGCATTCTGTCCCTGATGACCCTGGGGGCCGCCCAGGGTGACATCTTGCAATTCCAGGCCCAAGGACGGGATGCGAATGCCCTTTTGAGCGCTCTCTGCGACTTGGTGGCGGCTGGTTTTCGAGAAAGGTCCTAAACCGATCCACAGATTCTTCCGATCTGCGCGGTGAAGGTCGCCGGAGCTCCTTGCTCCCTGTGCGTGCGGCCCGGCACCCCCCAGGCGAGTAGGGAAAGTGATCGGAAGAAAGAAAAGCGTGGTCGGCCTCGACCTTGGTAGCTCGGTGGTCAAAGCCATCGAGCTCTCCATGGAGGGCTCCGAACCGGTTGTAACAGGGTTTGCCCGAGCGGAGATCCCTCCTGGCGGCAGTGTTCAAGAAGCCATGGCGCAAGTCTTTGGCGAGGGCCGCTTCAAGGGGAAGCGCGTGGTGACCGGAGTTTCCGGTCAATCCACCGTTGTGCGCTACATCCCCATGATGCGCATGTCCGACGAGGAACTGCGTCAAGCCATCAAGTTCGAAACGGACAAGTACTTGCCGTTTGACGTGAACGACGTGGTCATGGATTGTCAGGCGCTGCGCAACACCGTCAACGCGGCGGTGGAAGGCGACCAGTCGAATGGCGGCAAAGGCACCATGACCGTGCTCTTGGCCGCTTGCCGCAAGGAAGAAGCCGAGCGCCAGGCCCAACTGGTCAAGCGCCAAGGGCTGACGCCTTTCGCCATCGATCTGGACCTGTTCGCGGTGGCGAACGCCTGGGAGTTGTGCGGCCTGCCCATGGAGAGCGCTTCCGAAGGAGGCGCTCCCAGCGCGATCGCTTTGGTGGACGTCGGCGCGACGCGCTCGTCCGTCAACGTGCTCGCCGGCGGGGAGAGCTGCTTCAGTCGCGAGATCAACATCGGCGGGGCGGACATGACCCAAGCCATCGTACGCCGCTTGGGCGTCGAAGGTTTCGAAGCCGAAGCGATCAAGCGCGCTGCGGACTCGCACCAAACCGAGGTCTCCCTCGCGATCCAGCCGGTGCTCGAAGAACTGGCTTCGGAACTGGCCCTCTCGATCGACTACGTCGAGCACCACGAGGGCGTCCAGGTCGAAGAGACCCTGCTGTCCGGCGGCGGCATCCTCGCCCCCGGCGTCCCGCAGTACATCGAACAAGCGACGGCCCGTCCGACGCGTACTTGGAACCCCCTCGAAGCCCTGCGCGTCGACGTCAACCGCGTCGACGTGGAAGAGCTGGAAGCGTGGGCCCCGTCCTTGGTGGTCGCTGTCGGCCTAGCCTCTCGAGTTCAATCCCGATGATTCGCATCAACCTACTACCCGAAGACTACCGGAAGCGCACGCGCATGCCGGTCAAGAAGATCCTGGCGATCGCCGGGGTCGTCGCGATCAACGCTGGCCTGGCGTCGTATTGGGGCTACCTGACCATGGGTGTCGCCAAGGACGTGGAAGGTCAATACGAAGTTCGCAAGACCGAGATGGACGGTTTGACCCCGCAGGTCGCCTACCACGACGCCTTGTCCCACGAGATCCAACTGTTCAGCTCGCGCGAAAAGACGCTCAGCGAAATCACCATGAACCGGGTTCTTTGGACCCAGAAAATGGATGAGCTGATCGACATCGTCAACGCGGGCAACGACATGGAACACTTCGTGTGGTTCGACGACGTGACCGCCAAGTTGGCCGCCTCCACCGGAGGTCGCACCCAGAACTTCGGTTCGATGGAAGCCAACGGTCACTCGGGTTCCGAGCAGTGGAACAAGCTGGCGAACTTCCTCGACGACGTGGTGGACGCGGAGCTGACGCCCTTCATCCACGACTTCGAGACCCTCAACCGCCCGCAAGGTCGTAAGAACGACAGCGACGAGGATTTGATCCCCGCCGTCAACTGGGCCTTCCCGTTGAAGCTCTCCTTGCGTAGCCCGGAAGAGCGTCTCGCCCGCCGCCTCGAGCGCGAAGGAAAAGGAGAGTAATCATGGACGACAGAAAATTTTGGATCCTGGTCGCCCTGGTCTTCGCGGTCGTGACCTCCGGTTCGGGTTATGCCATCTACTCCAAGAAGGAGGCGATCAAGAATCGTCGCGCCGAGGTGGAGCAGTTGGGCAAAGACATCCAGGTGGCCCGCAAGACCATTACGACGACCGCCTCCTTGGAGAAAGAGGTCATCGTGCTGCGCGAGTTGTCCGTGGTGTTCGAAGAGATCCTGCCCACCACCGACGGTGCGCGCAACCTCATCAAGAACTTCTACAACTACTCCCGCGAGACCGGCGTGCAGCCCACCTCGTTCCAGCCGCAAGCTAGCCGGAACCCGGGCGCCGCGCAGTCGGACTTCGACCAGTTCAGCTACACCTTGGAGATGACCGGGGACACCTTCCAGTTCCTCGACTTCATCAACCGCATCGAAACGCACTCGCGCTTCATGTCCATCCCGAGCTTCCGCATGACGGCCGGTTCGCGCAAGGACATGGAGAAGTTGGGTTTCGCGCGCCACGCCATCCAGATGGACGTGGAGACCTACGTGTACCAACCGAAAACGCAAGCCGCACGCGTGCCGATCGACGGCTACGACCGCAAGCGGGACCTGTTGGTGGGGGAGATCAACCGCCGCCGCCAAGCCCTGCGCCTGGCTACGTTCCAGTATCGCGGTGCCCGCGGGCGTCGTGACCCCTGGATCGACCCGCGCGTCTCGGCCGAAGAGGACGCCAGCGGCCTCTCCATGCTGGAGCAAAAGGAAAAAGTCGAAGAGCTGATCGAGATGCTCGCCTCGGCGACCGCCCAGTGGGGTCGCGTCGAAGAGGCCGAGAACATCCTCGAGCGCATGATGGAGAAGCGCGGCGTCATCGAGACGATCGCCACCATCAACGACGAGCTGCGTCGCATCGACAACGACAACATGATCACCTACCCGCCCGCGGTCAAGCGACTGCAGGTCGAGGTGCGTGAGCCCGTGCGTCGCTTGCAGGCCGAAGTCGATGACAAGAAGAGCATCGAAGGCCCGCTCAAAGAAGAGCTAGAGCAAGTGGTGCGCCACATGCGCAAGAACATCGAAACCGGCGACTACATGCTGGCCCTGCAGGACTACGACTCCATCAAAGCTGGTTTGGAGTTGGTCCAAGGGGACCCGGCACGCATGGAGCTGGCCGATGAGCTCAGGGTTCTGGCCGAAGAGGCGGACATCCTGCGCGAGTTCGAGTCGATCGAAATCCAGTTTGGTGGCCAGGCGCTCATCGAGGGGCATGCGCCGGCGGTGCTTCTGAACAAGAAGACCTTGTCGGTAGGTGACCTACTGCAACCCGGCGTGGAAATCGTCGCAATCCGTCCGTTCGAGGTGGACTTCGCCTTCCGCGGAGTCGTCCTGACCCGTTCCTTCTAAGCAACCCCCCCCCAATAACGAGAGTCCCCTCCGGGGGTAGGAATCATCGTGAAAATCCTCAAAACCCTTCTGGCGCTTGCCGCCATTTCCATGGCCGCGCCGCCCGCGTTCGCCCAGGTGCCGAGCCTCGACGCCCGCATCAGCTTGAACGTGGTCGAGCAAAACCTCGCCCAGGTCGTGCAATACATCCGCGACCGCTCCGGTGCCAACATCGTGCTCTTGGAAGGCGGCGACAAGATCGTCACCGACCTGCAGATCACCGATGTGGACTGGCGCGATGCCCTCGAGTACGCCACCCGCATGGCGGGCTGCGTCGTCACCGAGGACAAGTCCGGTGTGCTCACCGTGACCGACCCCGTGCGCGTGCACTTCGACTTCACCGACGCCGACATCAACGAGATCATCACGACGATCGCGACGTCCTCGGGCGCCAACATCATCGTGGGTCCCGAAGTGACCGGCACCCTGCGCGTGCGCTTGCAGAACGTGCCGTGGCGCGATGCCCTCGAAGAGGTCTGCAAGACCCGCGGGTACGTGGTCGTGGAGAACCAAAGCGGCATCTTGCGCGTGGTGGACCCCACCACCCTGGAGAAGCAGAAGGACACCAAGGCCTACCAACTGCGCTACATCCGTCCGCGCGGCGCTTACGTGCCCGTGATCAACTCGGAGTTCGTGGAAGGCGCCGAAAAGCCCCCGACGGGTCCCGCCGCCGAGCACTTCACCGTGCTGGACGCTCTCAAGAAGGCGCTCTCCCCGGAAGGCCGCTTGGACTACATGGACGCTCAGAACATGATCATCGTGCACGACACCCAACAGGTGCACGAAGCGATCCAAGATGTCCTGCGCCGCCTCGACGTGGAGCCCACCCAGGTCTTCATCGACGTCAAGTTCGTCTCCACCTCCGATCAGGACATCCTGAACCTGGGCGTGAACTTCGGTGACGGTGGCCCGCAGGTCTCCATGAGCGGTGGTCAGATCCCGATCGAGCTGCCCTTCGCCATCGGTCAAGGCGGCTTCGAAGACGGCTTCATCGCCGACCAAGCTGGTTTCGGTCCCTTCACGCAGTTCTCTGACTCGAACATCGTGCTGCCCGACACCATCTTCGGTTCCCTGTCCTTCACCCAAGTGCAAGCGACCCTGCGCCTTCTGCAGCGCGACGTGAGCTCCGACGTGGTGCAAGCGCCGACGATCGTCACCATGGATGGCCGCCCCGCGACCATCTTCGTGGGCGAAACCGTGCGCTACGCCGAAGCCAAGTCCGAGCAAGGCCAGGCCGGTGGCTTGAGCCTCTCGGTGGCCGAAGCCGGTGCCTCGCCGGTGGAAGTGGGCTTCCAGCTCCTGGTCCGTCCGAGCGTCGTGCCGGGCACCAAGAAGGTCATGCTCGACGTGATCCCCAAGGAAACCAGCCTGTCCGGTACCTCGACCAACTCCGCGTTGGCTCCCGCCGGCTTTGACATCTTCACCGTGGGCGCCGCGGGCACGGAAGGCACCATCGCCTTGCCGCGCACCCGTTCGTCGACGCTGATGACCCAGATGATGCTCGAGTCCGGTCAGACCGGCATGGTGGGTGGCTTGACCACCGACACCGAGAACGAGACCGAAACCCGCGTTCCGTTCCTGTCGCGCATCCCGATCGCGGGTGAGCTCTTCAAGCACCGCTCGCGCACCAAGGACAAGCGCAGCCTGTTGATCTTCCTGACCCCGACCCTGGTGCACAGCGCCGAAGACACTGAGTACATCCTCCAGCAGGAGCTCATGCGTCGCCGCGGCAACCTGCGCGCCGAGATCGATCAGATGCTCGACCCGTCGCTCTCCAGCGGCGAGTAGTGACACGCGGGGCGTGGGAGTCCTTCCCGCGCCCCGCTTCCTTTCCCGGTGTCGCCGGGGGAGGGGCCCGTACCCTGACGGGCCTCGCCCCCCGGTGGCCCGAGCCCCGGGGAAGCCCTCCAGGCCGGTCTATTCCCGGCCCCAGCGCCCCAGAGCGAGGCGCACAAAGATTCCCTCTCGCGAGGATCGCAACCCCAGCCTAGAAAAGGCAGGATACCCCCACGGGCCGACGGACCCGTGGCCGCCGCCCGGGCGAGGCACCTGCCCCCCGGATCCCGGTCGAGCCCTACGGCGCAGGCCCCCTGCCCGCGCCGACCGTTGCTCGAGCCAGCTTTGCTGGGCTCCCCAGACCGATCGAAGATCCCGATCTACGATCGAACCGGGCAGCGCCCTCGAGCTTTTTGGAACCGATCACAAGCCCGAAAGCGGGCTTAGACCCACAATGCGGCCCCGGCCGCCTTGGCAACCCGATTTCGCCCTCCGGCCTCCCGCTGAGCCGCGCCGGCGCCGCCTCTTTGAGCGGCTGCCGCCCGGAGCATCCGTTGGTGCCGCCCGCTCGCAGCCCGCGCTCCCGCGCCGGTCCGCCGCGCCGGCCAACGAGCCCGCTCCTCGAGAGGCCCCCAGGCGAAGAGTGACATGACAATCCACCAATCTCCGGACGATTCCCCGTCCGGAAGTCAGGACAGCCCCTCGGACGCCTCCAACGGCTTCGGAGCCGGCTTGTCCACCCCCGCCTCTGCGGATTCGGAACCGCGCCGCAAGCGCCCTTCCACCTCTCGCCGCCGGACCACCAAAAAGGCCACCGGCGAATCCACGCAACGCTCCCAAGAAGAGGCCGCGAGCCCTGCGGGTGCGAAGCGTCGCGCGCGCAAGTCGAAGCGCTCGACCGGCCGAACGGATCCGGACGAGCGCCCTTCTAGCTCTCGCTCGGAAGAGGATCGTGACGACGATCGCCCCAAGCGCAAACGTCGTTCCCGTTCCCGCGGCCGTGCCGCCGGGGAGGAACGCGCAAGCGAGTCGGAAAAGCGCTCGGAAGCTTCGAGCAGCCGTCCGTCGAAGGCGGCCGCCGTGGTCGGGTTCTTGCCCGAAGACGGCGATGGAGATGCCGACCAGGACAAGGGGGAAACCCGCTCCAAGAGCGCGACCCGCCGCAAGCGTCCTGCGCGCACCCGCTCCCGTCGGAAAGCGGGCCGCAAGGAGGACGACGATCGGGACGAGCGCGAAGAGGACGAGGAAGAGGATTCGACCCGTTCTCGCAGCCGCAAATCCCGCAGCAGCAAGGCAAAAAAGGCCACCAAAAAGCGCACGCGCCGGAAGACCAAGCGCTCCGGGAAGGACCGGGACGACTCCGACGAAGATCGCGAGGACGAGGATCGCGACGAGAGCGAAGAGACCCCCAAGCGCAAACGCCGAGCCTCCAAGAAGCGCTCCAAAGCTAGCAAGACCCCCGAAGAGCTCGCTGCCGAAGAAGAGGCACTGCGCACGAAAACGATCCTCGTGAACGCCACCGATCCCGAAGAGCGCCGCGTGGTGCTCGTGGAGGGCAACGGCCGCATCGAAGATCTGTTGATGACGGCGGAGAGCCAAAAGAACCTCGTCAACGACATTTATCGGGGCAAGGTCGTCAACCTCGAACCCGCCATCGGTGCGGCCTTCGTGGACTTCGGCCAGGGTCGCAACGGCTTCCTGCACACCTCCGACGTGATGCCGGTGTACGGGGAAGACGACTTCACCCTCGAAAAGCTCCTCACGACGCGTTTGCAGGAGGACGACGCCGACCTGGATCTCGACGACGGTGACCTGGACGACGACTTCGACGACGGGGACGATCGCGAAGAAGAGGAGGAGCGCCCCCGCCGCGGTCGCGGCCGTTCGGGCCGCAAGAAAAAGGCCAAGGCCAAGGCTTCGGGCAGCGCCGCCCGGCGCGGGCGCGCGGCCATGCAGCGCCGTACGCGCCAACGCCTCCCGATCACCGACCTGCTCAAGGTGGGGGACCCCGTGGTGGTCCAAATCACGAAGGACGCCATCGGAGACAAGGGGCCGACCCTGACGACCTACATCTCGATCCCTGGCCGTTACCTCGTGCTCATGCCGTCCATGGCGCGTACGGGCGTCAGCCGCAAGATCCCCGACGAAAACGAGCGCCGCCGCCTCAAGCGCATTCTGGCTCAGCTCGACGCGCCCGAAGAGATGGGGGTGATCGTGCGCACCGCCGGCGTGGGGAAGCTCAAAACCGATCTCAAGCGGGACCTGTCGTACCTACTGGGGGTTTGGAAGACCTTCGAGAAGAAGCTCAAAACCGGTCGCGGGCCGACGCCCCTCTACCAGGAATCCGACGTGGCGACGCGCACCCTGCGCGACCTGTTCAATAAGGAGACCAAAGAGGTCGTCGTCGACGACTTTGCCGTGCACGAGCAGATGATGGAGTTCGCCGAACGCCTGATGCCCGAGCACGCGCACCGCATTTCCCGCTACGAAGGCCAACGCCCGATCTTCCACCACTTCGGAATCGAGCAGGACTTTGAAGTCATCTTCAACCGGCGCGTCGAGCTACCCTCCGGCGGTTCGATCGTCTTCGACCAAGCGGAAGCGCTGGTCGCGATCGACGTGAACTCCGGCCGCACGCGCACCGGCAGCCACGACTTCGAAGAGATCGCCCTCAAGACCAACCTGGAAGCGGTCCCCGAAATTGCCCTCCAGATCCGCTTGCGCGACCTGGGCGGCATCATCGTGTGCGACTTCATCGACATGATGAAGTCCTCCTCGAACCGCGCGGTGGAAAAGGCCCTGCGGTCCGAACTCGCCAAAGACCGCGCGCGCAGCAAAATGGGCCGCATCGGCCAATTCGGCTTGCTCGAGATGACCCGCCAGCGCCTCGGCCCCGGCACCCACAAGAAGGTCTTCCAAGCCTGTCCGCGCTGCCGCGGCACCGGTCGCATCCGCACCGTTCAATCCCGCGCGCAGGCCATCCTGCGCCGCCTCGGCTCCGCCCTGACCCAAAAGGGCTTCTCCACCGTGGAGGTCCGCGCTCACCCCGAAGTGGTCCAATACATCAAGGACAAGCTTTGGGACTACGTGCGCGCCCTCGAACACCGCTTCGAACGTGAGTTGCGCTGGACGGAAGTTCCCGATCAGCCGGAGGACTCGGTCCTGCGCTATCTCAGAACAGATGGCAGAGAAGTGCGCCCCGGCGGCAGGCGCAAGCGATAACGTGCGGCGTAGTGGGCGTCCTTTCCGCCTCAGCGAACGCGCAAAGCGCCCCTCATCCTCGACGTGACTTGCGCCACGCCTGCGGTGAAGGGCGCTCTGCGCGTTCACTGAGACGAAAATGCCACCCACTACGCCACACGTTCTCGCTTGCGCGCGAGGCGTCGGAGCGTCAGGCGAGGTTGGGAGGTTACGATTTCGGGGCTTCGTCCGTAAGGAGGGGCGGTTGCCCCTCATCCTCGACGTGACTTTTGGGTAAGCCCTGGTCCGGCGCAGCCGGATCCAAACAGCACTGCGTGCTGGTTGGAAAGGGATCCCCTGCGGTGAAGGGCGCGCTGCGCGTTCGCTGAGACGAAAATGCCACCCACTACGCCACACGTTCTCGCTTGCGCGCGAGGCGTCGGAGCGTCAGGCGAGGTTGGGAGGTTGCGATTCGGGGGCTTCGTCCGTAAGGAGGG
>JAUHXY010000075.1 GCA_030426785.1 bacterium
AAACCGTCGAAATCGACCGGGAGTACATCACGGTCACCGACGCGAAAAGCCTACAAGCGATGGAAAAGGAGCTGCGCGCGGCGGGCACCTTCTCGGTGGACACCGAAACCACCGGCCTCTCCCCGCTCGAGGTTTCGTTGGTGGGTGTCTCCTTCAGCGCCAAGGCGGGGCGCGCGTTTTATGTGCCCTTCAACGCCACGCCTCCGGTACTGCCGGGTGGTCCGCCCGACCTGCTCGAGGCCTTGCGGCCGCTCTTGACCGACCCCAGCCTCAAGCGCGTCGGTCAGAACTTCAAGTACGACGCCCTGGTGTTCCACGCCCACGGCATCGAAGTGCCGCCGCCCGCTTTCGACACCATGGTGGCCAGCTTCACGGTGGCTGGCGCCGACCGGCGCCACAGCCTCGACCACCTGGCGATGCACTACTTCGACTTGAAGAAGATCCCCACTTCCGAGCTGATCGGCACGGGCAAAAAGCAGATCACCATGGCCGAAGTGATGGTCGAGCAGGTGGCGGAATACGCCTGCGAGGACGCGGACGTGACCTACCGGTTGTACGAGGTGCTCGAACAGGAAGTGCGCGACGGGGGCTTCGAAACGCTGTACTACGACTTGGAGCTGCCGCTGGTGCCCGTGCTGCAAAACATGGAGCGGCGCGGCATTCGGCTCGACACAGACGCTTTGGTCCAATTGGGCACCGAGCTGGCGGCGGACATGGAGAGCGCCCAAGCCGACGTGCGCCGCATCGCGGGCATCCCCGATCTGAATCTCAACAGCCCCAAAGCCCTCGGCGCGGTGCTGTTCGAGGACCTGGAAATCCAGAAGGAAGCCGGGGTCAAGCGTCCCAAGCGCACCAAAACCGGCTGGGCCACCGATCACGCGACCCTGACGCAAAACTACGCCGACGTGGAGATCGTGCAGCGCCTGTTGGAGTTCCGCGAGGTCTCCAAACTGCGCAGCACCTACGTGGAGTCCTTGCCCAAGTACGTCAACGAGCGGACGGGGCGGGTGCACTGCCACTTTTCGCAGGTCACGGCCGCCACGGGGCGGCTTGCGTCCTCCGACCCGAACCTGCAGAACATTCCCGTGCGCACCGCGCGCGGGCGGCGGCTGCGCGAGGCTTTTGTGCCGCGCGAAAAGGACGAACAAGGCGAGTGGGTGCTTTTGGCGGCCGACTACAGCCAGGTCGAGCTGCGCATCATGGCGCACCTGACCGGCGATCCGGGGCTGACGAAAGCTTTTGCCGAGGGCCAGGACATCCACGCCAGCACCGCGGCCACCATCTTCGAGATCGATCCCAGCGAAGTGGATCGCCAGAAGCGCAGCCAAGCCAAAGCGATCAACTTTGGCCTCCTGTACGGCATGGGCGCCCAGCGTCTCGCCCGCGAGACCGGGTTGACGGTGCCGGAAGCCAAAAACTTCATGGAGCGTTACTTCGAAGCCTTCCCGGCGGTCAAACAGTGGATGGATGACCTCTTGGAACAAGCGCGCCAAGACGGCTACGTGGAGACCCTCTTCGGACGGCGCCGCAACCTGCCCGAACTCAACTCCAGCAACCAGCGCATGGCCGCCATGGCGCAAAACGTGGCCGTCAACACGCCCGTGCAGGGCAGCGCTGCCGACATCATCAAACGCGCCATGATCGATCTGGATCGGCGCATCGCCGAAGAGTCCTCCCCTGCGCAACTGCTCTTGCAGGTGCACGACGAATTGCTGTTGGAAGTGCCCAAAAAGCACCTCGAAGCCACCACGGAGCTCGTCCGGGATTGCATGGAGAACGCGGTGCAACTCAGCGTGCCGTTGGTGGTCGATTTTGGCCACGGCCAGAACTGGCTCGAAGCGCATTAACCTTCGATGCCCGCTCTTCAGGACCAGCCCTACCAGTGCCCGTGCTGTGACTACTACAGCCTCGAGGAGCGCAACTCCTACCTGATCTGTCCGGTGTGTTACTGGGAGGACGACGGCCAAGACATGGACGAACTCGACCGCGTTTCAGGGCCCAACCACATCACCTTGCGGCAAGGTCGCAAGAACTTCGCCCAGCTCGGAGCCTGCGACCCTTCGGCCGCCTCCCTGGTCGCTTCGCCCCAAGATCGCTCCGGCCTGCGGCGCGAACAGCGTGCCACCTATTTTTAGCACCCCAGCACGAAGGCCCGCCCAGCGACATGCTGAGCGGGCCTGCGCAACAGGTCTTCTCTCTCCGGTCAGCCCCTAGCGGAACGTGACCGCGATCGCGTTGCTGAAGTTGCTGGTGCTGCTGTTGTTGACCCAGTCCCGGTGCCAGAGCTGGAAGTGCCAAGTTTCGCCGCTCAGGATCGACACGGCGCTCTGGGAGGTGGGCGTTTGCGTCAAGTCCAGGGTTAGGGCGATCTCCCCGGTCATTCCGGTGAAACCGATTTCGCCGGGAGCGTTGTAGCGGCCCAGGTTGCCGCCCAAACAGAAGCTGCCTTGGCTACCCGGAGGCGTCACCGGCGTGGCCTGCATGCGGCCGTTGAGGTAGTACCCGAACTGGCCCAGGGGCAAGCCGGTGGTGCGCAACGTCAGGTTGTTGTCCGCCACGAGGCCCGATCCTTGCAGGCTCATGGTGCTCGGCTGCCCCGTCGAGTTAGGAGTGCCCGGGGAGCAATACTCGACCACCCCACCCGCACAGATCGGCAACGCCAACTCCGGCCGCAGGTTGACCAAGGTGGCCAACGCCCGCGTGTACTGCCCGGTGGTGAACAGGTCGCGGCACTGTTTGCGGGAATAGCTCATCAAGTTCTCCACCTGCGGCGCGTACGGGTCATTGTTGCAGTTGTCGCTTTCGCCCCCGACGTACACGCAGCTCGACGTCACGGTGCTCGACGAAAGCCGCGGGTCCGCGGGCGTGTCGCACACCAAATCCCCCGCGACCGCGCAGTTGCTGCCGTCCACGCACTCGTCGCCGGTGGACGTGGTGTGCGTGTGGTACAGGTCGAAGTAGTGCCCGATCTCGTGGGAGAAGGTGGAGTGATTGGTGGACGTCGCCGTGCACGAGTTGCGCATGGCGATCGACTGCACTGCGGAAAAGGTGAACGCCGAAATGCCGCACAGCCCGCCCGATTCGGTGTCGAGCACCTCGGTGAAGTAGATGTTGATAGTATTGGGCACCCAGTTCATCACCCGCAAAGCGTCGACCTCGGCCCGTGTGTCGATGTCGAAGTACAGGGCATCGTCATCGATGTAGTCGATAGGTCCCGCGATGCAAAACTGAATCCCGATGGGCGCGTAGTGGCTGTTGGCATCGGCCAAAGCCGTTTGCAGGCGCGCCATGGACAAACCTTCGCTGCCGTTGGACCGACGCACCACGTGGAAGGTCAGCGGCACCACGTAGCTCGGAGCGCCCGCGAACGAGAAGGGTTGCGGGAGGGCCTGGTCGGGCCAATCGTAAGCCCCCGCCTCCTGCAGGGCGATCGCATGCGGCACCTGCCAGGGCTCGAGTTCGGAGCCGCAGGGCAATTCTTGAGCGCCGGCGAGGCTGGCTGCTCCCAGCAAAGCGGCGGTCGCAAGGGTCCAGCCCAGGGCCGGTCGGTGGATGGGGATGTTCATAAGCGCACAGGAAAACGGGGACTCGGACGGACCCAATCCGTCTGCGGCATTGGACGACAGCGGAGCGTCAACGGTTCGCGGGAAGGCCCAGATTCTCGAGATCGGAGCCCAAGAGTCCCGGAGAGGCTGGTAGGCACCCTTTCGCGACTCCTGCACGCGCCGTGCTGCGGCCCGACCCGTGCTGTGCTTCGGACCCGAGGCCTCCGAAGCCTATGCTATAAGTCCCTCATGAACCCCGAGGTCCTCGCGAAGCACCGACGCTCCAATGGGGCCCAGTCCCTCTTGTTGCTCCTGACCCTCGCCACCGTTCTGTTCGCGATCGCCCACACTCTCTTTGGCGGCATCGCGGGGTGGATCGCCGTCGGGATCGCGGTCGCTCTGTTTTTTATCACCCCGGCGGTCTCCCCGGCCCTCGTTCTGCGCGCGTACCGGGCCAAGGAATTGCCGCCCGAGCGCTTCCCGCAATACAACGGCATGGTGGCCGCCCTGGCGGAACGCGCCCGCCTGCCGCGGCCTCCCAAGCTCTACTACCTGCCCAGCGACGTGATGAATGCCTTTACGGTCGGCCGTTCCGAGCAAGCGGTCATCGCGGTCAGCGACGGGCTGCTGCGGCGCCTCGACTTCGCGGAGTTGGCGGCCGTGCTGGCCCACGAGGTGGCGCACATCCAAAACCGTGACGTGCACCTGATGGGCTTCGCGGACATCGCCGGGCGGCTCGTGGGCAGTCTGTCGCGGTTGGGCCAGTTCCTGTTGTTCCTGAACCTGCCCCTGATGCTGCTGGGGCAAGCCCACTTTCCTTGGTTGACGGTCGGCTTGCTCTTCGCCGCGCCCTTGCTCACCGGTTTGGCGCAGTTGGCCCTGTCGCGCACGCGCGAGTTCGCCGCGGACCAGGACGCGGCCGAGCTGCTCGGCGATCCGCGCCCTTTGGCGTCCGCCCTGCAGAAGATCGAACACCAATCCCGCTCGATGCTCGAAAAGATGTTCGGTGGCCGTCGCGGCTTGCCCGAACCGAGCCTGCTGCGCACCCATCCTCACACCCACGAGCGCATCGAACGCTTGCAGGCCATGCGCCCCATGGATACCCCGGTTTTGGATCGCTTGGCGCGCAGCCCCGTGCAGGGCCTGACGCCGCAACCCATTCGACCGCGCTGGCACCGCACGGCCACCTGGTTTTAGTCCTTCGCCGGCGGCCAAGGCGGCAACGGCGGTCCCCATTGGGGCCAGGGTCCCGAGCTCGGCCGGCGTGCTTCTCCGTCGGAATACCCCAGCCAACGGCGCGTGATGAATTCGTACAGCGGCTTGCCGGTCTTGCGCCAAACCCAGGAGAGCGGTTTGCGGCGCAACCGTTCGTGGGCCGGCGGCGGAGCGAGGCCCTCCGGCCCGCGCCCGTCTCGCAGGTAGCGCCGACGATGCTTTTGCACGTGCCGGAGGTCCTCGTGGCAGCGCACGCGGAAGGCGCGGCCCCGGCGCGGATGCACGGAGGCCAACTGAAAGTCGATCAAGACGGGAAAGCCATCTTCCGCCACCAACACGTTGGGCTCTTTGTGCAGGTCGTTGTGACATACCCCGCGGGCGTGCATGCGCTCGACGAGCTCCTCCAGCCGATCGAAAAAGTTGTGGGGCAAGTGTTGCGCTTGACTCAAGGGCCGGCCCGCAACGTACTCGCGCAACAACACGCCATCGGGGTGCACCAAGGCGCGCCGCGTTGCGCGACCGTCCTCCGGCTGCGCTTGCCGCGCGCCTTCCAGCGAACCCGACGCCGCAAGCCGTTTCGGAAAGCCAGCTTCTCCTTCCAAGGCCTGGAGCGCGCGGCGTTCCCGTCTTAGAAGCAGGCGCGCGACCCAAGCGGAAGCGGGCCAACGCCCGCCGCAAGCGACCCGCCGCAATACGTTCTGATCGTCCAACGCAAGGCACTCGACGCGCCCGAAGGAGTCGGCTTTCAAGACCCGGACGGTGCAATGCTCGTTCACAGGTCGTACCGTATCCCCGACCCGCCCAAAGGCAACCCGCGAAGCCTTGCGGGGCCCTTGTTCTCCCATGCAGCCTTCTACCACGGCCCCCCCCGCACCCTTGGTGTCGGCGGCTTCTCCGACCGCCAGCGAACCGCCGCCCGGAGGCATCCGCGCGCGGGCTTTGGCCAAGTCTTTTGGGCCGCAGCAAGCCCTGCAGCCCCTCGACCTGGAAATCGCAGCGGGCTCCCTCGTGGGGCTGATCGGCCCCAACGGCAGCGGCAAGAGCACCCTGATGCGCTGCTTGGTAGGCCTGTGCCGAGCCGACCAAGGCGACATCTGGATCGACGGGCAGCCCTTGCGCGGGGATGGTGCGGCCATTCGTCACCGACTGACCTACGCACCGGGGGAAATGGGCGTGTATCGCGAAACTCGCGGCCGGGCGCACTTGGATTGGTTTCTGCGCGGGCGCCCCGCCGCAGCGCGCCGCAAAGCTCGCGAAATCGCCGAGCACTTGGGCCTGCCCCTGCACAAGCGCGTGGGCCAATACAGCCACGGCATGAAGCGCCAGTTGGTCTTCGCGGCCGCCATGGCTCCCAAAGTCCCGATCCGCATCCTCGACGAGATCACCGAAGGGCTCGACCCCTCGAAGCGCACCCAAATCATCGAAGTCCTGCGCGCGGACGCCCAGGAAGGCACCACCATCCTGCTCTCGTCCCACCACTTCGGCGAGGTGGACCGGGTCTGCGAGCGCATCCTGTTCCTGCAGGAAGGTCGCATCCTGGAGGACACGCGCGCCTCCGCCGTGCGCGACCGCGCCGAGCGTTTGCTGCGACTGGTGTGGGACGACCCCTTGGCCGCGCGCGCGTTTGAGCGCGGTCTCGACCCCACCCAATTCGCCCGCGCACGGCGCGAAGAAGGTTCCGGCGAGTTGGTACTGGAACTGCACCAGCCCGATCCCCGGCCGGTGCTCGCGCACTTGCCCAGCGCCCTCAGCGCGCCGCGCGAAGTGCACTTCGGCGCGGCCACCCTGCAGGACTTGTACCGTGATCTGTACGGCGTGGAGGGCACCTGATGGGAAGGGATATCCGTCACTACAGCGCCTATATGCTCTTCCTGTTGGTGATCTTGGAAGGGCTCTTGTACGCCGCGATTCATTGGTGGCCGGCCTTCGCGGAGAACATGGGCGCCATGAAAGCCCTCGCCTCCCCCATGCCCATCCTTAGCGATCAGATGAACCTGATCGACAAGCTGGGCGCACCCGCCTACGTGGTCGGCCAGCACTACTTCAAGGGCTGCAACATTTTGGGCTCCACCGCCGCGGTGTTGTTCGCCGCCAATGCGATCGCGGGCGAGGCCCACCGCGGCACCCTCGAGGTGTGGCTCGCGCGCCCCGTCTCGCGCCTGCGCCTGTACACCGAGCGCTACGTGATGGGTTTGCTCGCGATGGCGCTGCCCGTGCTGATCACGAGTTTGACGATCCCGCGCCTGATGGAGAGCGTCGGCGCTTCGATGAACTACGACGACCTGTGGCGCTGCAGCCTGCACCAGTCGCTGTTTTTGGCCACGATCTTTTCGACGACCTTCGCCCTCTCGGCCATGGGCTCCCAGCCGCTCAAGATCTCCTTCGTGATGCTGTTCTTCTGCATCGCGCAATTCGCGATCTACATGGTCAAGACGATCACCGACTACTCGATTTTCCGCTGGTCGGACATCAAGACCTACGCGGCGATCGTAGGCACCGACACCCTGTCCGTTTCGCGGCTTGCCATCCTGGCGGGTATTTGCGTGCTGACGTACGGGGCCGGACTGTTCGCCTTCTTGCGGCGCAATCCCTAAAGCCGAGTTGCGACTTCCGGCGCGGGATGGCGAGGCGGGTCAATCCGGCAAGAACGCGACGCTTTCGCCCACGTAGCGTTGGAAGGCCCGCTCCGCCACTTCGAAGTCGAATCCGCGCAGGGCAGCTTGCAAAGCGGCTTCGCGCACCGCTTCCAAGTGGCTCCAGGACAAGGGTTCCCCACGGGCTGCGCGCTCGAGCTCGAACGCCCAGCCCTCCCGCAGCGCTCGTACATAGCGCTTGATGAAATCCTCTCCCCGCGAGGATCGCATGCCGTAGTCGCTGCGCACCAAGAAGTCGACCCAGATCCAAGCCTGGGCGTAGTGGGGCCCCGGCCGGTCGTAAAACTCGGGCTGGCTCATGCGCAGGAAGTCCTCGAGCGGCATCAACCCCGGGCCCCCTTCGGCAACCATGGCTTTCAAAGTGTGCAGGTGCGCTTCGATCGGTTGGAATCCGACGACCCGGCGACTGCCCACCTCCGCGGAGGCCATGAACTCGGCGTAACCTTCGTCGAACCAAATGTGCGGGGGAATCCCGCCCAATGCGGTGTAGATGTACTGGTGGAAAGACTCATGCCGCATGACAGCGCGAAACGCGGCGGGGTCCTCGCCGGCGTAGAGCACCAACTCGTCTTCCATGGGCGAGAAGTACCCCACCGCGTGCGGGATGCCCCCGAAATCGAGATACTCCGTGCGGTCGCGACACAGCCGCACGACGCCAACGTCTTTGGGCTCTTGGTTGGGATGGGTCAACAGGTGCTCGGTTAGGTAACGACGCACCCCCATCAGCTCTTTGTCAAAGTCCTTCCAGGCTTGGGAATGCAGCCCGTGCACGAGGTAAATGTAGCGCTCCCCATCGTAGGCGCTCCATCCGTCCACCAAAGACAAGCGTGCGGCGATGCGTCGTTCGGGGTCGCTGAGGCGCTCGCCCGCGTAACGGCGGGTCAAGGTGGCGCGCAGGCGAGCGTTTTCTTTGGGCGAGTGCAGCCGCAACTCCCCCGCCCAACGCCGCCAGCGGCGCGCTTCGTCGTCGTAGACCGAACCGGGGGCTTCGCCCACCAAGAAGTAGTGGTACTCCGGACCTAGGTAGGCGAAGGCCATCCCGCGCCGCAGACCACGCTCGTAGGTCAACGATTCCCGGCGATAGTCACCCAACGCCGCGAGAGCCTGCACCTCGCCCGCGGCTTGGACACCCAAGGTTTGCGCACAAAAAGCCTCGAGGGCGCCTTGCGGGCGCGGCGGATCCTCCAGCCGGAACAGGTTCCAGGTGAGCGGTTCCTCGAGCCCTTCGATGCGCCGCACGAAGCTGAGTTTGAGCTGCGCTTGGCTGCGCGGGATCGGAAGCGCTTCGTAGCCCACAGGTCGATCCCAGGTGACGCCGATCTCCACGTGCCGCACGCGCCGGCCTTCGACCGACCGCAGGACCGGCCCATGGGTGTGCAGACCACATCCAGCGTGCCCCGCCGGGGTGGAAACAGCGGCTGCCCCCGCTTTCGGGGTCCCCGCAAGAAGCCAGCAAGTGCTGATCGAGAGCCAAAACCGCCACATAAACGCAACCTTCAGGATGGCGTGCGGTCGCCCACATCCGAGCGGTGCACAGGCCTTTTTCCCGGCCATTCCCGACCCTGCTGTTTTTCCGCTGGTTTTGGCTCGGTTCCCGGGCTCGGTTTCTCGACCCCCTTGCGGCCCAGCGGCGGCAGGTGCGTACCGCGGTTCGTCCAGCCCTGCGGAACCCCCGGCAAGAAGCTGTCGCCTAGACCGGGCCGGAACCTATGCTGCGCCCATGGTTTGGCTGCGTTTCCAAAACCCTGCCTGGGCCGCGCGCTGGGAATTGGGGCAGGCCGCCTTCGACCTAGTGCGCTGGATGCCCAGCCTCGCGTGGTACCTCGCGGTCTCGCACGATCGCCATGAAGCGGAAGTCGCCCGCGACCTAGCGCAGGATCCGGTCACGCCCATCCTGCCTGCAGCTCCTCTGCACTGGACCCGTCCACCGCGGTTGTTTGTTTCCTCCGCGGAAGTTTCGGGGGAAGTGCACGCCTGCAACCTGGTGCAAGCCCTGCGACAAGTGGCACGGGAAGCGGACTTGCCCGAACCGCGCATCGTTGGCTTCGGCGGCGCCGCCCTGCGCGATGCGGGGGTCGAAATCCTCGGGGACCCGGTGGCGGAAGCGACCCTGCAAGCCAAGGGCATCCTGCGCGCCTTGCCCTTCTACGTGAACTTGATCCGCCGCGCTGGGGAGCGCTTCGTGGGCGAGCAGAAGGTTGACCTGTTCGTGCCGGTCGACTCGCCGGCCCTGCACGTGCCCATGGCGCGCATGGCCCACCGCATGGGCGTCGCGACGTGGCACTTCATCGCACCCCAGTTTTGGGGCTGGGCCCCCTGGCGCGTCGGCCGCTATCGAGCACACGTCGAGCGCGCCCTCACGATTTTGCCGTTCGAACCCCATTGGTACGCGCGCCATCGCGTGCCGGCTTTGGCTGTCGGACACCCCTTGCTGGACGAGTTGCAAAGCTTGCCTGCGCCGCCGGCGCCCGACCATCCCGATCGCCGGGGGTGGGTGTTGTTGCCCGGCAGCCGCAAGAGCGAGATCGAAGACAATCTGCGCTGGATGTTGCGTGCGGTGGAACCCCTGCAGCGAATGGACCCAAGGCTCCCCATCACCATCGCTCAAAACCGGCCCGATCATCGCGAGGTGATCGAAGGATTGCTGCGCGAACATCGCGCCGAGCATCCCGGCGGAGTGGCGCCCGATCTCGCCATCGGCGATCTGCACGGAACCCTGGCTCGTGCGCGCGGTGCCTTGGCCGTGTCGGGCACCGTGCTGACCGATCTGCTCTGGCACCGTTTGCCGGTGGTGGTGATCTACCGCGATCCCGGTGGTTGGAAGAGCCGCATGGCCCAACGCTTGCTCACCTGCCGGTGGTTTGCTTCGACGAATCTGATCGCGGGGGAACCCATCGTGCCCGAGTACGTGTTCTCCACCGAAGGCCCCATCGCCGAAGTGGGCGAGGACCTGGTGCGCTTGCACACCGACGAGGGCGCGCGGGGCCGCATGATCGCGGGGCTAGAGCGCGCCTGGCAGCGCTTGGGCGGTCCGGGGGCTTGCGAGCGCGCGGCGCGGGCCTTGCTCGCCCGAGCGAGCCGAGCGCCCGAAGGGGCCTAGGGAGCGCACTTTGCCCCCCGCCCCACTTGCTGAGGGCCTCGATCGGTCCTTCCGCGCCCGAAAATCGCCCAAAACGCATGAATGAACCGTTAGGCCCCCCGTAGAAAAGGTGTGCCGAGCCCTCCGGCGGCGGCGCCCCCCTCCCACGATGCAAACCGAGTTCACCCTCTTGATGGTCCGCCTCCACGAAGGCGACCTCAAGGCGTTCGACCCCCTCTTCCGCTCCCTGCGGGGGCGGGCCTTCCAGATCGCGCTCTCTTTGGTGGGCTCCCGGGAAGATGCCATGGACCTGACCCAAGAGGCGTTTTTGCGGGTCTTCAAAGCGCGGGAGAGCTTCGATCCCAAGCAGCCGTTTCTGCCCTGGTTCCACCGCATCCTGCGCAACGTGTGCTTCAGCCACCTGCGCAAGGCGCGCCGCGTGCGCGAGGATTCCTTGACCATGGCCGATGACAACGGTGACGCGGTGGACTTCGAAATCCTGGACGACGGGCCCGCACCTGAAGATCACGTTAGCCATCGCGAATCGCTTCGAATGTACCAGGAGGCCCTCCGTACCTTGTCCGCCCGCGATCGGGAGGTGCTCGTACTGCGCCACCATCAAGGGCTGACTTACAAGGAGATCGCTGCCGCTCTGGACATTCCTGAAGGCACGGTCATGTCCCGCCTTTATCACGCCCGACGCCGCATGCGCGACGCCCTGCATCCCAGCCTCGACCCCTCCTATCACGGCGAGAGCGCTCGCCAGGAGGTGACCCTATGAACGCCAACCTGCCCCCCGAACAACCCTTTGGTCAACAGCCTTTCGGCGGTCCCCAAGACCCGGATCCGGACGAACTCTTGGCCATGGCTTACGTGGACGGCGAGCTGCCCCCCGCCGAACGACGCGCGTTCGAAAGCCGCCTGGAAACCGAGCCCCGCCTAAACGAGCAAGTGGCCGAGATGCGCGGACTCGCGCTCGTCGCCCGCAACCTGATTCCGCCGGAACCGGAGGATCGCGAATGGCGCAAACTCGCGCGCGATCCGCTGCAGCGCGGGGGCCTGCGCATCGGTTGGTTCTTTTGCCTCGTGGCCGTGGTGGGCTTCACCGTGGCCGCCACGCTTTCCATGGCGCAGTCGAGCGAACACTGGGCCATGAAGGTCTTTTTCTTTTCCGGTGGCGTCGGTGCTAGCATCTTGTTGCTCTTGACCCTGCGCGAGCGCTTGGCCGTGCTCCCCCTCGATCCCTACCGCAAGCTGCAGCGCTAGGCGGACCTCCCTCCATGCACATTTCCACCACCTACGAGATTGCCGGTTACGAGGTCGTCGAAAACCTGGGCCTCGCTCGCGGCACCGTAGTGCGCGCCCGCAACCTCTTTCGCGACATCCGCGCTCTCTTCCGGACCATCGTGGGCGGCGAGGTGCGCGAGTACACGGCCTTGATCGCCCAAAGCCGCGAACAGGCCATCGATCGCATGAAGGACGAAGCCCGCTCCAAGGGCGCCAACGCCATCGTCGGCTTCCGCTTCGCCACCTGCGAGGTTTCGCGTGCCGCCGCCGAGGTGGTGGCCTACGGCACCGCCGTGCGCGTTCAAAAGCGCGCGTAAACCCTCTGCAAGCCCGCCGGGGCTGCCCGCGGCGTCCTCTTCCGAAGGAACGGATTGAACCCGGCGCCGGGGTGTGCGTTAAGCTGGTTCCGGCCGAAGCGTGGTCGGTTGGCCGCACGCACAGCACCATGAAGCATCTGCATTGGATCGTGGCCCTCGTGGGCCTGTTGCTCACCCCCGGAACCCTGCCCGCCAGCCAGCAAGGCGAGGCTCCCGGGCCGGAAACCCAAATCAAGGACCACCTGGACGGGGTGGTGCGCTGGATGCGCGGCCAGCAAGATCGCGCCACCGGTGCTTATGGGGATGCCACCACCACCGCGTGGGTCCTATGGGCCATGGGCGACAGTCCGCGCCGCTACGTCGCCGCGGACGGATTTTTTGTGCGGGGCGCCCTGGACTACCTGCTCGCGCAACAACAGGCAGATGGTTCCTTCTCGGAAGGGGATGGCCAAGAGCTCGCGCTGACCCGCTTGGCCGCTCGGGCGCTCTTCACGCACCTGGACGAATCGCACACGACCGCCTACGGCAAAGCCCTCGTGTGGCTCGGAAAGAATGGGGTGAGCGACCCCTTGGAGGGACTGATCGAAGCGACCCGAGAGGGGGACGACGCCCTGCGCCACGTCCGCCGCCTGATGACCCAAGCCAACGGCAACCACTGGGCGAAGGCGGAAGCCGATCGCTCCGCCCTCATGACCACCGCCCGCCACACGGTCGACTTGGCGCGCTACGAGAAACGCTTCCGCTCGAGCGGTGGTGACGAAGCCCCCATCGTGCCCTTGGGACCCTTCACGGCCGCCGATCGCGACCGGGTCTTGGAGTCCATGCATCAAGGCGCCCGCTTCTTGGTGCAAGTCGCCGAGAACGGCAAGTATGGAGCGCCGGGTCAGCCGGATGCGGGCTTGACCGCCATGGTCATCGGTGGGCTGCAGAGCTTGCCGGAGCCCCGCGGCGAGGCGGTGCAGAAGATCATCGACGAAGGTCTCGTCTGGCTCGCCGGATTGCAGAAGGATGATGGGTCGATCCACCAGGGTCGCCTGGCCAACTACACCACTTCGGCCGCGGTTTTGGCCCTATCGAAGAGCCCGCGCGCCGAGTACCAAGCCGTGGTGAAGAAGGCGCAGCTCTTTCTGGTCAACCTGCAGGCGGATGAAGGCGAAGGCTATTCCGAAGGCGACAAGTACTACGGCGGCATCGGCTACGGCGGCGACGAACGCCCCGACCTATCCAACCTGCAAATGGCCTTGGGTGCTCTGCATGCCTCTGGACTACCCGAGGATCACGAGGCCTACCAACGGGCCATCAAGTTCCTGGAGCGCTGCCAAAACCGATCGGAATCCAACGACATTTCGATCGTCAGCGGCGACGTGATCATCACCTCCGGCAACGACGGTGGTGCCGCCTACTACCCGGGCAACTCCAAAGCCGGCAACATCACCCTGCCCGATGGGAAGGAAGTGCCCCGCTCCTACGGCTCCATGACCTACGCTCTCTTGAAGAGCTTCATCTTGGCTGGTCTCGAGCGCGATGACCCGCGCGTGCAGGCCGCCTTCGAGTGGATCCAGAAGAACTACACCCTCGACATCAACCCCGGCTTTGATACGTCGCGGGATCCGCGCGCCGCCTACCAAGGTCTGTTCTACTACTTCCTCTCCATGGCCAAGGCGTTGAACGTCATGGGCGTGGAGGAGATCGAGGACGCCGAAGGGAAACAGCGCGCGTGGAAGCGCGAATTGGCCGGCCGCCTGATCGCTCTGCAAAGCAAGGAATCAGGCTCTTGGGTCAACCGTAATTCCCCGCGTTGGTGGGAAGGCAACCCCGTGCTCGGCACGGCCTACGCCCTGACCGCCCTGGGCGAGACCTTGCGCTAATCACGAGGCCCGGCGCGCGCAGCGTACATAGAGCACCCTGGAACCGGCCCGCGGAATCGCGCCGTGGGCGTAGGCAGTGCGCGTCCCCTGCCCTATCCTGCGGCGAAGCATGCAATCGCCTTCCCCCATCCGCCTGTTCCGGCTCGTTGGCTCCCGTCCCCAATGGGTGCTCGATGACGGCTCGGGTCTCTACGACCTGAGCGAGCGCTTACGCAGCCGGGGACGGTCCGACGACCTGCTCGACATCGCCAGCGACGGGTGGTTCGACCCCAGTCACTTGGAACCGCGCCTACCACGGTCCGGCGGCGGAGATTCGGGGGATTGGGTGGCGCTCGAAGCCGGCCCCGACGGTTTGCCTCGCGGGGAATTGGCCGTTCCGGTCGCACCGCGTTCCGTCGGAAAGATCCTGGCCCTGGGCAAGAACTTCCGCGCCCACGCTGAGGAGTTCCAAGAGGAAGTGCCCGCCGAACCCCTCTTTTTCAACAAGCTGCCCGAAACGCTGGTCCCCAGCGGAGCGACCGTACGCGTGCCCGCGTGGTATCGGCACCGCGTAGACCACGAGGTGGAGTTGGCGTTGGTGATCGGGCTCGAAGGGCGCGACATCGCCGTGGACGACGCCATGGAGCACGTCGCTTTCTACACGCTGGCCAACGACTTGACGGCGCGCAGCATGCAGGGCTGGGATCGCAAGATCTCCTATCCCTGGTTCCGCGCCAAGAACATGGATGGCTTCTGCCCTTTGGGGCCGGCCTTGATTCCGGCCGGGTACCTGCCGCGGGAGGGCGTCGATTTGAGCGCCAGCGTCAACGGGAGCGTGCGGCAAGCCGCCCATACCCGCGACCTGCTGGTCACCATTCCCGAAGCCATCGCTTACCTCTCACGTCACTTGACCCTGTACGCGGGGGACTTGATCCTAATGGGCACCCCCGCAGGCGTCGGCCCCCTCGAAGACGGGGACGTGGTGATCTGCAGCAGCCCGCCCTTCGGATCCCTCGTGACCACGATCGCTCGCCCCACCACCTGACCGGCCTGCCGCATGCAAACCAACCCGTTTGACCCCACCGAGACCTTCGAAGGACGCCTGCGCGGCAAGCAGGTTCCCGATGGGAGCTGTGATGCCCGCCTTACGGTGTCGATGCAAGGCATCCAAGCCACCCCCAGCGCCGGGCCAGCCCACCTCTTGCCCCTCGAAGGGCTGAAGGTGCGCCGCGACGAGAGCCAAGCCCTGATCGCGACCCAAGCCGACGGCAAGTGGAGCGTTTCCTGCGACGACCCGAACTTCCTGCGGGCCCTCGAAACCGTCGCCGGCAACCACCTGAACGACCAATTGGCGCGCCTCGAAGGCCAGAGCGTTTCCAGCCGCGGCAAGCACCTGCTGGGGTGCTTTTTGGTGTTGGCGTTTTGCGGGTTGCTCCTGTGGTCGATTCCACGCCTATTCCACCGGGCCGTGCAAGGGTCGGTGGCGGCCTTGCCGACGAGCGTGGATGTCGCCCTCGGCGAGGCCGCCCAGGATTCGATGGATCCGGGCGGTCCGATCGTCGAGGACGAAATTATCTTGGCGGCCATGCAGACCATGGTGAATCGCTTGGCGGAGCACGCCAGCATGGAAGGCATCGAGTACCAGGTGCGCGTGGTGGAAAGCTCGATCGCCAACGCCTACGCCCTACCGGGAGGATTCATCACGGTTTTCACCGGCTTGATCGCTGAAAGCGAAACGCCCGAACAGGTGGCGGGGGTCTTGGCCCATGAGATCGCCCACGTCACCGAACGGCACGGCCTGCGCCGCGTCGCCCACCAGGTGGGTTTGATGGCCAGCGTGAGCCTGCTGTTCGGCAACCTGGGCGGCTTGGAGAAGATCGCGATCGATCTGTTCACCCTGCAGCAGGTCAACGGCTACTCCCAAGAGCAAGAGACCGATGCAGACTTGGAGGGGCTCAAACTCCTGATCGCCGCCGAGATCGACCCGACCGGTTTGTCCGAGTTCTTCGAGATCATGGAAGCGGAGTACGGGGACGTCCCCGACTCCTTGGCCTGGGCCTCGTCGCATCCCCAATTCAAGCAGCGCATCGCCACGATCGAAGAGGCCTTGGCCGCCAGCGAGCACCCCCAATACTGGGCCCCCATCGACGTGGATTGGGAAGCGGTCCAGCTCGCGGTCGACGAGTTGTAGGCGCGATTACCCCTGCGGGGCGGCCACCGAAATCGTCTTGGGCGTCGTGAATTGACGGTGCCCTTCGGGTCCGCCGAGGAATCCGAATCCCGATTGGCGCGCGCCCACCCAAGGGGATCCGGGCGCACCGGCGAGGTAGCGGTTCACGC
>JAUHXY010000076.1 GCA_030426785.1 bacterium
AGAGGGCGTGTAGATCCCGTCTCCGTTCTCCCACAGGATCAGCGCATCCAAGTCATCGGGCTGATTCGGCCCAAAGAAGTCGAGGCCCAGCGCCACGGACGGCGCATACACGCCCGGGGTCGAACCGGGCGTCACGACCAACACATCGGCGGACGAAAAACCGTTCGTGATCGCGGTGCCGGTGTTGGTGTAACCGGTGATCGGATCCATCCAGAAGGCGTCGAGGCTGAAGTACACGTCCCCGCTGGGCGTGGCCCCGGGGCTGAGCAGCTCCATCGCGTCCAGGTTGTCGCCAGCGGTGGCCGGCGTCCAAGCCGGACCGGTCGGCTCGATCAAACCCAAGCCGTCGTAAACGAAGCCAGAGCCCGAAACCAAACCGTCGCCATCGAACAAGCCGCGGTGCCCGAGGGACACTCCCGGAGCGATCGGCGGAGCCAGAATCGGTTCGATGTTGCGCATCACGTCGGCGGCCGCATCCCCCACCGGGGCTTCGGTTACCACGTTCGGGGCGGCCAAGCCGGTGCCCATCGCGAAGCTATCCACGGAGAACTGCAACGCTCCCGCCATGATTTGACCGGGTTGCACGCGTTCGTCGACGCCCAAGGAAAGCGCGTCCACTTCGGTGCGGCACGGCACGCCGGCACCCGGAGCGGAACAGCCGGGGAACAAACCCAAACCGCCGAGACCGTTCGGGATGATCATTTCCGGAGCGGGCAAAGGGCCCAAGCTGGGCGAGCCACCCGGAGGGGCCAGCACGTCGCCGTTGGTGATCGCGGTGCCGGTCAGGGAATCAAAAGCTCCGTTGGTCGGTCCGTGCCAATCGATCGAAAACAGGGTGTCCTGCGCGGCGGCGCTAGAAGTCAACAACGTCGCGGCGATCAGGCCGCAAAAAGCGGGGGTCAGGGTTTGGAAGCAGGGTTGCATGGTGGAGCCAGCGTGGTGCAGGGGATCTGCGGTTGGGGGAAGGCCGGCCAAGCCGGCGCGTCGCGGCAAGTTGCGAGCGGCTCGTACCGCTCGAACACCCCCAAATGCGGACCGCTCGCACCAGCGGACAGCCACTCCGAAACTTTTCTCCCCTGCCGCAGAACTCGTCCTGCTCAGGCAGCCTGAGGCACCCCTTGGGAGGCTTCCGGCCCCTCGGGCGGGGTCCGTGCCCTATGCCAACCCCAATCCCCCTCGCGCGAACCGGCGCCTCCCGCTAGTTGCGGTAGGACTGAATCGGCGCGGGGATGCGCCCACCGCGACGGTAGAGCACGTCGCAGTGGAAAGGCCCGGGATCCTGCACGATAGCCGTGCCGAGCAAACCGCCCCACTCCACCGTTTCGCCCGGCCCTTTGCCCGGCACCGGAATGATGCGCACCGCGGTGGTCTTGTTGTTGACCATGCCGATCGCCATCTCGTCGGCCAAGATGCCCATCAAAGTCGATGCGGGCGTGTCTCCGGGCACCGCCACCATGTCGAGCCCCACCGAGCACACGGTGGTCATGGCTTCGAGCTTGGCGAGGGACAAAGCCCCCGCTTTGACCGCGTTGATCATGCCTTCGTCTTCCGACACGGGGATGAAGGCGCCCGAAAGGCCCCCCACACTCGACGATGCCATGGCTCCGCCCTTCTTGACCGCGTCGGTCAAGAGGGCCAACGCAGCGGTGGTGCCCGGAGCGCCGGTGCGTTCCACGCCCATCAACTCCAGGATGTCGGAGACGCTGTCGCCAATGGCCGGCGTCGGGGCCAAAGAGATGTCGACGATGCCGAAGGAAGTGCCCAAGCGTCGGGCGGCCTCCCGACCGACCAACTCGCCTACGCGGGTGATTTTGAACGCGGTGCGCTTGATCGTTTCCGCCACCGCTAACAGGTCGGCTTTTGGACCGAGGCGTTCGAGCGCGCTGCGAACCGCCCCGGGACCACTGACCCCCACGCTCAAGACGGTTTCTGGTTCGCCGATGCCGATGTGCGCGCCGGCCACGAAGGGGTTGTCCTCCACCGGGTTGGTGAAACACACGAGCTTCGCACAGCCCAACCCGCCGGTGTCCGCGGTAAGGCGCGCCGCCTCCAGCACCACGTCCGCGAAACGCGCCGTGGCATCCATGTTGATGCCCGACTTGGTGGTTCCGAGGGCCACCGAGGAGCAGACGTGATCGGTTTCCGCCAGGGCTTGGGGGATCGAGTCGAACAGCGCGTGATCGGCGTTGGTGAAGCCTTTGTACACGTAGGCGCTGAAGCCACCGATGAAGTCGACCCCCACTTCTTTGGCCGCCGCGTCGAGCGCGCGCGCCAACGGTACGAGGTCGCTGGACCCACAGGCTCCCGCCACTAGAGCGATAGGCGTCACCGCGATGCGCTTGTTGACGATCGGCACGCCGTAGTCGGCTTCGATCGAACCGGCGATCTCGACCAAATTGCGGGCCTGATGCACGACTTTGGCGTAGATCTTCTCCGCCGTGCTCTCCAGATCCGGATCGGCGCAATCGAACAGGCTGATGCCGAGGGTTGTCGTGCGAATGTCGAGCGTTTCCAGCTCGACCATGCGCACGGTCTCGAGGATCTCGCGGTCGGTGAACACCATGAATGGTCCTGCGCCGCCTAGACGCGGTGCATGAAGCGGAAGACGCCTTCGTGCATCGTGCGCACGGTGTAATCGTTCTTGCCGCCCAAGCAATCGAGCTTTTGCTTGAGGGCCGGAAACTCCGCCTCGCCGCGCAATTCGCAGGTGAGCACGAGGTGGAAATACTGGTCGATGGTGCGCTGGCTGATGTCGACCACCGACACGCCGCCCTCGAACAGGGTGGCGGTGATTTCGGCCAAGATGCCGGGGCGGTTGACGCCCACGGCGGTCACGATGACGCCGGTGCCCGCGCCGGTGGAGACCAAGCCGCTCGGCTCAGGCAATTGCGCCAAGTGGCCCAAAGCCGACTGCGCGTCGGGACCGCGATCCGGAGCGGGTTCGCGATAGCCGGCTCCTTGCGGGCCCTGGATGACGATGCCCGCCGCTTGCGCGGCCTGCAGGGCTTGGGGCGTGACCACCGTATCGGCGTCGGTCACGATGGGCCCGCCGCCCGCGCGGCGCACGTCTTCCGCGGTGATGAACTTCTTGCCCATGGCGACCTACAGGAAGGGAACCAATTCGGGGTGCGGCCGAGGGATGATCACTTGGCGCAAGAGTTGGCCCGCCCGTTCGGCTTCGGCGCAACCCGCCGCGATCGAGGAGCGCACGTCGGAGACCTCGCCGGTCAAGGAGACGTAGCTCTTGCCGCCCAGACCGTTGGCGATGCGCAGTTCGAGCAGATCTACGTTGGATTGCTTGAGGGCTGCATCGGCGGCCAAGATCGCACTGGCGACGGTCGAGGTTTCCATCACGCCGAGGGCATCGATGGTGCCTTGGATCGAACCGTTGGAGCGGCGCAGGGCAGTTTCCACTTGGGGATGCACCTGCGGGATCAGCAGTTGGTCCACCAAGTCCCCTGCCGCCTCTTGGCCACCGCGCCCTAGCGCGGAGCGCAGGTCTTCGACCGAGCCGGTAAACAGCATGACGTACTTGCCGGGCTGCACAGCGGTGGCGAACAAGAGCTCGATATCGGCTTCCCACAGGATGCCGCTCGCGACCTCCATGCCTCGAGCGACCGAGCAGAGTTCCAACAACGCGATCGCGGGGCCCAAGGTGACTCCGTCGCGCATGGCAGGGTTATGGTCGGCTTTTTTCATGATTCAGCGGGGTAGGGTTCGCGCGGGCGTGGCGGTGTTCAAGATTCGTCTTGGTCGACGTGGGGACCGATGCTGCGGTCCTTGAGTTCCATGCGGTCGATGATGGCGGCGACGGCGGTTTGGAACCCGATGTCGTGGCCTTTGCCGATCACGTGGCGAGCGGCGCGGCCGAAGACGACCAAAACCCGTTCGCCAATGCCAGCGCCCATGGGGTCGACCGCCACGATCGTCTCAGCCGTGTTTTGACCGTTCGCGTCCATGGGTTGCACCACCAGAAAGCGCAGGCCCTCCAGGGTGGGATCTTTTTGCGTGGCCCAAACGTGGCCGAGCACCGTACCGACGATCACGCTTCGTCCTCCTGCTGCCAAGAGCTCGGAGCGTCGGGCACGTCCAGTTCGTCGACCAGGCCCACGACGGCGGCTTCCAGTGCGTAATCGCCATCGCCGCCCAGAGCCGCGACGCGCGCCGCCTTGCCAAAGGCCACCAACACCCGTTGCCCGGTGCGCGCGCCGAGCGGATCGGCGGCCACCACCGGCTTGACCATCGGGGCGCTGGGGTCGGGCGGCGTGCTGAGCGCCTCCAAGGGGTCGATGACCAGCAAGCGTTGGCCCTGCAGGTCCGCTACCTTGTGCGTCGCCCACACCTGTCCGATCACGCGCCCGACGAACATTAGATCGGCTCCTGGGCGAGTCGCCCGGGCAATTCCGCCATGGTGCGGCGCACCGCTTCCACGGCCAAATCGATTTCCGCGTCGGTGCCCGCCAAACGCAAGCGACCCACGGCTCCGTCGCTGCCCAAACCGACGATGCGGATGGGCGAAGTTTTTTCGGCCACGTTGGCGGCGTGCAGGATGTGCACGGCGGGCGATACCTCGAGGGTGTAGAGCGTGTCGTCCGACAAGAGCAACATGCCCGCGCGCGTGCGGTTGATGAGCATCGCGTGATGCGAGGTCACCTTGCGGATGATCTCGTCGATCAACACCATCGGTTTGCGCTGGTCGTCGCGGGTGGCGCCAATCTCCCGCAGGATCGCATCGCAGGCCTGGACCACTTGACCCTGGTCGGGGCCGTGCACCTCCAGGGTACCGTAGTGCCGTTCGGTGATCAGCGCGCCGGGCGTCACGTCGCAGGACTTGAGCGCCACGTCGAGCAGACGATTGACCACCATGCCCGGCTGGACCTCGATCCAACAGGAGCTCTCCCCCGCAACGGGGAAAAACCCGTCGGAGTTGGCGGCGATGGTGGCTGCGACCTGGGGTTGCAGTTGGTCCAGGTGGACCACACCGCGCAGGTCGATGGCTGTCCTCTGCGGGGCCATAGAGCGGTCGGGAATGCCGAGCGAAGCTCAGCGTTGCGAATCAGTCCGCTTGGGTCGGGAGGTAACCTTCCAGGTCGTCGGCGGGACGCGCGATGACGTGCGAGCTGACGAGCTCGCCCACCCGACGCGCGCCGGCTTGGCCGGCTTCGACAGCGGCTTTGACCGCACCGACTTCCCCGCGCACCATGACGGTGACGAGGCCGGCGCCGGACAGTTCCCGTTGCACGAGGGTCACCTTGGCGGCTTTGACCATTGCATCGGCGGCTTCGACCGCACCGACAAGGCCTCGGGTTTCGATCATGCCGAGGGCGACTTCCGTTTCGTTGGACATGGTGAGTTAGAGCTTGGAGTAGGGTTGGGTGTTAGGCGCAACAAGCGCCGGTGTTTTGATCGAGATGAGGGCATCCCTGGCAGGGACCCATGGGGCAACCGGCACCAGCGTGCTCGAGGATGCCTTGGATTTCGGCTGGGGTCAGCATGGCCCCGCTCTCGGCAACGCGCGCGGGCCCGCCCGGTTGGGTGGGTCCGGAAGTCGCCGGGCGCGGAGGGTTCGGGCGCGCAGCCTGCGCTCGCGGTGCGCTCGCAGGTCGCGAAAAGGTTGGCGCGGGGTTCGCGACCGGCTGCGGGGCGGACGCGAGGACGGGCTGGGCCGTCACGGTCGGCGGCGCCGTCGCGCGCACGACAGGTTCGTGCCGCGGCTCCGGCTCGGAGGGCATGCGGCCCGAGCCGCTCGCCAGGCCGGGATCCCCAGGCAAACCGCTACCACGCGGCGCCGGCTCGCCGGTCATGGCGGCCGCGCGCTCGTGGAAGCGCCGTTCGATAGCTTTCCAGTCCGCCCGCGGAGCCGCCGCGCGCTTGATGTGAATCAGGTGGCGCGCGGTGATGTTGTCCGAGGTGATATTGCCCGCTTGCGGGCCGCAGCCCAGGCTCATGGAGGGCATCAGGTTGGTGCTGAAGCCGGTCGCCCCCGGCGAGGACGGACCGTTGACCACGATGCGGCTGGCCGGCTTTTCCAAGAAGAACGCGTGCAAGACGTCCTCGTCTTGCGCGTGCACCGCCAAGGTGTGCCCCAAGCCACCCAAATGCAGCATGGCGGTCGACACCTCGCAGCCCTGTTTCCAACCGTCCACTTTGTGCACCGAGAGCAACGGGCACAGGATCTCGATGGAAAGTTTGTGCTCGGGGCCAACGCCTGCCTGGGGCGCGAGCAGCACGGTGGTCGAACGCTTGACGTAGAAGCCCGCCATCTCGGCGACCTTCCAGGGGTCCTGCCCCACCACCTTGGGGTTCATGTGACCGCCGGTGTTGCAGAAAGCTTCGAGCTTGGCGACCTCTTCGGGCGTGCACAGGTGCGCACCGCGCGCTTGCATGGCGCTCAGCACCCGATCGTAAATCGGTGCATCGAGCACCAAGCCTTGCTCGGAGCAGCACAGGGTGCCGTTGTCGAAGCTTTGGGAGGTGACGATGTCCTCGGCCACCTTGCGGGGATCGGCGCTGCGATCCACGTAGGCCGGCACGTTGCCCGGACCCACGCCGTAAGCCGGTTTGCCCGAACTGTAGGCGGCGCGCACGAGCCCTGAGCCACCCGTAGCGAGGATCACCGCGACGTCGCGGTGCTTCATCAACGCCCCGGTGGATTCCAACGTGGGGTTTTCGAGGCAGGTGACCAAGTCCGGCGGCCCGCCTGCCCGCTCGATCGCCCGGCGCATGACTTCGGCAGTCTGCAGGATGCAGCGCCGGGCGCTGGGGTGCGGCGAAAGCACCATCGCGTTGCGACCTTTGACCGCGATGATCGATTTGAAGAGGGCCGACGACGTGGGGTTGGTGCTCGGGATCACCCCCGCCACGATGCCCACGGGCGCCGCGACCTCGGTGATGCCCGTGCGCGGATCCGCGGAGAGCACGCCGACGGTGCGCTCATCCTTGATGGACTCCCAAACCCCTTCCGTGCCTAAAAGGTTCTTGAGGATCTTGTAGTGCACCCGGCCCATGCCAGTCTCTTGCACGGCGGAGCGCGCCAAGTCGTGGGCCGCGCGCGCTCCCGCCTCGGCCATCGCAGCGCACAAACGATCCGCGTCCGCCTGGGTGTAATGGCGCACAGCTTTCACCGCGGCCTTCGCCCGGGCGACTTGATCGCGCACCTCCTGTAAGGCGCGCAGGTCAGGATCGAGACCCTTCAACGGGATAAGATGGCCCGGTTAGTTCGCCACCGGACGCATGTCCGGAAGGATTTGACTCAATTGCTCGTGCGGGCGCGGGATCACGTGCACGCTAACCAGTTCTCCCACGCGGCGCGCGGCGGCGGCACCAGCGTCGGTCGCGGCTTTGACCGCGCCCACTTCCCCGCGCACGAAAAACGTGACGAAGCCGCCGGTGACCTTTTCTTTGCTGAAGAGTTCGACCTTGGCGGCCTTGACCATGGCGTCCGCGGCTTCGATCGAGCCGACGAGGCCCTTGGTTTCCACCATTCCGAGTGCGAGGGGTTTCATGTGCGGGAGTTGGCTGGGGTTGCGATCTCCGGGCGGTCGAAAGAGGCGCGGGGAGACCGAGGGGCTTGGGGCCGGGAGGCCTCCGAAAATCCGACGGTTGGCGGCGTGCATCGCCTGATGCGCGCGGTCGCCGAAGAGCGCTGTCGCGGCGCCCTCCGAGATCGGGAGTGTACCGCTCCGCCCCCCTGGCTGACCACTAGCGGCGCCCTGAAACTCGCTGCTCTGGCGCCTCGGAAGGTACCGGGTGGCCCGCCTGCCGGGCTCAGCAGACCGGGTTCTCCCATGCGGAGCACCTGGGGTCCGGCGCCATTGCACGGCGGTAGGCAGCACACCTGCCCCACCCAGCCCGTAGGATCTGCGTCATGCGCGCACGAGTCCTTGGTTGGGGTCTAGCAGGACTGGCCGGGTTGCTGACGACCTTGTGGTTGTCTTGGATCGACGTGTTGCCGGGCGGTTGGACCCTGCGAGGTTGGGTGGAGCCCCACGAGCAACGGGCCGAGCGCGCGCGCCTGGCCTACGAAGCGGAACGCCGCGCCGAGTTCGCGGAGCAACGGGAGGCGGCCGCCCCAGGCGTGATCTTCTTTGGGGGTTCTTCCACGATCGAGCGCTTCCCCTACGATTGGTTCGAAGCGGATCGTCTGTTGAACCGGGGTATCAACGATGAGCCCTTGGAGCACTTCGCAGCCCGTTGGGAAGCGAGTCTACCGACCGCCCCCATCGGCGGGGCGATTTTGTATCTCGGCTCGGTAGACTTTCGGCGGCTGCTCGCGACGCCCGAGCAGATCGGAGAGCGGGCCCGCGCCCTGCTGGCCGCTTGGCGCTCGCGCTTTCCGGAACTCCCCATTCTGGTGCTCGGCATTTACCCCGAGCAGGACATGCCCGAGGGCTGGGCGCAACGCTTGCGGGAGACCAACCAGGCGATCCAAGCGGAGTGTGCAGCCGTGCAGGCGGATTTCCTCGACCTCGCTCGGCCACCGCTGGTGAACGAACGGGGCGACCTGCACCCGGCCTACGCGGCCGACTTTTGGCACATGAACCGCGCAGGCTACGCCCAAGCCCTGCGCTGGCTCGCGGATCTCGATCCCGCTTGGTTAGAACGCCTGCGCCCCTTGCCGGGCAGCCCGGCCGATCTGGGCAGCGCAGACGCCACCCAACGTTGAGCGGCGCCCTATTGGATCCCGTGCTCCACGTAGTCCAGCCAGCGCCCCTCAAACTCCTCTAGATCGACTTTGCCCCAACTGGCGTCCATGGCGGCCTTCCAGATCTTTTTGCGTTTGGAGGGACTGATCAGGGATCGCGAGACGACCTTTTCTCGCTGGGTCAGTTCGCGACCCTGTCTCTCCGCCCGTTTCTTGCGTTGCTTCAGGATGCGCTCGTATTCCTCGGCGTAGCCTTTGAGCAAAGTGGTCATGTAGTTGGGGATGATGTCCTCGTACTCCTTCTTCCAATACTGCTTGGACACCTTGCCGAGAGCTCCTTGGCGCAACATGTAGACGATCGACCAAGACTGGCAATAACTTTTGATGCCGTGACGAATCCAGGAGCGGTGATCGAAGTTGAGGTGCTGATCCAGCGGAATCATTTCGCCGCGCGCCACCATCTTCTGCGCGATCGGGAAGCGGTTGTAGCCGCCTGGCGCTTCGGGTTTCACGTAGGCTTTGCCCTCGAACCAACCCGTAGCCGCGTAGTAGTCGCCGTGCCCTTCGTCGAACCATCGGTGGGCTTCGGAGCGCTTGAAGAGGAAGTGGCAGTACTGGTGGAACGCCTCGTGGGTCATGACCGCCTTGGTGGAGGCGTCGTCTTCTTTGTCCCGTTCCCCGCTGTAGAGCACGAGCTCTTCGGATTCGGGATTGAACCACCCACCCACTCCGCGGCTCGTACCTCCGTAGCTATGGAACTCTTCTTCGGTGCCGCAAATGCGCACCACCGAGATTGCGGTCATCTCCAAGCCAAACGCTTCCGGGGGGAAGTCCTCTTCAAACAGCTTGCGGGACTTCTCTAAGTGATTGATGACATTCTTGATGAACGCGCCGCGCTTGGAGGATGTCTTGACGATGAACTGCTCCGAAGGCGTGCCCATCACGCGCCAGTCCTTGAACTGCTTGTCCGCGTCCTTGTGGAACTTGAGCAGCTCGTTGTAGGACAGCTTGGACGTATCCACGTCCGCCAAGGTGGCGATGCGGTCGAACGACTTGCCCGACTTGCTGAACATCTTGCGCCACTTCTTGCCGTCCTTGGACTTGTCGAGTTGATTGCCGAGCAAGTAGACGAGGTGGACGTCCGAATCGGGGCCTAGGTAGGAAAACACCTCGATGCGCAGGCCGCCCGCGCGCCAAACGCGCCAACGCCCTTCGTTGCCGTTGGCCTTAAACTCTTTGTCCTCGTAGGTCCGACTCTTGTTGAAGGTGTCAAAGGTAACGGCCAGCACGTCCTCGATCGCCGGCCGGGAGCTGCCGACGAAGGTTTCTTCACTGTCCTTGTCGTCGCCCTCTTCGTCCTCCTCTTCCTCATCCCAGTCGATGTCTTCGGGGTCCACTCCATCGGCGATGGCCTTCAGGATGCGACCGTATTCGGCGGAATCATCGAAGGAATAGATGATCGTGTAGACCTCCTCCTCTTCGTGTTCCATCCAACAGCGCAAGCCCAACTTGGCCAAGTCTTGGCGCGCGGGAACGACAACGCAGTCGTTGGGCGGACGGAACTTGAAACCGTTGATCTGATCCTTGTAGAGCGTCTTGGAAAGCCCTTGGACCGCCACGGAGTTTGCGGGGGCCGCTTTGGGGGTAGCAAGGGAAGGACCGAGGATCCAGCCGGCCAGCAGTGCAAAAAGAAGGAGCGAAGTACGCATCAAAACAAAGCGGGGAATTCGAAATCCTACAGCGCTCCATCGGCGCCGCAGCAGAACGCTGAGTAAACCACGACCTGCGTGAATCCGCAAATCAAGCCACGACCAAGGCGCCCTTCGCAGGGCTCGAAACCCCTAGGACGACGGCGCGGCCAAAGCCGCCACGGTGGTGTCCCACAAACGGTGCCGGGCCACCAGAGCTTGATGCGCCGCTTGTTCCGCTTCCAAGCGCTTTGAGGTTTGCCCCGCGTAAAGGCGTTCCAACAGCCGTTGCGCCAAGGGTCCGTGGGAATCCCCGTCCACTTCGATGTGTCGACGCAAGTAGGCCAGCAAGCGTTCGCAGCGATGACCCGCAGCGACAAAGCGTTCCACGAGCGGCACAAACATCTGCGGAATCAAATCCTCGCGTCCGTGAAAGAACACGGCTGCGCGTTCGTGCAACGGCCGATCGAGGAACCCCAACGTCGTGCGCGTAAACTGCGCGGCCTCTCCCGGGATCTCCGGCGCGTCGAGCAGGGCGTGCACCGACTGGCCGCGCCGCACGCCATCGACCAGGGTTCGAATCGGTCCGGTGTCCGCCCCAATTTCCTCCATGGCCTCCAGGTACCACACGAAGTGGCTGCCGTAGCGGCCCGGCTCGATCTCGTCGCTCTCTTCCCCCAACACGATCTCGTTGAGAAAGCGCGCCGCCTCGCCGTCCTCGGTCGGCACCCAAGGCGAGTCCAAGCCCGTCAACTCCCGCTGCAAACTCTTCAGCAACGCCATGAAGTCCCAGACCGCAAACACGTGCCGCTCACAGAACACCCGTAGTTCTTCCGGCGTCTGAATCGCCTGGTACAGCGGGTGCTGGGCCAAGGAGCGGGTCAGGGCCGCCAGCGGCAACTTCGAAAGGGTCGCGGTCATTAGAGGTATCTATGGGCTGCTTCGGCGGAAACCGGTCGCCCGGCATGGTGGTGCATTGGCGAGTGCTTCGAAACCAACACTCGGCACTTTTCTCACGCCTGCTCGGACCATTACGGCTCGCGGATCGGCCCCTGCTGGCCAGCGAACTCTCGAACTGAGAGGTCGGGCTTCCGACCCACTCAAGTGACCTACCGTACCAGGACGATCATACGGTCCATGGATTGGACGGTGGATCCCAGCGCCGACGCCCCGCCCTGGCGGCAGGTCGTCCAAAAGGTGCTCGATGCGCTCGCGACGGAGCGACTCGAGGCTGGGGAGGCCCTGTTGTCCGTGCGCAAGATGGCGGCTGCAGCCCTGGTCAACGCCAACACGGTGGCGCGGGCCTACCGGGAGCTCGAGAGCTTGGGGGTCGTCGCTGGGCAAAACGGTCGGGGCGTGTTCGTCCTGCCGGAAGGACCTCGCATCGCGCGATCCAGTCGCCAGGAAGCCACCTGGCAGGACTTGCGGGAGGCTTGGCTGGCCGCTTTGGGCGCCGGACATCCCCCCGAAGACCTTCGAGAAGCCCTGCGGACCTGGGCCCTACCCGACTCACCAGACCGATCCGACTCGGACCGACCCAAAACAGACCAACCCGATACCGGGCGACAATCAGCATGAAACCCATCCTCGAAGTACGCGGACTGCACTTCCGAATCGGGCGTAAGACGATCTTGCGCGACGTAAGTTTCGATTTGCCGGAGGGCCAGATCTCGGCCCTGCTGGGAACCAACGGATCGGGCAAGTCGACGCTGATGCAACTGCTACTTGGCTTGCTGAAGCCGAACGAAGGAAGCGTACAAGTGCTTGGCCGCCCCGCCCACCGGGGAGGGCGCCGGCAGCGTGAGCAAGTGACGTTCGTCCCCTCGATTCCCGACGTGTATGGCTGGATGACCCCGCGCGAGATGTTCGCGTTCTTAGCCGCGCAGTACTCGTGGTGGGACGATGCGATGGTGACCGAACACAGCGAGGTGCTGCGGGTGCCCTTGGACACTTCTTTTTGCAGCCTGTCGCGGGGTCAAGCCATGAAAGCCATGGTGCTAGGCGCTTTGGCACCCAGGCCAAAGTTGCTACTGCTCGATGAGCCATTCGGCGGCCTGGATCCCAACGCGCGGGAAGAGCTCATGGCCAGCCTCCTGGCCTGCGTCGAAAACCAAGCGCAATCCATCCTGATCGCCACCCACCAATTGGACGTGGCGGCCCGCCTCGCCGATCGCGTGGTGGTGTTGGAGGAAGGCTGCGTCACTCACTCTGGGACGGTGGAAGACCTTCTGCCCGAAAAGACCCCGCCGCAACCGGTTCCAAAAGGGCTCCAAGCCTTGATCGGAACGCCAACGCAGGAGGCACCGATCTCATGAGACTGATTCTTTGGAAAGAATGGCGAGACAACCGTTTGACGCTCCTGGCCACCGGCCTGTTGATTCTCTTGACCCTCGGGATCTTGGGCTTTTGGGACCAGGGCACATTCCTGCGCGAACAGGATGCAGCTGGAGCGGCGGCGACGGTGGCGGGCTGGAGCACTTGGATGTTCTTGACCTGCTCCCTGTTCGGGCCGGAGTGGCACCGTAAGCATGCTTTGTGGCTTGCGCGCACCCCTTGGGGTCTGGGGAGAGCCTGGGCGAGCAAAGTGGTATTCGCCACGTTCGCTGCGCTGGGGATGGGGCTGTGGGCGTGGTTGGTAACCAAGGGAGTCATCGCGGCCTTGGGCATCCCCGTTTCCCAGGCCCGCTATGAACTCATGGTGCAGGTGGAAGCCGTTTGGGTCCTGGGGCTCGTCGGCACCTGGCTGATCGCGGCATCGTGCTGGGGCTTGCGACCTGGCTTTGTGCTCTTCGTCGCCCCCGCCGCCGCGATCGGCTTCAACGCGCCGTACTTGGGTGCTCTACTCGACAAACATTGGTCGTTTCCGCCCCCCACCGGATGGGACTTTTTGCGCAGCGCGGCCATCGCACTAGTCGTCGGGTACCTGGCCTTCACGAAGGTTCGGCCGCAGCGCCCGGTTCGCATCGTGGGGTGGACGCTGTGCCTGGCCTTCGTGGGTCATGCGCCCGCTTTGTGGGCTTGGGGTCAACGCTATCAAAGCGGGCTCGACTTGGACTTTGCCAAAGGCCGCTACACCATCGAAGCTCCTTTAGTCAGTCCGAATGGCCGGTACTTGTACTTCACTTCCCGGCCGCCGTTCTCAGAGCAGAAGGTACGTTTTTGGGTGGCTGTCGACCTTGAGAATGGCGAAGTCAAGCGACTTGGAGAAGGCGAAGGATACCTGGGGTGGGCGCAAACTTTGACGTATGCCAACTTTGGCCGCGGCACCGCATCTTCGATTCAAACCCCGTGGGCAGAACTTGGAGTCGCTCCGGACCAGCGCTGGGTAGCTGATACAGCAGAAGTTGGTGGATCGACCCATGCCGATGTCCCCTACTTCAACTCTGAGGCCTTTGAGGAGAAATACCCCAACCTGTGGAAGGACCAGCGGTTTCGCATTTTGTGTCCAGTTGGCTTTGGCTTCCGCATGATGCTAAAACCCAATCCTTGGTTCGACAATCGCCAACGACCCTGGATTTACGACCCATTCCAGAACGAACTCACCTCTTGGGATGAGGATCAGTATGCAGTTTGCGCAGTTCTCAGAGGGGCTTGGTTACTGCGAGGAAGCCACGTGCTGGACAATGAGTACTTCCTCTACGACCCCGAAACCAAATCGATCAGTAAAGCGCCCCGACTGTTTCCGAAAGACCTCTACCTCGCGACACTACATGGCGAGTCCTTACTCCTTCGTAGAGGGACCCAACTGATCGAATACAACTACCGAACCAACGAAGAAAGAACGGTCGATGAGGTTGGAAAGCAGCAATATGCCTCCGGAGAACCACCCGTTTGGTACGGAGCCAGAAAGCTGTTCGGCCAAGCACCCATTGATGAGTCTGGGATTGCCTGGTTGCTGTCCCACATCGATCAGCAATCCATCCAAATCGGTCGATACGACTCGCTCCAAAACTCTGTGACTTGGTCACCCTGCATCCCGCGAGAGTTTCAGCCGATCGAAGTGCTTCCCAACCAACAAATCCTCGGGATCTCACGGTACGGAGTGCAAAACGAAAAGGAACAGGTTCAGAGTTTCGATTGGAGGACGGGACAAATCGAAACCTTGTTCCCAAGGCCGGCGCAGTAGGGGCCGCACTAAAGAGGAAGCTTTTCCCGCACCACAAAGATCTCATCGGCGAATGGAGCCCCGGTCTCCGGGTGGCGGACGGCGCGTTTGAGGATCAGGTCGAAGAGCAGCGGGTTGTAGTCGTAGAGCTCCGCCAGGGGTGCGCGGTCCTCGGGGGCGAGGAAGCCCGCTTTCGTGAGCGGCGCGAGCTGGTAGAGCACGTGGATGGCGGGCAACGGCCAGTCGCTGCCGTTGATCAGGCGCGGGTGCAGGTCCGTGCGCTCGAGCAGGTCGGCGAGGCCGTTTTGATAGTGGTTGACCTGGGTGATCGTCGAGATTTCGCCGAACAGGTGCCCCTCGTAGCGGCGGTCGTCCATCAGACGCAGGAACAAGCGATGGTTGGGCTGGCGCGGGGCGCCGGGCTGGTCTAAGTCCTCCCCCGTGCCCGACGTAGCGCAATGAGCCACCACGATGCGCACGCCCATGTCCAAGGGCCGACGCAGACGCAAAGGATTGCCGAGCTCAAACCCGTGCGGGGTCACGACGGCGTGCTCGTCGCCGCAGTGCACCAGAAGGGTTAGATCGAGGGCGATCACCTCGCGATAGAACTCCTCGTGGTCAGGGCTGGCGGGATCGATGTTGTGGGCGGCGGGCAACCACTTGACCAAGCGCGCCCCCTGGGCCGCTGCCGTGCGCAAGCGCTCGAGGGCGATCGGATCGCGCGGATGGATCGATGGCGCGGGCCGAAAGCCCTCACCACCGCGCTGCGCCTGCGCGTAGATCCACTCGTCGGGCACGTGGAAGAACGAGCCGTCGCGATCCTCTTTGCCGGCCTCGTCGCGTGCGAAGTCAAAACCCAACAGGTGCGTTTGCACGTCCAAGGGCATAGCCGCGGTCAAGGCGAACAAGCGATCCGCGAAGAGTGCGTCTTGATCGCCAGACCCCATGCGCGCCGCGGAAAGGTACGACTCGAACCGCACCCAGGACATGGGATGCCAGCGAGAACGCAAGTCGTCGTGTACCCAGCATGCGCTGCCCTGCCCGCGGCCCGCCAGGTGCGCGTGCAGGTCGATCAAGGTTTCGCCCCGCAAGGGCTCCAGGTGTTGATCCACCAAGCGCCGGGCCTCGGGGCTGAGCGGCGCATCCTCCAAAACCGACCAATCCGAGGCCCCTGCGATCCAGTGGGCCCAGACCGGAAACGCGAGATAGGCGATCCCCAGCAAAGCCAAACATCCTGCGCTAAGGCGAGCCAACCACGGCAGGGCCCGTCTCCATGCGATGGGCTGCGCTCCTTCGTTGGGCTCCATGTCAGAAGTCCCGGAACGCGTCCTGATCGAGGCTGCGCTCGTGATGGGAGCCCAGACCGAGGGCCAAGCCCACCGCCAAGAATGTCGTTAGCAACGAGGAACCACCCGCCGAGATCAGCGGCAGGGTCAACCCCGTCATCGGCAACATCCCGATATTCACCGCGGCATGGATGAACACGTGGGCCCCGAAGTAGATCGCGATGCCCCCTACCACCAAGCGCGAAAACCGGTCGCGCAGCCCAGCCGCGCTCATCATCAAGAAGATCACGAGCGCGCTGTAGAGCAGCAACAAGAGCGCCGCCCCCGCAAAGCCGCCCTCCTCGGCGATGACCGCGAACACGGAATCGCTGTCCCGCTCGGGCAGGTAACCCGCACTGTTCGCCACCCCTTGCCCCAATCCTTGGCCGAGCCAATCCCCGTTGCCCATGGTGAGGCGCGCTTGGTAGGGGTGATAGCCCGAACCGTTTTTGAGCGCGATCAAGTCCTCGGCTTGGAAGGTGCTCGCCCAAGTCTCGACGCGCTTCC
>JAUHXY010000077.1 GCA_030426785.1 bacterium
CGCCTCGCGGAGCTCTTGGGACGCCCTGTCACCAAGCTGGATGACTCGATTGGCCCGGATGTGCAAGCAGCGATCCAAGGCTCGGCACCGGACGCGGTGTTCCTTCTCGAAAACGTGCGATTCCATTCTGGCGAAACCGAAGGGGACGCGGACTTGGCCAAGGCCTACGCCGACCTTGGGGATGTGTTCATCAACGACGCGTTCGGTGCGAGCCATCGGGCGCACGCTTCGGTGTCGGGCATCGCGAGCTACCTGCCTTCGGCCGCCGGGAAGCTGCTGGAAAGCGAAGTCGCCGCTTTCGGCCGCGTGTTGAATCAGCCCGAGCGCCCCTTCGTGGCGATCCTGGGGGGTGCCAAGGTCTCCGACAAACTGACCGTCATCGACAACCTGCTCGACAAGGTCGACGCTTTGCTGGTCGGCGGCGGTATGGCCTACACCTTCCTCAAAGCCCTCGGGCATAGCGTGGGAACCAGTTTGGTCCAGGAGGATCAAATCGAGCTCTGTCGGGCCGCCCTACAGAAGGCCGAAGAGCGCGGCGTACGCCTCCTGCTGCCCAGCGATCACGTGACCGCCGAGCGCTTTGCGGCCGACGCGCCAGCCGAGGTTTGTGGGGTAGACATTCCCGAAGGGCGCATGGCCCTCGATATCGGTCCCGAGACTCGCAAGCGCTACGCCGCGGAGATCGAAAGGGCCAAGACCGTGGTCTGGAACGGGCCGATGGGGGTTTTCGAGATGGAAGCCTTCCGGGCCGGGACCGCCGCCGTGGGCGAGGCCCTCGGACGCGCTCAAGGCTACACCGTGGTGGGGGGCGGCGATTCGGTCGCCGCCATTGGGCTGCTGGGCCTAGAAGCCGCGGTAGACCACATTTCCACGGGGGGCGGGGCCTCCCTCGAGTTGCTGGAAGGCAAAACCTTGCCCGGAATTGCAGCCCTGGGGCAGATTTCCTAACCCTCTGGCCTAGGGATCCCCAGGGGCCCTAGAATGACCCCAGGGCCCCTGGCCCGCGACCGCATCATGGCAACCCGTCCCACCCGGATCGCTCCTTCCCTGTTGGCTTGCGACTTCACCCGCATCGGGGAGGAAGTGCGCGCCGTGGAAGCGGCGGGAGCGGATTGGTTGCATGTGGACGTCATGGACGGCCATTACGTGCCCAACCTGACCCTGGGGCCGCCGATCGTGAAGGCCATTCACCAGGTGGCCACCAAGCCCCTGGACGTGCACCTGATGGTGACCAATCCCTTGGAACTGGCCGAGGCCTATGCCCAAGCCGGCGCCCACGTGTTGACCTTCCACTGGGAGGTCTCGGGCGGCGTTGCCGGTGCTCGCGAGATCATCCAAGGATTCCGCGACGTGGGCATCGAACAGGTCGGTTTGTCCGTCGACGGCGCCACGCCGGTCGAAGGCATTCGCGAACTGCTATCCGAGCTGGACTTGGTGCTGATCATGAGCATCCAGGCCGGCTTCGGCGGCCAAGCCTTCCAACCGGAGAAGCTCGACAAAACGCGCTGGGTTCGCCAGCAAGGTTTTGCGGGCGATCTGGAGATGGACGGCGGAATCACCCCCAAAAACGCGGCGTTGTGCCGCGATGCGGGGGCCAACGTACTCGTTGCGGGCACAGCGGTCTTCCGCGCGCCCGACCGCGCAGAAGCGATCCGTGCGCTGCGCGAGGCCCCCGCGGACGTGTGTCCTTGACGGCTCGACTCTGATTTCTTGGTTCCCTCACGGGACGACCCATGGCGAAAGACGTGAAGAAAGACGAAAAGAACAAAAAAGAGAAGGCGAATGAGTCCGGATCCCAGCCGGGACCGGAGCAGGCTTCTTCCGGTCGGCTTTCCCGCCTGCGATTCCGCAAACGCGACGTGCCCGGTGGGTTGTGGCTCAAGTGCGAGAACTGCGAGTCGACGATCTTCCGCAAGGACCTCGAGAGCAAAGGCTTCGTTTGCCCGAAGTGTGGCTTCCACTTCACTTTGCCGGGTCGCAAGCGCGTGGAGATGACCCTCGACGAAGGGACCTGGGAGGAGCTCTACGCAGAGTTGGGTTCCCTCGATCGGCTCAACTTCACCGATTCGGTGCCCTACGCGGACAAGATCGCTCGCGCCGAACAACGCGCCGGTCAAAAGGATGCGCTGATCTGCGGGAAGGGCGAAATCAAGGGGCGCCCGGCGGTGGTCGCGGTGCTGGACTTCACGTTCATGGGCGGCTCGATGGGCGAAGTCGTGGGGGAAAAGATCTCCCTCGCTGCCGACATCGCGCGCAAGGAAAAGCTGCCGCTGGTGCTCTTCACCGCTTCCGGCGGGGCGCGCATGCACGAGGGCATGTTGTCCTTGATGCAGATGGCCAAGACCTGTGCGGCTCTGGCGAGCCTGAACGACGCGGGCGGCTTCTCGGTGTGTGTGATGACCAACCCCACGACGGGTGGGGTGACGGCTTCCTTCGCTTCGGTATGCGATATCACCCTCGCGGAGCCGGGCGCCTTGATCGGATTCGCCGGCCCGCGCGTCATTTCGAGTACCCTCAAGATCGAATTGCCGCCAGGCTTCCAGCGCTCGGAGTTCTTGCTGGGCAAAGGACAGTTGGACGCCCTCGTCACGCGGGATGAGCTGCCGAGCGTGTTGGCCCGTTTGATCGATTATGGCACCGCATCTTGGGCGGAGTATTCCGGCCGTGGGCAGTCCAGCCAGGCGGCGGGATTGAAGCGCATCCCCGGTGGGGAAACCACTGAGGACGATGCGCAGGAAGCGAGCGACGCTTCGTAAGCAGGCATAGGGGGTGGCTCGCGAGCGCGACCCCCGTCGATCCGAAAACTAGCAGCCCCGCTTTGGCGGGGCTGACTTTTTTTGGCGGATCCGCCAACGGCATGGAGGGGGCTGGCAAATCCTCCTTGCCGGCGATGCCACGCCTCGCACGGCGCTTCACCTGCGGCTTTTGCTGCTGGGCGGGGCGAGGCTTTCCGAGGGGGGAAGCTGGCCGTCCTGCTCATGATTCCCCGATCGCTATGATCCGCCAATCCATCGCTTCCTGCACGTTCCGTCTCGCTCTCGGACTGGGCGTGTTTTCCGCGGCCGCACCCGCTTCCATGCCCGTTCTCGCGCCCGCGATTCCGCCCGCGCTCTTCCACAGCGGAGGGCCGTTGCAGTGGCCAGGGCAGCAGTTCGTGATGGATCCGTCGCTAGCTCAGCAGGCGGCTACGGAGGGAGTGCACGGCGAGTCCGCAGCTAGCGTCGAGGCTCAGGCCGCATCCGCGGCCTGGTTGCAGGCTCTGGCCGAGCTAGAGTGCCTCGAACTCTTCACCCACACCTCGGTCTTGGAAGCCGCCCGACCTTTGACGGACGCCGAGGTGATGGCGCGCTTCGACCGTGACCACAACGGGCGTTTGGATGCCACCGAGCAGCGTGCCTCCCAGATCGATGCCGAAGCGCGGCGGGCGACGCGCGCCGATTTGGTACGACGGTTCGATGCCAACGGGAATCGTCGGCTGGAGGCCATCGAGATGTCTCGCGCCCGCGCCGAGTTCGTGGCGCAGCGCCGCGCGCTGTTGTTGGATCGTTTCGACGTAGACCAAGATGGGGTGCTCGATCCGCGCGAACGGGCATCGATCGCCCTGGAACGGGAACGTGCGGAACGGTTAGCGCGCTTGGTACCCCACTTCGACCGCAATGGAGATGGTCGCCTCAACTCCGGGGAAAAGCACGCCATGGCTTCCTTTCTGGCCGCCACCCCGACGAACACCCGCCGCACTTTGCGCGACGCCCTGCCCGAATCTCCCGATCACGTATCGGGAACCCCTTCTTCCTCCTCGCTCCGCTGAGCGCACCGGCTCCAGCACCGTCCCTTCTTCGGAATCCAAACAGCCCATCCAAACCAACGAAAACCGAGTGACCGGCATGGGCGGTGCGGGAGATTGCTGCCCGTCCCGTGCAGGGTGACTCGGCAGGGGAACGCCTCCGGGAAGCGGCGTTCACCACCCAGTGCTTCGCCCTTCCGCGATGGAGGGAACTTCCTCGAGCTGCGTCTCCAGGAACTCAGCGAGGCACAGAGGGAACGGAGCCCACTTCTGAAGGGAGGTGGGCTCCGCTTTTTTGGAGCGCCCCTCCCCGCGTGTCAGCCGCGGCGGTCGAAGGCCATCACCCAGGAATCGAAAGCCCAAGATCCGGCGCCGCCCGACACGCGTGCCATCCAAGCGGCCGCACGATTGACGCCCAGCAGCGGCAGGGTCGCCACGCGGCCGAGAGCCTTACCGCCTACGTGCGTGAGTTCGGGGATGGGGAAGGTGCACTGGTAGCCCGATCCTCCCAGGAACTTCAGGCCAGCGGCCTCCAAGTCCCGGCGCACCTGCGCTGGATCTTTGGCGTTCATCTCACGAACTGGCAAAAGGGGTCGTTGTTGGCGCCGGCGTCGGAAACCCCAGGAGCCGCCATGAATGTCGCCGACGATCAAGCGAGCGTTGGGTGCGAGGGTGCTCAATAGCCCTTGGACCCAGGCCTCTGGGTCGGGAGAGAAGCTAATGACACCCGAACTGATCACCCAATCGAACGGAGCTTCGCCCACACGAGGAAATGGAGGGTCCTCGCCGAAGCCGACACGACCCTCAAAGTCGCGCACGCCTTCGCGCTGTGCGTTCTCTTCGGCGATGCGCACCATCTCCGGACTCGGGTCGAAGAAGGCGAGCTGAGCTTGGGGTTGGCGCAGAGCCGCCTCGATGCCGACCCAGCCTGCGCCACAGCCGAAGTCCAAAATGCGGTTCGCTTGGGCGGGGGCTTGGTACAGGGCGACAAAACGGCGCATCCAGCGGAAGTGCGCGTAGGTCGCGGAGCCGGGTTGCCCGTCCCAGGATTTGGCGTTTTGGTCGAACTTGACCTGGGTGGTAGCAGGGCTCATCACCTCTTGCACCGGGTGTGCGGAGAGGACGAGCGCGTGCTGGCACGGCTCCACGAGATCCTCGTCGGTCGGGCTTTCCCCGCTCAGCCCGCGCCGCAGAACCTGCGTCCCCGCGCTGCGATAGTGGGCCGTGACGTGGTAGCGCGGCCAGAGTTGGTTGCGCAGGGCGGCTAACTCGCGGTCGGAAGCGGTCTGCTCCAGGACGAGGTACAGGCCGCCGGAGGGGGGGCTCGTGGGACTGGCAGCCAGTGCTGCTCGCGCTGCGCCCGCATCGCGGAAAGCGACCCAACGATCGCCGGGGCCAGCCGGGGCCTCCCAAGCCAGGAGGCTCTGCGGGTCGCGCGATTCAACGCGCAGGGCGGCAAGCAGGAGCGGAGGCGGAGCAGTGGTCATGGGCGGGGCGCAGCCTACGGGTCCACCGAGGGTGGTGCCAGCTTCCTCCGCCCGGATACCCTCAGCGCCGACGTCGCCTGCGGCGACGCCGCGGCGCCCCCCCCGGGCGCGGGGTCCACTCGGGCGTTGCTTCATCCGCGCGCAGAGCCATGGAGTAGCCCAGGGTTGCCTGCGGCGAGGCGCAGAAGACCGAGTGCATCGCCGTTTTCTCCAGCCCATGATTGGGGAGCAGCAAGGCGTCCCCCGGCTCCAAGAAGTAGGCGTGGCCCGCATCGGCGGCGAGGGCCGTGAATTCGGGCGACCCTACCCAGGGGCCCAGCCGACCTTGCCCCGGTCGAGCCAACTCCTTGCGCAGTCGCACAAACCGCTCGCAGAGCTTTTGCAGGGCGCTCCAGGTCTCCTGGGACATCGCTTCTCGCTGCCAGCCCAACTCTCCCTCCTGCAGATACCCGACCCACTCGATCACCAGATGGGTCAGCGCGTCCAACGAGCATGCCAGCCAAGCGGTGCGCCCGACACTCTGCACGTACAGCACACCCCGTTGCCCGCCCTGCATGGGTTCGTCGAACGCATCGTGGTGCCACAGCGCTCCTCCTTGAGGCGCGTTGAAGTAAGCGATGGTTTGGGTGCGCAAGACGGGCGCTCCGATCCACTGGGCGAGTCGTTGGCTCCAAACGTCGGCGGTGGGCAAACGGGTCAGCTCGGGCCAGAGAACCTGGGCCATTTCGGCGACCATTCGGTGGCGCTGGATGTCGCGACTCCCGTCGTCCCGTCCCTCTTGGCCAAAGCTGTGCCGCACCCGCAAGGAGAGGTCCTGGGGGTGGTTCGAGAGCCTTCCGCACTTGACCCAAAGGTCGTTTTCACTGCCCAAGCGGATGCGTTCACGATCTCGCTCCGGGTCGGCGCAATGCATGTTGCTGCCGGGCGCAAAGGTTGAACCCAGGCGGTCGAGGCACTCGCTCAGGAAAGCCCGCAATCCTTTGTGCTCGGAGAGTTGGGCGTAGAGGGCCGGCACGGAGGCCTCGTCCCCAGGTGAGGTCCAGCCGCGAAGCACGATGGGTTGTGCCTCGCACCAACGCTGTTCCAGGTGTGCTTCGAGGGGGGCGGGGGCCTCGTTGTGGATGAGGTCCGGCTCGAGCACCAACCAATCCCCATGATCCACGCCGCGGCGGTGCAACGGCACGCGCGCTACGCGATAGGGTTCCCAAGCTGCCAGTTCGGCGGCCGGCTCCTCTCCATGCAGGGAGCAAATCGTGTGCTGACCAGGGCAGGGGTTGCGATCCGGCCCGGAGATCAAGTCCAGAATGATCCCCTCGGGTAGGGTGGGAGCGGGCATGGGCGTATGCTACGCGGGTCTGCATTCCGTGCTACGTTGGACCACGCTTTCTGCGCTCGCGACCGGTCACGGCCGTCCGGCCCGCAGATCCCACGCCCCAGACCGCTTCCTTCGAATCTGTTGTTGACCGATCCCGCCATCCAAGCCATTCGCGTGCTGGGCGTGCCGTTGGAGTTGCACGAAGAGGAAGGTCTACTCGCGGAACGGGCTTGCCGGCAGGCAGGGGTTCGGCCACAAGACGTTGCCGGCGTGCGTTTGGCCATGCGTTCGTTGGATGCGCGGCGCACCCGGGGAATCCTGCGATTCGTCTGCCACGTGGACCTTTTCGTGCGGGAGGGGCATCGTTCCGGCGCGCTGCAGAAGGCGATCAAGGCCGGGCGGGTACGCCCAGCTCCGGAATCAACTCCACTCGCGTTGCCCCCCGAACGAATCCAGCGCCTTCCGCGGCAAGCGATCGTGGTGGGTTCGGGTCCCGCCGGGCTCTTCGCGGCTCTGAGTTTGGCGTTGAGCGGAGCTGGCGTCACTTTGATCGATCGCGGTAGTTCTCTGGATGACCGCCACAAACGCTTGGTGCCTTTCCACCGCGGTGGTCCGCTCGATCAGGACACCAACCTGTTGTTTGGAGAAGGGGGTGCGGGCACCTACTCCGACGGCAAGCTCTACACACGGGTCCAAGATTCGTTGGAGGCGACGCTGCTGCAGGAACTCGTGCGCGCCGGAGCCCCTGCAAACATTCAGTTCGACGGTCGAGCGCACATCGGGACCGACAAACTGCATGCGGTGTTGCCACGTTTACGAGCGCGCTTGATCGAAGCGGGGGCTCAGGTGCACTGGAACACTCGGTTGGAAAGCGTGATCTGGGATCCTTCGCGCGTGGGCCGCGTTATGGCCGTGCGCACCGATCGGGGCGAGCTGCCTTGTGATGCGTTGTTTCTGGCGTTGGGGCATAGTGCGCGCGACACCGTCGAGGCGCTGTTCGAGCAGGGTCTAGCCCTGGAAGCCAAACCGTTCCAATTCGGCGTGCGCGTCGAACATCCGCAAGACCTGATCAATGCGGGCCGCTTTGGGGAACATCCCCAGGCCCAGTCTTTGGGGGCCGCTTCCTACAATCTGACCAGCAAGCCTCAAGGTGCCACCGCCGGCGCGCACTCGTTCTGCATGTGCCCCGGAGGCAAAATCGTCGCCAGCATCTCCGAGCCCGGCCACCTGTGCACGAACGGCATGAGCAATTCCACGCACTCGTCGCCGTGGGCCAACGCGGCCATCGTAACGACCATTCGGCCGGACGAGTTCGCAGCGTACGGCTCCGGTCCCTTGGCGGGCCTGCAGTTCCAAAGGCACTTCGAGCGGTTGTTCTTCGAAGCCGGCGGTGCGAATTACACCGCACCAGCGCAACGGGTAGCGGATTTCCTCGCGGGAGAGCCTTCCGCGGACGTGCCCCGCACGAGCTACACCTTCGGCGTGCAACCGGGACGCATCGATCAACTCCTTCCGCCCCATGTGCGAGCGGCGATCGCTCGCGGTTTGGAGCACTTTGACCGTTTGATCCCTGGATTTGGCGGGGTCGAAGGCACCTTGGTCGGCGTCGAAAGCCGCAGCTCGGGCCCCCTGCGCATGCCGCGAGATCGGCAATCCTACCGAGCTCACGGCACGGAGAATTGTTACCCCGTAGGGGAAGGAGCCGGGTTCGCGGGGGGTATCATGAGCGCAGCGATCGACGGGGTGCGCGCCGTGCACGCGTGCTTAGCCCCCGCACCGACCCCTTCCCCGAAGCGAAACCGATGAGCCAACCGAAGCCCGATACCCGCAAGGTCACCACGCACCGCCTGCAGGAGATGAAGCAGAGCGGGCAAAAGATCGCCGCCCTCACGGCCTACGACGCCACCATGGCGGAGTTGCTCGACGAAGCCGGCGTGGACCTTTTGTTGGTGGGGGATTCCGTCGCCATGGTCATGCAGGGCCTCGACACCACCGTGACGGTTTCCATGGAGACCATGCTCTACCACGCCACCTTGGTGCGTCGCGGGGTGCAGCGTGCGTTGGTGGTGGGGGACTTGCCCTTCATGAGTTACCAGGTCAACCCCGACGAGGCGCTGCGCAACGCGGGGCGCATGGTCAAAGAGGCGGGGGTCGAAGCGGTCAAGCTTGAAGGGGGTGGCGGCGTGGCCAAAACCCTGCGCCGCATCGTCGACGTGGGCATCCCCGTGATGGGGCACCTCGGCCTGACCCCGCAGTCGATCCACAAGTTTGGGACCTACCAAGTCCGCGCTCGGGACCCCGAAGAAGCCGAGACCTTGCGCAAGGACGCGGAACGGTTGGAGAAAGCCGGCGCGTTTGCGATCGTGCTGGAAAAGGTACCTCACGCCCTCGCCGCCCAGGTCGCTCGCGAGCGAGACGTGCCGATCATCGGCATCGGGGCGGGTCCCGAGTGCGACGGACAAATCCTTGTTTCCCACGACATGTTGGGCCTCTACACGCGTTTCAAGCCGCGTTTCGTGCGTCGCTACGGCAACATCGCGGCCCATATGAGCGAAGCGTTTGGGCGCTACGTCGAAGACGTGCGGGGGGGCAGTTTCCCCTCGATCAAAGAGAGCTACGAGTAGGCCCCGGAAAAGCTTTCCGGTCCGGGGCTACGAGCTGCACCCCTTCGGGACATCCTGCGGAGATTGGGATCCGCGTTCATTTTGGCGTTCGGCCAGGACGATTCCTGGACAACCCGTGCCCCCGTACGCCATGTCCGAAACCCTAACCGAGACGGAAACCCACTGCATCGAAGAGGTCTTCGAGCGCATCGCCGGCGACCTGTCCATGATCGCCGACCGCGAGCTAGAGATCATCGATGTGCAGGTCGAAACACTCGATCATCGCGCTGCTGGCGCCGACCAAATCCACATTTCGTTCCGCTTGTCGATCGAGCACGAGGGGGCTGAGTATCACGGCTGTTTGCTCGTGCCTCTGCCCGATGCGGTCACGCTGGCAGGTAGTTTGATGATGCTGGCGGACGACCTGATCGAAGAAAGCCGCAGCCGCACCGATCTGAGCCCGGCGAGTAAAGACGCCATCCTGGAGGTGGGCAACTTCATCGGAGGAGCCTCCGACGCCGCTTTCCGCGCGCTCGATTTGCCGGCGCGCGTGACCTTCGAGGGCTGCCAAGGCGTGCGAGCCGATGTACGGCCGGCCCTGCTGTACCAAGAAGGCGATCCGCTGGTCACCGGCCGTGCCACGGTGGCACTCGCCGGCTTTGGCGAAAGTCCCTTCTTGCTGATGCTGCCCCGCGCGGTGTGCGCTTAGGACCGGCTCACTTCTTCGGGTCTTTGAGGGCCTTCTTGAAGAGGTCCCCTAGGCTGGTTGAGAGACCGCCCGAATCGGGACGCGCCAAAGCGCGGTCGATCTCATCGCCGTCGACCGATTCCTCGGAGCCGATCAGGGCTCCGCGCGAGTCGAGGCGCGATAGAGAAATGCGCTTCGCGCCCAAGTCCATGCCGGAGATGCGCACGCTCAGCTCTTCGCCTACGGACAGCACCGAACCCACGTTTTTCACGTGGCCCCGACCGAGCTGGGAGATGTGCAACAGGCCCTCGAGCCCGGGCTCCAATTGGACGAAGGCGCCAAAGTCCGCGATGCGGGTCACCTTGCCCTGCACCACGGAATCCTCGCGATACTTCTGAGCCGCGGCCTCCCACGGGTCGGCTTCCAGCTGTTTGATGCCGAGGCCGATCCGACGGCCACCCTCTTTGATCTCCAAAATCTTGACCTGCACTTCCTGGCCGACGCTGAGCACGTCGGCGGGGTTCTCCACGCGCTGGTGGGAGATGTTTGAGACGTGCACGAGGCCTTCGATGCCGGAGCCTAGGCTGACGAACGCGCCGAAGGATTCGATCTTGGTGACCTTGCCTTGATGCACGCTGCCGGGAGCCAAACGTCCGGCGGCTTCTTGCATGGCAGCGGCGGCTTCCGCCTCTTGCACGCGCCGGCGGGACAGCAGCACTCGGTTGCGCGAGCGATCGATCTCCAATACTTCGGCGGTCAGCGTCTGCCCGATGTGTTGGGAGATGTCCTCGTCGCGTGAAGTGCTCACTTGGCTGGCGGGCATGAACGCTTCGTGTTTCCCGATCTTGAGGGTCAGGCCGCCTTGGTTTTGTCCGGTCACGCGGGCGTTCACGAGAGAGCCGACGTCGAGGCTCTCCCAATCGGCGATCTCCTTGGCCGCCCGCATGGAAAGAATCCACAGACCGTCCTCTTGGCCGTGCGCGGTGAAGCGATGCTTGGAACCGACTTGCGGAGCTTCGTCAAACTCCGCCAAAGGACACGCCCCCTGCATACGCGGCCCCATCTCCACGATGACGTCGTCGCCGCTGATGCCGACGATGGTGCCTTCGTACAAACGGGAGTCCGAACCGGAGGCTCGTTGGCCCCGCGGGGCCATGTCGATCTCTTGCAAGTTCACCCCTTCGAGGGCTTGTTCGATTTCGCGGTCGATCGGGTTGGAGGAGTCTTGGCTCATAGGGGGCTTCGAAGCGCTACGCTCCAAAGGTTGGGGGTCACAAGGAATGGAGCCCTCCATTATGGCACGAAGTGGTGCTGTGGGGGCCGAGTTCAGGGTTTTGGGATCGCTTCTAGGATCGGCGTTGTACGTCGCGGGTACTGGCCTGGTCCGTAGGCCACAGCACGATTTCGCCGACGTTCATGTGAGCGGGGCGGGTCACGGCGTACGCGATGGCATCCGCCACGTCTTCGGGGCGCAAAGGGGTCATATCGGCGTACACCTGGTCGGCGGCTTGCGCATCGCCGAGGCGCACGATCGAGAATTCGGTTTCGACCATGCCAGGGTCGACGGTGGTGAAGCGGACTCCTCGCCCGCCGGCGTCCAGGCGCAAGGCTTCGTACAAGGCGCGTACGGCGTGCTTGGTGGCGTTGTAGACGTTGCCGCCGGGGTAGACCTGCCGGCCAGCCACACTGCCGAGCACGACGACGTCGCCCGCTCCGCGGGCCAACAGTCCTGGCAACGTAGCGTGCAGCGTGTGCAGCACGCCTTTGACGTTGGTGTCAATCATGCGGTCCCAGTCTTCGGGACGGCCGTCTTGTAAGGGGCCCATGCCCAGCCCGAGACCCGCATTGGCGACGACGATGTCGAAGTCCCAGGCGGCGAGCGTTTGTTGCATCGCCCCTGCATCCCGCACGTCGAGCGCGCAGACCTCGGCTGCGGGGCATTCGGCGGCGAGTGCTTGCAACCGTTCCATGCGACGAGCGACCAGCACCACGCGGGCGCCGAGTTGGCTCAAGGCTCGGGCGGTAGCGGCTCCGATACCGGCGCTGGCACCGGTGACCAAGGCGGTTTTGCCTTGCAACGAGGTAGGGGCGTGCATGGGCGCGGAGTATACGAGCCGAAGCGAGCCCAGAGAGGGCAAAAAGGGCTGACTTCGGCGCGCAGGGATCCTTCGGCCTGCGACGCTGGAGGGCGTATACTGCCGCCATGGTTCAAACCGACGTGGTCTATCAAGGGGGTCTTCGCACCCAGGCACAGCACGGTCCTTCTGGGGCCACCCTATTAACCGATGCTCCGGTGGACAATCGGGGTCAGGGGCAAGCCTTTTCGCCGACGGATCTGGTCGCCGCGGCCCTCGGAACTTGCGTGCTGACGCTGATGGGCATCACCGCCTTGGATCGGGGCCGCGAGCTGGGGGAAGCCCGGGTGCAGGTGCAAAAACTCATGAAAGCCGAGCCGACGCGCCACATCGGGCGACTGCGGGTGCAGATCAGCGTGCCGGGCGACTGGAGCGAAGAAGAGCGGGGCGCCTTGGAATCGTCGGCCCGCGGTTGCCCCGTCGCGGCCAGCTTGGGTTCCTCTACCCAGGTGGAAATGTCGTTCGATTGGACCGGCGCAGCTGGAGCTTGAACCATGTCCAGTGAATCCACCCTCGTGACCGCCGCTCACTTTGCGTACTTGGCGGAGCGCACAACGCCCGAAGGGGCGTTCTTGCGGGAATTGAAGCGCGCTGCGGGGCAGGCCGGGATCCCCGAGATTTGCGTCGCCCCCGAACAGATTGCCTTGATGGGGATCCTGTTGCGGTTATGCCGAGCCCAACGGGTGGTGGAGGTCGGAACTTTGGCGGGTTACTCCGCCATCGGCATGGCGCGGGCGTTGCCCTCCGACGGGCACCTGCACACCGTGGAGTTTGCACCCAAGCACGCTGCGTTCGCTCGCGAGTGGATCGCCAAGAGCGACGTGGCCGATCGCATCACCGTGCTCGAGGGCCGCGGCGATGAGCACCTGCCGCGCTTTGAGGACGAATCCATCGACGCCGTGTTTTTGGATGCGGACAAAGGGGGCTATCCGGGCTACCTGCGAGAGGCCATGCGGTTTCTTCGACCCGGTGGGCTTGTGATGGCGGACAACGCCTTCGCTTTCGGGCAGCTCCTCGATCCCAACCCCACCGATCGCGAAGTGGGTGCCGTGAAGGCCTTCAACGATCACGTGCCGACCGTGCCGAACTTGGAGGCGGTCATCGTGCCCATCGGCGACGGTCTGTGGGTGGGGATCAAGCGCTAACGGTCACCGGGCGCGCTTGGGGCCGGTTCGAGCCCGTAGCGCTGCGCTCGCTCGAGTAGTTCCGGGTCGTCGGGCTGCAAGGCGAGGGCGCGGAGCAGGCTGGTGCGCGCTTCGTCAATGCGCCCGAGCTGCCATTGGGCGGCCGCGAGACCCCGCCAAAGCGCCATGCGCCCGGGTTGCGCGTGCACCGCCCGCTGCCAGTGGTGCAAAGCTCGTTCGGGCTGCTCGGAGCGCAGCAAGCGCGCCAGGTTCGCGTGGGCGACCCCGTTGCCCGGTTGCGCCTCCAATGCCCGGCGCAGGCTACGTTGCGCTTCTGGGAAGTCCCCGCGTCGTTCCGCGAGCAGCGCCAGACCGACCCAACTGCGGCTGTACTCGGGGTTCACTTCGACCGCCGTACGAAAGGATTCCCGGGCAGATTCGAATTGCCGCGCGGCGAACTGTTCGTTCCCCAACCCGTTCCAAACGAGCGCGCGCTGGGGTTCGCGCTCAGCGCGATACTCCCAATAGCCCAGTGCGGAGCGGTACGCCGGGGCGAGCTGGTGAATTCCCCAGGCGCACCACAGGCCGAAGGCGCCGATCGCGAGCCAGCCGGCTCGGTGCCAGCGCCAGGAGCAAGCTGCTACGGCGGAAACCGCGAAGAGCAGCGGCAAGTAGAGCATGCGCAGTCCAAAAGTCTCGGGAGCAGGGATCACCTGCAACCAGGGCAAGAGCGCGACGAGGCCGCCAACGAACCCGGCGCGGACGGTTGGCGCAAGCCCCGAAGGCGCATGCGACGATGTGCGCCACGCGCGCCCAACCGAGACGACCAAGAAGAGCAGCAGGCCGGCGCCGAGGGCAACCCAATAGGCTTGGCCCGCGAGCTCGGTCCCCGGCGGAACGGAGAGCGGGACAGCCGTGGGTCCAAACAACGCTCGCAGGGCGAGGCCCCAAGCCTGCAGTCCATCGATCGCACGTTCCCAAACGGTGGCCGGGTGGAAGGCCCCAGCGGAAAGTCCGGCAGCCAGGCTGCCCAGGGCCTGGGTCCGTAGAGCAACAACGGCCCCCAAGCCCGCAAGCACCGCTCCCCGCGTCCGCCAGGCTTGGGGAGTGTCTCGCGCCAACACCCAAAACACGGCGGCGAAGGCGATGCCTTCTTCCTTGGCGAGAATGGGGGCAGCACTGCCCACAAAAGCAACAACCGGACGGCTTCCGCCCCGAACTCGCTCCCAAAGCGTCCAGGCGAGCAAGCCGAGCAAGGCCGCCAAGGTGACCGAGCGTCCGGCGATCCACAGCACGGCTTCGCTTTGGACGGGATGCCAAGCGAACACCCCCAAAGCGATCCATGGGGCGATCCCCACTCCACTCCCGGGCGGTGAGCCCGGAGATCGCAGTCGCGGTCGACACCACAGCCCTGCCGCCAGCAACACGACCCACAGGTGTAGCAGTCGATTGACGAGGTGCAGGGATTCTGGATCGATGGCGCTCTCCTGGCCGGCGGCGGCACCGGAGCGCTGCGCACGAAACGAGAGCGTGACGAGGGGGCGATACAGTCCTGCCGCACCGCGGTGGTGCCAGTAGTCCTCGCTCCAAGCATCCCAACCCGATCGGTGTCCCGTCACCAGAGGGTTTTCCAGCACCGCCTGCCGATCGTCGAAACTCCATCCGGCACCGGGCCACGAGGGAAACCACAGCAGCGCTGTGCCCACGACCAAAGCGACACCAAGCCAGAACGCTGGCAAACGCCGCGCGGCTGGACCTGCGGGCTCGCGGCTGACCGCCATCGATCAGCGCAGTGGACGCCGCGCGAGCCAGCAGGTTTCTGCGGGCGGCACCACGCGTGCTTGCATCAGCGCGCCGGCCCCTTGCGCGAGACCTTTGACGCAACGCTCGCGCCACGAGAGGTTGCGGCGCGCAAACAGATAATCGGGGCGCGTGGCACGGCCTTGCACGCGTTCCACTTGCCAGCCGGTTTCCGCCAGCAGATTCTCCACCGAAGTGGGGTGAAAGTGCTGCAGGCGATAGGGAGGGCCGAAGGATTCCTGCGCCTCCACCTTGAGCGTGCGCCACAGATCGGCGCCCAATACGCGTTTGGGCAGCCAACGCTGAAAGCGGTCCAGTCCGCGGTGCAGGGCCGAATTCAGAAAGGTCGGCACGCACAACCACAAGTGCCCCCCGGGACGAATCAGCCGATACATTCCGGCCAAGTCGGCTTTGGGGTCCAGAGAGTAGGGCAGGGTCCCGTGCAAAACACCCAGGTCAAACGAAGCGGGTTCGTAGGGCGCTTCCTCCCAAGTCCCGCGATGGACGGGGAGGGGAAACTGGACCTCGGCGTAATCCGCGGCAACCCGATTGCTCTCCGCGATCTGCACTTGCCACCCACGCCGGCGCGCGGCCTCCCCGAAGAACCCACCGCCCGCTCCCCATTGCACCAAGCGTCCGACGTATTCGATTTGTGACTCCAAGGCTTCGAGTTCGCGATCGTAAGTGTCGATCCAATCGTCGCGCCGTTCGAAGTAGCCTTGTTCCCGGGTGCCGTCGCTGTAGCCGCTCGCAAAAAACTCATCGGACTCCAGCAAGGCGGCGTAGGTTGCGCGCCGGGGGCGCTGGCTCAGGTACGCGAGTCCGCAGCCGCCGCAGCGCACGAGATCAAACGTTTGCTCGCGCCAGCGATGAAAGCCGGCACGCAGGGGCGTGGGTTGATCTTGGCCGCACGCTGGACAGACCACCGCTACCACAGGCACGGGTTCGTCCGAATGGCGGGAAGCCGAGGCAGAGGGAGTCGGTGCGGTGGGGGCCGGTCCGGGAAGCGCCATAACCGTAGGCTAGCGCTCGGGTGTGCGCGACTCTCCGGTGCAGGCTTCAAACACCCTCGCCGGGTTCAGGGGCGGGAAGGGGGCGACCTCCGCGCGTT
>JAUHXY010000078.1 GCA_030426785.1 bacterium
GTGTTTCTCGTGTGGGCGTTTGGGGCGGGCCGCACTTGGTTCGATTTCCAGGTCCGCATGCACACCAGTTCTGATCTCAACCTGCATAAGGTAGGTCAACTGGAAGCGAATCACCTGCTCGCCACCGTGGATGCCAGTGTGACCCGCAAGCGCCGCGAGCAGCTGATGGAGCAGTCTGGGCTGCGCTCGATTCATCTCTATGTGGATGAAGCGCGCTTGCGCAAGCTCAACAGCAACTTGCCTCACTCCGGCCGAGACTATGTGAAGGGCGGCATGCTCAACGCCGGACGGGTTCAAGAGGTCGACCTGCGCTATCGCGGCGACAACGTGTATCACTGGGGCTATTGGAAGAAATCCTGGCGTGTGAAAACCAAGCGCGGAGAGCTCTTTGAAGGCATGCGCAAGTTCAATCTCGTGGCACCGCGCACCACGGAGATCGTGAACAATTACCTAGCGCTCCTTCTGGCAGAGAAAATGGGGTTGATCACCCCCAAGGTGGAGCTGGTCAACGTCGTCATGAATGGTGAGGTGCAAGGGATTTTTATCCTGACCGAGCAGCTCGACGAGTCCACTATTCGGCGCTTCGACCTGATGCCGGGGGATGTCTATTCAGGTGAATTGGTCGGACTCGACTCGTACCGCGGCGTAGAAAACAACCTTTTCGAGGCCTCCGCTTTCTGGACGAAGGTCGCGATCAACAACCACTTCGACGAAGATGCGATGGATCCACTGGAGGCCTTCCTTCGCGAGATCAATCGCGTGGCAGCCTCCGGGGATGCCAGTGGCCTGGAAGAAACGGTGGACTTGGAGGCTTTTGCCACGTTCAACGTTTGGGAGACCGTGGTGGGCACGGTGCACGTGGACGACCTGCACAACTGGCGCTTGTACTACGATCCGTGGGAAACCCAAATGGTTCCCATTGCTTGGGACCCGGTGGGTTGGCACCGCAGCACCCGGCAGCGTCCGGGCGTGCCTTTCCGACCCGATGTCATTAGCAGTCGCGCCCACGTCGCTTTGCACCACTCCGGCCCGTTTCTGCGAGCCAAAGCCCAACGGTTTCAGGAGTTCTTTGAGCAAGGACTCGACCGACACCTGCTGTCGGAGCTCGATCGGTCCATCCAGGGGTTGGAGCCACTGTTGCCCTTGGATCCGAATCTAGTGGAAGAAGGGGTGCACCTCAGCGCGGAAGAGGTGCTGCAGGAATTGCAAGGCTTGCGGACCTATTTGGTCGGCCACCTGGAGAACTTGCGGCGGGCCCATTGCGGAGATCGGGCGCGGTTTGCTTGGGATCGAGACGCGGATGGTGCCTTGCTCCTCGATTTCCGCGAGGTGCGTTTGGTGGATCACCTCGGCATCAAGTTGGCCAATGTCCCTGCGGGAGACCCGGAGGTGGTCTTGGAATGGCGACAGGGTGACGAGGTCCTCTCTCGACCTCTTTCCGTTCGGCAAAACGGATCCGAACTAGAGCTGAACTTGGGTCTGGTCACCGACATGCGTATGTTCGAAGACGCGGGCCAGCCGATTTTGGGTTGGGCTGGTGGGCTGCATGTCCTTCCGACCCAAGTGCGCTTGCGAATCGGGGGCCTGGGGGCCGACGACCCAGTGCTTTCTTTGGCCGCGCGGTTAGATGGACAGCGTGCTTTCGGTCAGCGCGCCGAGTTGCAATCGGAGTTAGGCAGTCTACCCCCGATGGTGGGGCGCATTGCCCAGCAGATGGGTCGCGCACCTCTCGTATGGAGTGGTGAACTCCTCATGGAGGGCATCACGTTCATCGACCAACCTTTGGTGATCGAGCCAGGAACGAAGATCCGTATGGCGCCTGGCGCTTCCGTGATCTGCCGCAACTCGGTGTTGGCTTTGGGTACGCAGGAGAACCCAATCGAGTTCGTGCCGGCCGGGGCGCTCGGGCCGGAGACGGCTTGGGGCACGTTTGCGCTGAAAGGAAACGGTGCGGACGGGTCCCAAATGCAGCACTGTCGGTTCCTTGGCGGCTCGGGCTGGAAACCGCCCCTCTCCGAGTACAGCTCCATGTTTTCTGTCCACGGGCCGCGCGGTGTGACGATCGAAGATTGCATCTTCGAAGATAGCTACATCGTCGATGACATGGTGCACGGTGTGTACTGCGAAGTCGTATTCCGGCGTTGCACTTGGTTGCGATCCCTATCGGATGCTCTCGACGTCGACATTAGTGAAGCGCGCATTGAGGATTGTCACTTTGTGGATAGCGGGAACGACGCGATTGACTTGATGACGACCTCGGCGGTCGTGCGAGATTCCTTGATCGAAGGCAGTGGCGACAAAGCTATCTCGATCGGGGAAGCGAGTCGCTTGGTCGCGTTAGGCAATCGCATGGAACGCTGTGAAATCGGACTTCAATCGAAAGATGGTTCGGTGGCGTTCGCGGTCAACTGCGAAATCCGAGACTGCCCGATCGGGGTGGACGCGTACAAGAAGAACTGGCGCTACAACAATGGCGGAAACATTGCGGTCTACAACTCGATCCTGAAGGATTGCGGCGTTTCTCTGCAGGCGGATCGCAATTCCATGGTGAGCGTGGTCGACTCCTACATTCATCCGCCCATGCCATCGATGGACGCCCATCCCAACTTGCGTTTGGTCGGCGTGGACGCCGAGCAGCGAACCTCTTCGAACATGAGCACTCTGCACGACTTGGGAGATCCGAGGCTGAAGGAGCTGCTCAACACCTTGGGGCGTTGGGACATCTCGGATGCAGACTTCGGGATCCGAGGAACCGGCCAACCAGGCCAGTAGGCTGGCGATTCTTGAGCTGAAGCGGCCCGGCCTCGCCGCTTTGGAGTAGGCTATTCCGCTGCCCTAGCACGCGAGCACGCGCGAATTGGTTCGCAGCTACGCGTTCGGGGGGACGGTCGCCATGATGTTTCCCAAACGATTCTCACTGCGCTCATTGGGCTACGGTTTCCTAGCTTTTGGGGTGGGATGGCTGGGCGCATGTGCGGGGGAGAGCGGGGCGAGTGTCCCTGCCTCCGGATCCGGTGAGACGGCCCTTCTTCCCAGCCCTCTGGATGCGGGGACGCACGCGTTGGCCGCGACGCAGGACTGGCCGGTGGAACTCGTCCAGCAGGGATCGGCCTACGAATTCCGAGTCGCAAGCCCCCATCCCGTTACGTTCCGAATCGATACGCAGCACCCAGATGCCCTACGAGGCTTGCTGCGGGTTGAAGAGCTCCATAGCGGATCCATCCCCGTCGATGGGGCCGGATTTCTGTTCCGAGAAGATTCGGGCGAGATCCGCAATCCCCAGTGGTTGTCCCAGCAGGCCCAAGTCAGCACGGTGGCTCAGGTCGACGGATCGAGCCTCCGGATCGAAGTGCGCTATACCATGCCAGTTTCCCAGGGAGGGCGAATTCTGGAAGGGGCGTTCGAGCTGTCTGTTCAAGGCAAGGCGCTTGCAGTCCGTGTTTGGGATCGTGACGAGAGTTTGGAGGCGGACTCTTCCTTCGCTGGGGTTCACTTGGGGTCCGAGTCTCAAGTCGCGTACGCTCAGGACCTGCGCCTGCCCTACATGATCGCCTACCCGGTCACTCTCTTTTCCACTTCGATGGGCGAGCGCAGATTCCTCGCGAAGGGAGTCGATTGGTCGCGCTCCCATGGGACGGTTCCCCCTGACCCTCAATTTGAAGACGTGGAGATCGATGGGGACCGAGTCGATCGAAATCAGCGCATCGATTACGTTCCGCACAGTGGAGGGGAGCTGAACGCGCCGGTGGAGGAGACTTTTTGGGTGGTGGTCTCCGATCAAGTCGAGGACACCTTTGTCGACACCGCAGCGCAGCCCTCACCTTATTGGAGTGTGATGGCGGAACGCACTTCGGTGCTTTTTTCGCGCAGGACGCCCTGGGAGGAGCAGAGGGAGTTGCTCGACCTGTTGGACCTTTGGGGCCTGGAGCAGTTGGCGGTCTACGACTTTTGGTGGTGGAGCAATCAGCTGCATCTGTTCGAGGAGCAGGTGCAGACGCATCAATGGGTGCCGGCTTACGACGAGGGTGAGTTCATCGCGTACGCCGGGCGGGCGCGTGAATTGGGTTACCTGTTTGGGGTATACACCTTGTACGGCATCAACCGCATGTTCCCGAACCACGACGTGACCGACGGGGTGTTGGATTGGACAGGCGACCGTTTGGTGCGCATTTCTCCTGACCGCGTATTGGGACACTCCTTGCGGGAAGACACTGCGATTCGGTCGCTCTATGGAACCAGTTTGGCGTTTACGGACGTCTGGGGCCACGAGCACCCCGGCGTTGTGGTGGACCACGAAGATGGGCAAGACGACAAGGCAAAAACCATTCGGAGTGCTTTGATCGAGAAGCGGCGCGTATTCCGACAAATGCAGGAATTGCACGCAGGGCCTGTGTTATCGGAGGGCAGTGGCGCCCTGTTCGAGCCCGCTCGTCAACACGAAATCTTGCACGCTGGATTCGTGGACTCCAATCAGGGATCGCTCAACACGGGGGCGCAGCAAGACCTCCAATCGTTGGATCCGGAGAGCGGTAAGACCCCAGAGCGCTGGTGGGTGATGCCGGATTACGCACAGCGCGTCAAACGACGGGTATTGGTCGATCATGGACTGGGGTTTTACGATCGATTCTTTCATTCGGCGCAAACGCCGTTGGCAACGGAGCTGCTGGACAAGTATCGCTTGTACGAACTCACCTACGGTTGTGCTTCGTTCATTCAGACGACCGGACCGGTCAACGGGACCGAGATGGGGCAGCCCAACAACCGATTGTATTTCGCTGACCACATCAAGGAGTACTACTTGATGCAGGGCTTCCAGGAGGAACGCCTCAAGAGCCCGGTGCATAGCATTCATTACTGGACGGGGGACCGCTACCAAACCGCGAATGAGCGCTTGAGGGAGAGCCGCAACCCCTTGGGAGCACTGGAGGATTTCCGCGACCCCAAGATCCGGATCGTGTTGGCATCGGGCTTGGTTTTGTACCTCAATCACTCCTCGGAAGACTGGGAAGTTGCCTATCAGGGAGACCGGTTCCTTCTAGGAGAGGATGGCTGGTTTGCTGGGTCCCCCAGCACAGGCGCGATCTCCTTCAGCGGTATCCCCTTGGACGCGCAAGGACCAGCAGGGCAGCATCGCATCGATTACGCCCTAGTTCCGGGTCAGTGGGAACTCTTGGATGGCAGAGGCGTGGTTGCCGGCTACCAGGGTCTCGCCAACCCCAACGAGGAAAAACGCCTTTACGTTCGCAACGAAGTGCGTGGCATCACTTTGGAGGAGACGGTTCGTCACCGCATCCTGGTGCACCAAGGAGCGGCCCAAGCGTGTGTGGCGCTTACCCTCAGTGGGCCCTCTTCTTTCCCTGTGGGGAGTTATGCTCGCCTGCCAGTCCGGGCAGAGTACTCCGGCGGAGCCAAGAGGCCTTTCTCCGCCTTGCTGGGGCAATGGTCAAGCAGCAATCGTGCCGTGGCTCGAGTCAACCAAGCTGGGGTGGTAGAGGCGTTGTCTACTGGCAATGCCCAGATTCGCTTCGATCCCCAAGGGCTCCCTTTCTCCGCTACCTGGACGGTTCGGGTGCCCTAGTCTTGGTCAGCGGTCCAGATCGTTGCCCTCTCCACCGACAATCTGCTTTTTGGGCGGGCAATCAAGGAATTGATTTCCTCGGAGAGTGTTTCCGGCGATGCCTTTTTGAAAGCTGATACCACCGGTGCCGTGGGGACGAATGAACACGTTGTGTTCGACCAAGTTGCCCGTGTTGACCCACTCTTGGGGGAAGTGCTTGACGAAAGCAACCCCGGTAGCGCAATCGGTCAGTGTGTTAAAGGCGACGGTGGACTCGAACGCATCGTTGAGAGCCACACCAACTCCTGCCGAACGGACGGCGTTATGGACGACCGTGCCTGAGCTGAAGTGGTCGATTTCAATGGCTTGCGAATCGATTTGAAAAAAGCTGGAGCGGCGGACCTGCACGTCCTTGATGCCGTAGGCGGCGATGCCACGGCCCTTTAAACCGAGAAACGTGCATTGCTCCACCTTCAAATCGTGGCTCGTAGGGCGTTCACCCGGTTTGTAGTGACCAACCGCCAGGATGCCGCAGTAGGTGGTGTGCCCGTGTACTTGCCCGCGGTTGCCTCCGTCGAATCGGATGCCCGTGACCGAGATCGAATCGCTGCGATTGACGTACAAGAAGTTGACCTGAGGGATAATCCAGGATCCGGCGTCGATGCTCTTGACGTGCCCCATGAAATGGACTTTGGGGCTGATCTTCACTCCCGACTCCACAAATCCGGTCACTCGGAACTCGAGGGTCCGGTCGCCCTTGTAGTCGCGCGCGTACACCTGATAACGACGACCCTCTTGGAGTCGCTCCGGGTGGTCGATCTGCAAGACATCGTCTCCGGGTTGCACCTCGGCCGTCAGGCTGGCATAGGCAACCGGGGCAGGAGGGAACTGGAATGTCACCTCGGGGCCACCTTCCAGGTGAATGTTGGAGGTGTCGTTGATCTCAAGTCCCTTTTCGATCTCATACACCCCGGGCAAGAATCGAAGGGTTCCGCCGCCTACCCGCCGTAGCTGTTGGATCGCTTGCTGTGCCGTGTCCTCGGAGGCCCACGGGGTGAATCGAAGTTCGCCCTCACCAGCTGGAACGACCCAAAAACCCCGGGTTTCTACCGGCTCGCTAGGAGCAGCCGTGCAATGGAGGGAAAGGCTGATCAGGCCGACCAGGGTCGTGATCGCGACCCAACGCCTGTGCTGCTCACTTCGGCTCATAGGCCTCAGTCTATCGGATCGGACCTTTGTGGGACTCCATGGCCTCGATCTCTTCGTCGCTGAATCCATCCGAGGACCGGCCCACGGTGGTATCGGCCGAAGCCTGTTCCCAAGTGGGATCGCCGGGTTGCTCGGGGCCATCCGCTGGGAATCCGCCGCGCGAGCGCATGGCCTCCCACATCTGTGCCATGGGGTTGCCGTGCCGCACGCGCGTCGTCCATAGCTCCTTCGTGCCGGACAGCAGCAGGTACACCGCGATGATGGCAAGGGCCCATTCCCCGTAGACAAACGCGGTCAGGATCATACCCCAAGCGAGCCAGCGTCCCACGCGCACGGCGACTTCGGTGGCTTGCAGCCAATTGCGGCGGCCGACGAGGGCAGAGCGCAGGATCTTGCCCCCATCCATGGGGAATGCCGGCAGCAGATTGAACAGCCCGAGCATCAGGTGGCACAGGGCCGTAAAGGAAAGGAACTCCTTCCAACCGGTGACTTGGGTGACGCGCAGGGCATCCCACTCGAACGACCCATGGGCCCCGAGCCAGGCCAAGAGACACAGGCCACCGATCGCGATGTTCACCAGCGGGCCCGCCATCGCGATGCGCATTTCGACCTGCGGATCTTCCGGCATGCGGCGCAGCACCGCCATGCCTCCCAAAGGCCACAAAGTGATGTCGACGACCTCAACACCGTGCCGTTGGGCGGCCCAAGCGTGACCCATTTCGTGCAGCAAAACCGCCGTAAAAAGGATCGCCAGCGCTGCTGCCGTGCCGAACATGGCCGGACCGGAGAAGCCTCCCGTTTGGGACCCCGCAAGCACGGAGATGACGCCCATCAGGATCAGCAGCCAGCGATGAATGCGCACGGGAATGCCCCAGACGCGCATCAGCATGGGGTGGGGGCGAGGCGGGGCAGCGAATTCCATGGGAGGCCTGGGCAAACCCCACTTATACGCCGGGCAGCCCGCGTATTGTACCCTCGGACGATGCCCACTTCCTCCCAACCGGCCGGAGACCGATCTCGGCAGGCATCCATCCGCGTGGTGGATTTGGCCGCGTGGCAGCGGCCAGGACCCGCACCGGAGGGTGCTGTCTTGCGGGTGGAGGTGGAGGACCTGGCGGAGGACCTGCGTACACCCGCCCGGTTTGGTGGCGCGCTGCTGGCTTTGGCTGGATTGCACCACTTGGGTCGGGAGGGTTTCGCGGTCGCGGTCGGCGAGAGCGTGGTCGCGGGTCAAGCGACCGCGGCGCGCGCGACGGTCATCGCTCGCGCACCGCTGCACGGCCGCTGGAGCCAAGGTCAATTCGGTTCCGATTGGGCCCGGCGCTTTGCGCGCTTCGATCGCGTCGTGATCTTGCGCGGGCGAGCGCCATGGCCCGACGCGGTCTTGCGCCAGGACGAGGTAGGGCGCATCGCACTCGAGGCGGTCCCCGGGCTCGAAGCGGTGACCAGCGCCGAGCGCGTCCCGCTGCTCGAGCAGCGCTTTGGACCGGGAGAAGTGCTACGCCCTGGACCCGCCGCGCACGCAGGAGTGCGCTTCGCGAATCTCTCCGCGGGCAGCGATCCGCCTTCGTTCGTGGGGCGGGGAGGGTTGGGAGCTGCCCTGGCGGACCTCGGGGTGAGCGCTTGGCTGGTGCAAGCCGAGCCTGTCTCCGACCACGATCCCGATGCCAACGAATCGTCTTGGGTGCGAGCGTTGATGCAGTCGCCACGCTTGCTGGCGCGGGCGGCGGGGGAACGCTTGCAAGAGGCGCCTGCGGCGAGCTGGCAAGCGACGCAAACCGAAGGAAAGCACGGATGCCGCGGATGTCCCACGCCCTGCGGCTTCACGTTTCGGACAGAAAAGCAAGCGCGCACCGGAGCTCGCTTCAGCGCGCTCGAACCGCTCCTACGCCTCGTGTCGGATCGCGGTGAGGGGACCGCGCATGAGTTGTTAGCCGCCTGCAATGCGCTGGGCATCGATGCGCGCGAAGCGGGGACGGCCCTGGCCGGGTTAGCGCCGCGGCTGTGGCCCCAGGGCGGGTCGGAGCAGGACTGGATCGAGCGTTTGCACGCTTTGTGTTTGGAAGGTGCGGCCCCCGCAGCCTTTCGCCGAGGTGTCGCTGCGCTGGTCGAGGCGGGAGAGCTCGCCCCCGACACCGACCAAGTTTCGCAGGGGGAAGCCCACCGCGCGCCCCGTTCGATCGCCGAGCGCATCGCCGCTTATGGGGGGCAGCGCGGGGCCGAACCGTTGCGCAGCTACAACTTCTTGCTGGGTGATCGCGCTGACCCGGAACGGGTGCGTGCCTTGGTCGCTCCCTTGCACCTTCCCGTCGGTAGCACCGATCCCGATGATCCCAGCGGTAAGGGACGACTGTTGTGGTGGCACGAGAATTTGGTGGCGGGGGTCGACACCTTGGGCATCTGCGCTTTCTCCGTCGCGGGCGTTTTGGCCGACGGCGTCCTGGGTCTCGATGAGGTGGCCGAAGCGATCTTGCCCCCTGGCTTAGGATTCCCCGATTCACGCCGTCCAGCTGAAACGTTGCTCGCCATGGGCGCTCATGCCGTGGAATGGTTCCAACGCTTGCAGCCCGACGACCCTGCTGCGTCCGGCCCTCCGGACCTGCTCCCGGCGCTGGAAGAGTACCGGTCCTTGCGGGCCGCCGCCCGGACGGTTTGGGGCAGTGCTAGGCTCGGCGCTCCGCTCGCGCCAGCCATGGGGTCCCCGTCCGAGGATTTGGACGCGGCTTCCGAGCGGCCAGGCCTCGAGTGGCCGGGGATGCGGGAGACTCCCGGCGGATCCATCGAGATTCGGGTGCAAGCCGGTCCGACCATGGCCCGCAGGCTGCCCGCCGAGGTTTGGCTGTCCTTCGCCGAGCCGCCGACGGTCCTCAACGTCTTGCGCGCCTTGGCGCAGCGCCATCCTCGCGCTGCGCCCTGGTTGCTAGCCGGCGGAAGGCCTGTGCCTGCGGTGTCGGTGCAGGGCCGTTGGGTGCAAGCGGAGCACTTGGTCCCCGCTGGCGCCTGTGTCGAGTTGGTCCTAGCGCTGTCGGGTGGATGATCCTTCCCTGGGCTTGCCGTATCATGGGGGCGGGAAAGCGCAGCGTGTCGAACACTTGGTGGAGCAACGGTTGGCGAGGCGTAGCGCTCGCGGGAGCTGTGAGCGGTACGTTGCTGCTCGCGGTCCTGAAGTGGCAACCGTCTTGGCTGAAAGCGCTCGACCAATGGATGGTGGATCGCTACTTGGCGTCGGAGTCGTGGGGTGGAGATGTGCCAGGCACCACCGAAGAACAGGACCGCTTGGCCCGGCGTTTCCTGGAACGGGCGGCCACCCTGCAGTACGGCGATCGACACTATCCGATGTGGCGCCAGTCCGGCGAGCGCCTAGCCCATGAGTGGGCGGGACAAAAGCGCTATGCCGAGGCGGCCGAGTTGCTCCAAACCCTCATCGAGACTCGTCCGAACGAGTTTGCGCTGCGCCTCAAGCGGGCCGAATGGCTGCTGCACGATGGTGGAGCGAAAAGCCGTCAAAGGGCCCAGAAGGAAGTCGCGCACGTTCTGCGGCGCTTCCCGACCTGGGATCGAGCCTTGGCCCTGGAAACCAAACTGGCCAAGGAGAGCCATTGAAGGCGGCACCGGCGCAAGGTTCCAAGCGGCGCAGGGGAGCGAGCTGGCTGTGGCGCTGGAGCCCCCTGGTCACCGTGCCCCTGTGCCTCGTGTACGGCGCTTGGATCGCGGCGATCTGGGGACCGTACCAGGACTGGGGCCTGCGCCATCGCAACGGGCGCGAAGCCGGAATGCTCACCCAGATCATGGACCTGGAGTGGGGGCAGCTCTGGCGCCATACGCGCGTGCGAGTGATGGGGGCTGCCGAGCGTTCGAAGGCTCCGATTCCGCGCATCGATCTGGTCGTGGGCTCCGAACAGGAAGCTCAGCTCAATCGCGCGTTGCCCGCGTCGGGTCGTGATTACGTCGAGGCCGGCTTGTTGGCGGAGGACGGCGAAATCCAGCCGGTCGAAGTGAAGTATCGCGGGGACTTCTATTGGCACTGGGCCTTGGAGAAGAAGTCTTGGCGCATCAAGACGAAGAAATCCAGCCTGTGGAACGGCTTGCGCTGGTTCAACCTGGTGGTGCCCAAGTCCCCAGCGCTCATCGAAGGCCACCTGTCCTATTGGCTTGCGCGCGAAATGCAGTTGCTGGCCCCGCGCTCTGCCGTCATGGAGCTATGGATCAACGGCCGCAACCGTGGGGTGCACACGCTGGTGGAGCAGCCCGATGAGTTGTTGCTGCGCCAAGCCGACCGCATGCCGAGCGACTTGTACGTGGGCGAATTGGTGGGGCGCGACTCCTATCCCGACCGGCCGGAGCGATTGTTCGACGGCCCCGCACTCTGGACCAAAGACGCGATCAACAATCACTACGACGAGGAACATCACGAGCCCCTGATCGCTCTATCCCGCGCTATCCAGCGTGTCGCTGACAGCGGGGACGTCACGCAGTTGCGTTCCCTGGTGGATTACCCCAGTTTCGCTCGCTTTGCGGTGTACCGGGTCTTGTGCCAGTCCGGGCACCACGATGACACGCACAACTGGCGCCTCTTGTACGATCCCTGGAAGCGTGGGTTCGAACCCTTGGTCTGGGATCCCAACGCTTGGCATCGCTTGTGGGCGCCTCAAGAGGGGCGACCGGCCTTCCAAATCCCGCTGTTCAGTGCTTTGGACCGTGCTCTAGCTCAGGATCCGGCGTTCCGTTGGGAAGTGCATCGCGCCGCCGTGACGGCCTTGGAGCAGTCGATCCCGCAGCGCACTTTGGACGCTTTGGACCAGGAGGCGGAGCAGGTGCGACGCGTCCTGCACCGCGATCCTTCCATGGTCGAACACTTCGTGGCCTACGGGCCCGAAGACGTGCGCGAGGCCATCGCCGCGTTGCGCGCCACCGTGCACCGTTACGGTAAACAACTGCGGGCCGCGCACCTCGAGACTGCCCTGGAAGTCCAAGCGGCGGGCCAGCGTTCGCCGGATGGGCGCACCTGGGATTGGCAGATCGAAGTGGGCGGAACACGCCCTGTCGCCCGCTGGGAATGGCGCTTCTCCGAACCGCTCCCGCAAGGAACCTGGGAAGTGCTGGCGCTTCCAGCGGACGAAACCGCCCCTGCCCAACCCTTGTCCACCAGCGTTTCGGGCCATTCCCTGTGGATCGAACAGCCCTGGATGCCGGGCTTAGAGGTGGAAGCGGATCCCAAGCATTCGTTCTTGATGCCCTTCCAAGGTCGAGCGCGCCCGGCGCGATATGCACTGCGTTTGCGGCACGAGGGTTCGGCTTGGCCAGAATTGGAAGGGGTTTGGGTGGCTCCCCTGCGCGGAGCGGTGCAGCCAGTGACGGTGCTCAGCGCGTTGCCGGAACGGGAGTCCGTGGGGATCGACCCCTTGGTTCCCCGGACCGTGCGCACCAGCGAAACCTGGTCGGGCCTGCGCACCATCGAAGGAGTGCAGCGCATCGAAGCGAACCTGACCTGGGAGCCGGGATTGCATCTACGCATGCAACCGGGCGCTGTGTTGTTGCTGGAAGGCCAGGTCCAAGCTCTTGGAACTGCGGAGAACCCGATCCGCATCACACCCGCCGAGGCGGGACAAGCGCCCTGGGGTGCGGTTGCGTTGCTGGACGCGGGGGCGAACGGTTCTACGTGGCAGCACGTGCACATGGAGGGCGGCAGCGGCTGGCAAGCACCGCTCGAGGAGTACACCGGCATGCTCTCGTTGCACGCGGTCGACGGGGTCACGCTGCGCGACTGTCAATTCCGGAATAGCGTCGAGTTCGACGACATGGTCCACGCGGTGTACGCACGCGACTTGGTGCTGGAACGCTGTACCTTCGAACGGGCTGCCAGCGATGGTCTCGACCTGGACGGTTGCAGGGCCGTGTTGCGCGGCTGCCGCTTTTGGGAGTGCGGAAACGACGGTGTGGACCTGATGATGTCCCAGGTCGCCTTCGAAGACGTCGAGTTTGTGCGCAACGGGGACAAGGGCCTTTCCGTAGGCGAGCGCAGCAGGACCTTCGTAGAGCGCTCGCGCTTCTTGCACAATCGGATCGGGTTGCAGGTCAAGGACGCCTCCCACGCCTGGATCCGCGAGAGCCACTTCGAGCAGGGCGGTACGGTGCTGGCAGGCATCGTCAAGAACTGGCGTTACGGGGATGGCGGGACCGCTCTCTTGGAGGGCTGTGATTTCGAAGGGCTGGCCGACGTCGAGGTAGACAAGCGCTGTCGATTGACGTTCGCCGGCGGTCAGGGGGTGCAGCGCTGGGAGGGGGAAAAGCGCGTGCTGCTGGGGCCCCGCGAGGCCACAGTGCAAGATTGGCCCGCGCGGGGCCAATTTGCCGAAGATGACTTCTTCGTACGTTGGGTTTCTCGGCCCCGTGACTAAGCTGACCCCAAGAACCGCGCCCGGGGCCTTCCGCCCACGGTTGGAGCCATGACTCGCATCCTCATTCTGAAAACCGGCGCCTTGGGCGACGTGCTGCGCACGACTTCCATCCTGCCTGGCCTGCGCGAGCGTTTTCCGAGCATGGAGGTGACCTGGGTCACGGCACCGGCGGCGCGGACGCTGGTGGAGCGGCACCCCGAGGTGGGGCGCGTCCTGGAGGTGGCCCCCGACGACGAAGCGGCTGTCGCGCGCTTGTCAGAACAGCTCGCCCAAGAGCGCTTCGAATGGGTGCTTTCGCTCGACGATGAGTGGCCTCTGTGTCGCATGGCCGCCGCGCAAGACACGGTGCGCCTCTCCGGAGCGACGATCGTGGATGGGGAGCGTAGCTACACCGACGATGTACGCGAGTGGTTCGACATGGGCCTGCTCTCGCGACTCGGGAAGGTGGAGGCCGATGCCCTCAAAGTCCAAAACCACCGCAGCCACCCACAGATCTACGCGGACATGTTCGGGATTGCACCCGGGCAGCCCGCGCTGCCTTTGCAAGCCCGCGAAGTGGAAGGTGCGCAGGACTTCTTCCGTCTCAGCAAGCTGGGTACGCGCGGTCCGGTGATCGGCTTGAACACGGGAGCCGGCGGTCGCTGGAGCTCCAAGACCATGCCCTTGGCAGAGGTTGTGCGCTTGATCGAATCCCTACACCGCTCGATGGCGGGGCAGGTGCACTTTCTCTTGCTGGGCGGACCCTCCGAGGCGGATCGCAACCAGACCATCGCTCTGCACGCTTCGAACTTGGCCGATCCGCCCCACGTGGTGGATGGCGGCAGCGAGAACAGCTTGGGCGAATTTGCCGCCTTGATCGACCGATTGGATCTGTTGATTACCAGCGATTCCTTGGCGTTGCACTTGGCGGTCGCACGGCACCGTCCGATCGTGAGCTTCTTTGCGCCCACTTCTGCAGCCGAGATCGAACTGTACGGGCTGGGCGAAAAGGTGCTGAGCACCGCTCGCGACTATTGCTCCTACCGCAAGGATGCGGACAACTCCACCATCACCGCCGAGCGGGTGGGGGAGAGCGCCTTGCGCGTCTTGGGCACGAAGGTGACCTGAGGGTCACTCGGCGATCGCGAACTGCAGCTCGTGCAAGCGGTAGTACACGCCGCGCTGCGCCAAGAGTTCGTCGTGGGTGCCGCGCTCTACCACTTCGCCTTGATCCAAAACGAGGATCAAATCCGCGTTGCGGATGGTCGAGAGACGGTGTGCCACCACGAAGGCGCTGCGGCCGGTTAAAAGGTTGGCGGTGGCTTGGTCGATGCGGGCTTCGGTCTCCGAGTCCACGCTGGCGGTCGCTTCGTCCAGAATGACGACGGCAGGTTTGGCGGCCAAGGTGCGCGCGATGGCGAGCAGTTGGCGTTCCCCGGTGGAGAAGGTGACCCCGCGCTCCGCGACTTCGGCGTGCAAGCCGTCGGGCAGGCGGTCGATCAACCGATCCGCCGAACTGGATTCCAACGCTTCCAGTAGGTCTTCGTTGGTGATCCCTTCCCGGTCCAGGATCAGGTTATCCCGCACGTTGCCCGCGAACAGGAAGTTTTCTTGCAGGACCAGTCCGAAGTGCCGGCGGATGCTCTCGAGCTCCATGTCTCGCAGGTCGACCCCTTCCAAGGTGATGCGCCCTCCGGTGACATCGTAAAAACGCAAAAGCAGGTTGATCAGGGTCGATTTCCCGGAACCCGTCGCGCCGACGAGAGCCACGGTTTGGCCCGGTTCGATCGCGAAGCTCACGCCGCGCACGACCTCGTTGCCGGCGTCGTAGGCAAAACGCACGTCCTCGAACGCGATGCGCGGGGGGCGACCTCCCAGTTGGGGCAGGGCTTGTTCCGCGCCGGGCGCTTGCACTTTGGGCTTCGTATCGAGCACTTGGAAGATGCGCTCCGCCGAGGCAAACGCGGATTGCAGCACGTTGTAGCGCTCTCCCAGTTCCCGGATCGGGCGCACGAGCATCTCCAGCAACAACCAGAACTGGAAGAACAGGCCGTAGGTGATTTCCTTTTCCACCATGGAGCCCACACCCACGTGCAGGGCGACGACCTGGATCAGGAAGACGCCCAGGGACATGGCCGGGAAGAACAGCGCGAACAGGAAGATCGTGCGCTTGTTGGCTTCGAAGTAACCCTTCAGGTGCTCGCGAAAGACCCCGGCGACCCGCTTTTCGCGCCGAAACATCTGGACCACGCGAACGCCCGACAGAACTTCCTGCAGGTACCCGTTTAGGGTCGCCAACCGCGCCCGAACGACCCGGTGAGCCCGCCGGGCCCCTCCGCGGAAGGCGATCGAAATCGCGATCAGCACCGGCAGCAGTAAGAGCACGGTCAACGCGAGTTGCGCATGAATCCAGAAGAGGGCAACGACCAGCACCACCACCTTCAGGCAGTCGAAGCCCAAGGTCACCACGCCGGAGGTGAACAGCTCCGCGAGGTGCTCGATGTCCGTGGTCACCCGCGTCACCAGGGACCCGGTCGGCCGCTTGTCGAAGAAGGCCAAGTCCAGGTGCTGAATGTGGCG
>JAUHXY010000331.1 GCA_030426785.1 bacterium
CCTACATCATCCAAGTGGGTGGTTGGGACGCGACCGAGCAAGGTGCGGGTATCCTCACCATCGAGCTCGCCGTGGACCCCTGTGGTACGCTCGTCGACGACTCGTTGGAAGAAAACGACACCTGTGCCACCGCCGTCAGCATCGGCGCCGGTAGCTACACCGGTCTCAACGTGAGCGACACGGACGCCGACTTCTACGTCGTCACCGTGCCCGCTGGCAACATCCTGACCTTCACCGAGGACTTCGACAGCGACAGCGTCTCCTACAACATCTACGATGATGCGGGCACCTGTGGCAACCTGCTCGGCACCGTCGCCGGTGGCTTCACCCTGAACAACACGGGTGCTGCCTCCCTCGATGCCGTCATCGAAGCGACCAACACCAGCGCTCTGTTCGCTTGTGGTGAGTACGACTTCTCGATCTCCATCGACGTCGACCCCTGTGGCTCCGCCGCCGTGGACGACTCGCTGGAAGACAACGACGACTGTGCGACCGCGACCCCGATGATGGACGGCACCACCATGGGCCTGTTCGTCAGCAAGACCGACAAGGACCACTACGCCGTTTGCTTGGCCAACGGCGCGACGATCCAAGTCGACCTGACCTTCTTGAACGACAACGGCGACCTCGACTGCTTCCTGTGGGACGCTGCTGACGCCAACTGTGGCACCGGCAACGGCTCCACCGAACTGGCCGAAGGCTTCTCCGGCACCGATAACGAGACCATGAGCTACACCAACACCACCGGTGCGGATCAGGACCTCATCATCGAAGTCAACGTGTGGGATAACGCTGGTAACGAAGACTGCAACACCTACGACCTGACCATCTTGGGCGCGGGTAACTGCAACGGGCAGCTCGGCACCGAGTACTGCACCGCGAACCCGAACTCCACGGGTAGCGTGTCCACCATCTACGGTACCGGCAGCAACGTCGCCGCGGACAACAACTTCACCCTCGTGGCGGAGCAAGTCCCGAACGACCAGTTCATGTACTTCATCGGTTCCTACGGCCAAGACCAGGTGAACAACCCGGGTGGCTCGAACGGCAACCTGTGTGTGGGTGGCGGTCAAGCCATCGCCCGCTTCTTGCCCACCACGGGCACGACCGCTGGCAACATGCACTCCGGCATGATCGACCTCACCGACGTCCCGCTCAACACGGGTATGACGGAGATGATCATCGCTGGCGACACCTTCAACTTCCAGGGCTGGCACCGTGAAGACGGCGGCCAGAGCAACTTCACCCCTGGTTTGGAAGTGACCTTCCAGTAGGCGGTTGAGTGAGTTGCCTAGGGTCTTCGGACCCTAGGCTGAAACCAGTCGGGCGGAGACCTACTCAGGTCTCCGCCCGATCTCTTTGGGGGAACGCCAAGGGCGCTGGCAAGCTGCCCTTAGGCCAAGCTGCTGTGCAACTCGGCGGCCAACTCGGCGAGCGCCACCGTGCGGCTATCCCCCTGCACCAGATCCTTGATCTGAGCGTTGCCCTGCTCCCACTCGTCGCCACCGATGATGACCGCGCAAGGGAAACCCAGACGGTCCGCGTACTTCAGTTGAGCGCCCAACTTCTTGGCTTCGGGATAGAGTTCGACATCCAAGCCCTGTTCGCGCAGCGACTGGGCCAGCGCCAAGTACTGGGGACCACGATCTCCGTCGAAAAACGCCAAGAACACGGATCGGTTGCGCGTACCGGGCAAGGCGACCTTCAATTCCTCCAGCGCCGCCAACAAGCGATCGACCCCTAAAGAGGCCCCCACGCCAGGCATGCGCTGCTTCGAATACACCGAAGCCAAATCGTCGTAGCGCCCCCCTGAGCAAACGCTGCCGATGCCCGGCAGGTCGTTCAAGAAGGTCTCCACCACGATCCCCGTGTAGTAGTCGAGGCCGCGCGCGATGGAAAGGTCGAAGACCAACGCCTCCTCGGGAACCCCGGCGGCGCGCAGCCCCGCATCCACCCCGCGCAACACGGCCAACCCGCGCTCACCAGCCTCCGTGCCCGTCACGAGAGCTTCCACGCGGCGCAGCACCTCTTGGCGGGTGCCCTCGATCGCCGGCAATTCCAAGATCTCCTGGGCTTGCTGGGCGCTCAAGCCGGCGCTCGCTTGCATTTCGGCGGAAACCTTTTCGGGACCGATCTTGGCCAACTTATCCAAGGCGCGCAGCACGGCCGCGCTCTCGCCCCCGACCCCGGCGCGCTCCAACACCCCCTGCAGCACACCCCGGTGATTGACCCGCAGGGTGCAGGCCACGCCGATGCGCTGGAACAGGCTGAAGACCACCAGCAGGGTTTCCACATCCGATACGACGCTTTCCGTCCCGATCGTGTCGAAGTCGCACTGCATGAATTCGCGGTACCGCCCGCGCTGCGTGTTCTCGCCGCGCCAAACGGTGCCCATGTGGTAGCGCTTGAAGGGCATGCCCAGGCTCCCCGCATGCTGCGCCACGAAGCGCGCTAGTGGCACGGTCAGGTCGAAGCGCAGGCCCACGTCGCGGCCCCCATGGTCTTCGAAGCGGTACAGTTGCTTGTCGGACTCCTCGCCCCCCTTCCCTAGCAGGACCTCGGTGTACTCCAAGGCCGGCGTATCGATCGGCCGGAACCCAAAGGAGCGGTACACCTCCCGGGCCGTCTGCAGCAACGCTTCGCGCGGGCCGGCCGCCTCGGGCAGGTAGTCCCGAAATCCCTTGAGCGTACGCGGCTGGATGATTTTGGCTTGGCTCATAGTCCCCAGAGCCTAACCATTGCGGGGAATCCCCCTAGGCGCGGATCGCGAACAAATCGGGCCCTCCAACCCTCCCCGGGAGGCTCAAGCCGGCTCGCCCGAACGCCACACCGAAGCGGCCCGATAGACCACGCGGCCAGCCTTGAGCACTGTGCGCACGGGACTGCGGGCCAGCTCGTAGGTCAAGTGTCGATGGTTCGGCAGGTCGGTGATCACCACGTCCGCCAGCTTGCCCGGCTCCAACGTGCCGATGCGCTCGGCGCGACCCAGGGAGGCGGC
>JAUHXY010000079.1 GCA_030426785.1 bacterium
TCGGATTCAACGTCTCGGGAGCCGTGCCCACCAAGTAGTACCCAAAATAGCCCGGCCTGCCCCCAAAGAGGTTCAAGCGCCAACCCGTTCCGGGGCCGGCGTGAGATTCGAGGGACAATTGCGCCGACAATCCCAGGGAATTGGGCTGCGCCGGATCACAGATCGAGAAGTCATCGGGCGGACAGGAGCAGCTAGCGGCCACGCTGGGATCTTCGAACAAGACGGCGTAAAAGGACGCGGGTGGATCGTACGTTCCATCCCACATTCCATCCGCATTGCAGCCCGCGACGTTGTCGTAGCCACCTAGGTTGTAGCAGCCTGCGGGCAAGCCTTGCACGCTGCGGTCACTGATCCACCAACCGTCGAGGTTGTCCAAACCCGAAGAGTTACGCGCCGGAAGGATCGGAACACAAGATTCAGCAGGGCCGTAAACCGTCCCCCCGCCTCCACCGCCTGCAGCGGTCCATTCCAACCCCGACTTGGCGGTCCAATTGCGATCTCCGGCCACTACCGGCCCCACCGCAATGGACCCCACGTAGCCACCCGCACCATCGGGATCAAAGGAAAAGGCGATCGCCATGCTGTCGAGATCCAGGTCCTGATCCCAGACCGAGTCCCCCTCTGCGGGCATGCAAAACTCAGCACCTCCCGAAAGATCGATAGTAATCGTCCAACAGGTCGGCAAGCCTTGTCCGGAAAGAACGGGGTCCGCGCCCGGGAGGTTGGTCACCAGGTAGCTGGCTTGCATGCAAGCCTCGGGATCGCACGGGGCGGTCAAACTCGCGAGCGTGAACTCCATGTCGAGAGGACCTGTTGCCAGGCTGTCATCCTCTAAGCAGTAGGAAATTTCCAAGCCGTTGATGTTGTACTCGGCCGATCCTGGCACGCCCGGTTGCAGCGGAACACGCGCAAAGTCCCAAATGGCAAAGGCCTGGGTTTCCAGCTCGATGCCACCGCTGAACCACACACCGGTGTGTGCCGTGTTGTTGTAGATCACATCCGGACCGAGCAGCGCAGGCGCCAGCGCGTCGCGGTTCCAGGTACCGGTCGCTACATGGTACGTACCGCCATCGAGTAACCCTTGTGGCCCCATGGGCCGCAGCCCATACCCCAACTCCTGCCCCATGAGTGGCAAAGTCATCCAACCGGCAGCCAACCAACCCATCCAATGAGAAAACTTCATTTCTTCATGGTACTCCAATCCTCCCTGGTGGTTGTGCGAATCGGGCTGGGGTCGCGTAGCCGGGCCGTTGGATACAAAAACCCAGAATCCGTTCGCTCTTTGGGATGAAGCTCCGCCATCGATGGAATCCAAGCCTCAGGAGTCGGTCTTCGACGAATTCGACGAGCCATGGGCACGTGAGCCCGCCGCGGTTCTGCGGGGCATGCTCTACGAATCAGCCCCAGCGGCTTTGGCCTCGGTCCTCCCAAACAAAACGGGGCCGCGCTCGAAAGCGTGGCCCCGTGAATGCGTGGTGCGTGGTCCCTAACGGGCGCGCCTAGCCCTTCTTGCGGTTCTTGAAGCGCTCGAAGGGGTCCGCGATGCCGGGGGGCGGACCGACGGAACCGGGCTCGGGGGCGGGAGTCTGTTGGGTGGGAGCCTCGGAAGGCAAAGGAGCCGCCGGTTCGGGCTGCACTTGCGGCTTGCCCAGCGACAGATCTTGATGAGGGGCTGCAGGCGCCGTGGGAGCTTGCGCCATGGGAGCCTGCGCCGGAGCGTCGGTATCCAGATTGATGTTGAGGCCCAGGGCCGCCATCTTGCTGGCGAAGCCTTCTTTGTCGACGGCTTTGATGTAGGCCTCCTTCGCATCGACCTGATCGCTCTTGACGAGCTTCTCCAGGCTGTCGTTCAGGGTGCACATACCGAGTTTCGCGCCCATCTGCATGGTGGACGGGATCTGGTGCGTCTTGCCTTCGCGGATCTGGCTCGAGATCGCACTGTTGACGATCATGATCTCGAGCGCAGCGACGCGGCCTTTGGGCTTCTTCTTGCACAGAGTCTGCGCCACGACGCCCTTGAGGGACGACGAGAGCATCGTGCGGATCTGTTCCTGGCGATCGCTGGGGAACTGATCGATGATGCGGTCGACGGTGGACGCGGCCGTGGTCGTGTGCAGGGTACCGAACACCAAGTGACCGGTTTCGGCCGTCTCGATGGCGATTTCGATGGTTTCCAAGTCCCGCATCTCGCCGACCAGCACGATGTCGGGGTCTTCCCGCAAGGCGGCGCGCAGGGCGCGCTTGAAGCTCTGGGTGTGGCCCCCCACTTCGCGTTGGTTGATCAAACACTTGTGGTCGGGGTGCACGAATTCGATCGGGTCTTCGATCGTGATGATGTGGTCCGCGCGGTTCTTGTTGATGTGATCCACCATGGCGGCCAAAGTGGTCGACTTACCGCTACCCGTGGGTCCCGTGACGAGCACGAGGCCCTTCGACAGGTAACACAGGTCCTTGACGGCCTTGGGGATGTTGAGCTGCTCCAGGGTCAGAATCTCTTCGGGGATCACCCGAAAGACCGCCCCCATGCCGCGGCTGTCCATGAAGAAGTTGCAGCGGAAGCGCGCCAGACCTTCGATCGCGTAGGCAAAGTCGGTGTCGCAGTCGCGCTCGAACTCCTGCTTGTTGTCCGGCGGGCAGATCTCCATCAAGATCTGCCTCATCTGCTTGGCGGAGATGACCGGGCAACCTTCGACCGGCACCATTTCGCCGTGCAGGCGGAACATCGGGGGCAGAGTGGAGGTCATGTGCAGGTCGGAGGCGCCAACCTCGACCATGCGCTTAAACAGGGAGTCGATCCAAGCCATGGAATTGCGTCATCTAGGGGGAACAGGCGTACGCCGGAGTTTTCGGCGCCTGACGCAAAAACCTGTAGGGCGTCCTGGGCCGCCTGCGCACGCACGCTTCCCAGAGCCACTCGGGGGACCGCCGCTCAGGAATTCCCTTTGCGCTCGGCGAAGACCAGCAAGCCCAGGGCGCTGAGGGGGAACGCCACCAGGACCGCGTCCACCTCCGCGAAGGTGTCGAAGCCTCCGAAGGTCCAGGCCCCTGCCACCGCCTGGGCCCAACCCGCTTCTTCCCGGAAGAACCCCACCGACTCCCACAGGAGGGCCACGCTCGTTCCGGTCAAGAGCGCCACCACCGCCCCGCGCGCGGTCGCCCGCCGCCAGAACAGCGCCGCCAAGAGCACCGGCGTGATCGCGCAACCGTAGATCGTGTACGCGAACAACGCCACGCCGAAGAAGCGATCCGACGTGAACGCCAGCCCCAAAGCCACCAGCCCGAGCCCCACCACGCACCCCCGCGACGCGCGCACCAACTGCGCTTCGCTGGCATTCGGCCGCATAAAGCGCTGGTACACGTCGCGCACCAGCGAGGTGGCGGGCGCCAAAAGGTAACTGTCCGCCGTCGAGATCACCACGGCCAAGGCGGTGGCCACGAGCAGCGCGCCGAGCACCGTCGGCAAGGCGTGGAAAGCGGTGTGCACGATGATGTGCCCCGCTTGGGCGGGCGCTGTCATATCGCCGGTGCGCACCAAGGAAGCGCCAAGGCCAGCCAACAGAATGATCAGCAGTTCGAGCAGCAACACACCGAAGAACATACCGATGGCCGCTTTGCGCGCTGCTCCCGCGTTCCGAGCCGAGAAGAAACGCTGGTACATGTTGGCATCGCCCAGAATCAACAAGAAGGGCGGCAACAACGCCCCCAGCAACTTGAGTGGCGTCCAATAACCCAACACGTGATCCTGCTCCGCCGGCAGATGCGCGGCGATGTTCTCCCAGCCCCCCGCTTGGGACCACAGAATGGGCACAGCCAGCGCCACGCCGAGGACCATCAACAAGCCGTTGGCCACGTCGGTGTACGCCACCGACAACATGCCCGCCAAAGCCGTGTAGAGGATCACGAAGGTCGCGACGGCCCAGGTCGCTTGCCCCGCGCTGATGCCTGGCACGATCAGTTGCACCACGCTGGCTCCGGCGCGGTACTGGTACGAAACGATGATGACGTAGGCCCCCACCAAGGCGCAGGTCGCCAACACGCGTACCGCCGGTCCAAAGCGCGCTTCCAAGATGTCCTGGATGGTGAACATCTCCATGCGCCGAATGCGCGCGGCGAGGCCGGCTAACGCCAAGATGCCCAAGCTGCCGGCCAAGGGCAGCCACAAGGCGGGCAGGCCGATCTCGTAGGTCTTCTCCGCGTTGCCGAACAGACTGCCGGTGCCGATCCATGTGGCCACCAAGGTGCCCACCAAAATGCCCGCGGAAAGCCCGCGCCCTGCCAGGCTGAAGTCCTCTTGCGAGTCCACCCCGCGCGCCTTCTTGGCACCCAGCCCCACCAGCGCGAGCAGATACAGGGCGCACAGGGCGGCGTGCACGGGGTAATCCATGGGGGCAGGATACGTACCCTTGGGACCCAAAGACACCTACAATGGATGCTATGGAATGCTCCCCCCTCGGAGGCGGCCCGGCGCGCGCTTGGCAGCGCGCGCGCAGTTTTGCGGAACTGTGCGCCTTGGCGGAGCGCTTTTTAGCCGGTGAACTGCCCTACTTTCCCGGCTGGATGGCGCCGGACATCGACGAGGAGACCGACGCCTTGGTGCCGTACCTGAGCGCCGCGACGCGCCAAGGTCTGTTGCCCACGGCCTCGCAACCGGGTGCCTGTCCCGCGCGCAGCCACGACGGCAAACCTTGGAAGCAGCGCGCCTTCGTGGTGGGTTTTGCGAGTCCCGCGTTTGCCGCTAACCTGCAAACCCGCTGCGCCCCCACCGAATTGGAAGTGCGCTGCTTCGATGCCTTGGAGTCAGGGGGGGAACCGACCCCGTGCGGGATTCAGGGGGAGCGCGAATACCTGTGGATCGGTACCGCGCAAGGTCCGGACGAACTCGCGATTTTTGCCGACGCGGTCCATCCGATGGCGCTGCGCGACTTGCGTGCGATGCGCTACCTGTGCGTGTGGGACCCAGAATGGGGCCGCGACGAGCTGCTTTGGCCGATTCTGGCGGGCTCGGGTCCGGCCAACGGATAAAACAAACACTCTTCCAAGTGGGCCGTAGGCGGCAAAACCGCACCGATCGGCCCTCTCCCCCTCGGATCCCCCATGAACGATTTCGACCCCTCAGGCAGCCGGCGAGCCAGCACCGGCCCCGCCCGTCTGGCTCTGCTGCTGTGCGTCGCTTGGTTGCTCGTCGGCGCCCTGTTTAAGCTCTACAAGGGCTCGCCCAATGACCTACCCGCAAGCGTCGTCGAGCTTTCGCCCCTTGGACTCTACGACACTTTCCGCTGGGCCATCGCCCTCGAATTGTGCATCGCGGCCACCGCCATCTTCTGGCCGCGGGTGGGCTGGGTTTTGATCACGGCCTTGTTCGGCGTGTTCCTGGCGGTATTAGGCATGTTGATCCGAGAAGGCGCGGAGAACTGCGGTTGCCTTGGTTCGACGGTGTCCCTGAAGCCCTGGCAAATGGCTTCGATCGATGGCGCGCTGCTCCTCTTCTTGCTGCTGACGCAGCCGTGGAAGCGATTCCGTTCGGGCGGCGCCAAGCGCTTAGCGATCTTGGTTCCGATCTTCGCGGTGTCCTTCTGGTTGCCTTGGACGAAGCACCAAGAGATCGACATCGAGAAGTTTGGCAAGGTCGAGAATCCGGATACTCAAGATCCTGCCACCGGCGAGCAAGCCCCGAAGGAGAAGATCGAGGACAAGATCGTCTTCTACGAGCTCAAGACGGAGACATGGGAAGGATCCATGTGGTTCGAGACCGACGTCTTCAAGTTCAGCTACCCCGAAGACGCGCTGGCGAACCTGCCCGTGCCCGCCCACGTGGTGGTGTACCGCAAGTCGTGCGAGCACTGCCAAGCACACATCGAGCAACTCGCATTGGATCCCATCCTGGACAAGGCCGTCGTGTTGCTGCGCATCCCCGAAATCGAGGATGCCAAGGTACCGAATGTGATCGAGTTGAAGCCCGAAGGAGCGCTGGAAGTGCAACTCTTGCCCCTGGAGCGCGGCTACGCCATCCACACCCCGAGTTCCTTCGACATCGACGAGGCGTTCATGATCCAGAACTTCGTCGAACACCACGACGAGTAGTCGAGCCGCCCAAGCGGCCAATCAGAAGCCCCGCGGCGCTGGCGAGCGTCGCGGGGCTTCTTGCGTGGGTCGACGACGGCGGACCGTCTCGAGGCGTCTACTCGTCGGCGTCAGCGTCGGCGATCATCGTTTCGCTCGACTTGGGGCCTTTCAAGCACACCAAGTACCCGAGCCAGGCCTCGCAGTTTTCGCCGACCTCGCTGTATTCAAAGACGCCATTGCCCTCTTCTTCGTCGTCTTCATCGGTGCCCTCGAAGTAGGGGCGCACTTCGCTGAAGCCGGCCTCGAACAAGATGTCGCGCAGTTCGGTCAGGAACCAGAAACGCCAGCGGTATTCAAAGGCGTTCTCCCACTCCGAGCCGTCGCGGAAGCGGAAGTGAATGGCCGTGTCGTAGATGCCGGACGCGGGTTGGTATTCCTTCTGGTCCCAAACGTAGGTGAAGGCGCCGTCGTCGATCTCGCGCTCTTCTTCCATCTCGGTCAGCGCTTCAGGGCCGCCGTACAGATCGACTACGAACAGGCCGTCCTCCGCAAGGTCGGCGTGCACGCTCTGGAAGTACGCGAGCTGCTCAGCGCGCGTCATAAAGCACCAGTACGAGAAGTTTTGGGCGCAGGTCAGGTCCGGACGCTTGTCCGAGGGGTTGCGCACGTCCGCCACGTGGAAGGTCATGCGCTCGTCAGCATCCTCTACCTTCTTGAAGTTGCGTTCCTTGCCCCACTTCATGGTGTCGGCGCACAGATCGAAGCCTTCGGCCGTGTTTTGCGGGTCGCGCTTCAGGAACTCCGCCGCCAAGGCGGCCGTCCCGCAGAAATCTTCGCGCAAGTGCCGCAGAGGCTTGCCGCGCAGGATGCGGTATTGGTCCGTCAAGAAGTCCACGTCCGTGTCGGGCGAGTTGACCGACCGCTGGTACAGGTCCAGTCGATCCGCCGTCTTGCGGTTGAGGCGCCGATCCTTCTTCTTGAGGTTCTTGCCCCCGCCGGAACGGTGCTTCTTGTGTTTCTTGTCCTTCTTGTTGCGCGTGCTGCTAGCCATGGAGATCGTCGTGCGGTCAGATTCCCGTGAGGGAGCTTCGTAAGGGGAAGCTGAGAATCCGATCACTCATCCTCGGGCAGGAATCCCCTCGGTTCCCCCTCGTTCCAGGTCGGTTGCAATGCCCCTTGCGCCAAAGCCTGAGTCGCTTGGAGAGCGGCTTGTGCGCAGCGGGTCAAATGGTCGAAGTCGATACGCTCGATCTCGTCCCCCACCTGGTGGTAATCGGTGTGCATGTTGTACGAAGAAAGCGTCTGCGCCACCACCCCGACCTTCACAAAGACGATGTTGTCCGAGCGTGTAAAGAAGCTGTGCTCGGGGCGCGGATCGGCCACCACCGCGATCCCGCGTTCCGCGAGCTCCGGTCCCAGGTTGCTGCGCTCCCAGCCCGTCAGCCAGAGCTTGCCAGGCCCTCCCACCAGCTCATCGGGGCGTCCGAGCATCTCCAGGTTGAGGTTGCAGACGATGCTCTTCAGGGGCACGGTCGGGGCATGCACGTAGTACTTGGTGCCCAGGATGCCCTTTTCTTCGGCACAGGCCAGCAGGAACACCACCGTGCGGGCCGGCGGGGCACCGGCCGCTAGGGCCTCGGCCACCTCCAACAGCACCGCCACCCCACTCGCGTCGTCATCGGCGCCGTTGCGGATCCCGTCGGCCCCTTCCGCGGCGTTGGGCAGCACTCCGATGTGGTCGTAGTGCGCCGATACGACGAGGACCTCGTCGGCGAGCTCAGGCCGCTCTTGGGTGCCCACCCCCGCAATGCGTCCCACCACGTTGTACTCGGTGTGCGCTTCGACCGTGATGCGCGCATCGAATCGCACCGTGGCCACGCTTTCGATCCAAGCCGTGTGATCCCCGTAGAGCTTCATCGCCGGGGGCCCGGCCGGTTCCTCGTCGGAACCGGTCCATGCGGGCGTCACCCGATCGCGCGGCACGCTCTTGGCCCCGCGCTCTTGGCGAGCCCCTTGATGGTGCACCACGAGGCCCCAGCCCTGGCCCTGCGCTTCTTGGCGAAACGTACGCCACTCGCGAGCGCTGCCGTGAAAGATCGCCGCCCGCTCCGCGGAGGGCTGCACCCCATCGCCCCCTTCCGCCCGCACATGCACCGCTTCCAAAGCCACCTCCCCACTCGGCGTCAGCCGCGAAGACAACGAGAAGTGCTTCCCGTACACCAAGTCGTGCTCTTCTCCCGTCCCATCCACCAACACCAAGCGCGGTACCCCCGCGTACGAGGTGCGCTCGAACGGAACCGGCTGCATGAGCACCTCAGCCACCCCCGAGTGTTTCATCGCCGCTTCCAGATACCGCGCCGTCTTGAGCGCATCCTCCGTAAACGCTTCCCGCCCGCGCAGCTCATCGGAAGCCAAAAACGCGAGGTGCGCTTCCAACGCCTCCCGCTCCACCGCGGCCCGCTTCTCCGGCAGCACAAACTCCTCTTGCGCTCCCCCCAGCCCCAACCAAAGCAACACACCCACCAAGCCCAAAGATTTCATCCCCCCATCCTAGCTCAACCCTAGCCGCTCCGCCCCAAACCACCCCCCCTCCAAAAAAAGAAGAGGCCCCACGGACTTCCCCCAAAACTCCTCACGAGCCAACAAAAAGTCAACGGCGCCCCCGCAGCCTCAAGCTACGCAAAACCCCGAGCCCAAGATGCCAAACGCCCACCGAGGTGCTCTCCAAACCCTCCCAATCTTCCATTGTTTGGCCTGTGGTGCGTTCAGGGGGCGCGTCAGTGGACTTGGAGAACCAGTTTGAGCGCAGGCGTGGCGTTAGCCACGTCGAGCATCAAACTGGTTCTCCAAGTCCACTGACGCGCCCCCTGGACGTGCCACAGGTCAAACAACCGAACGGATGGTTCGGAAGATGAGTTCATTATCTTTCGGATCCCCCACCGGGACCCGCACGGCTCCTTCCATCCCTTGCGGAATGCTCACCAATCCCGGCGCCAACGCATCATCCATGCGCGCCGCGAATTCGCTGGGCTCTTCCACTTCGATCAGGATCCATTCCCCGACCGAAGGCATGGGACGAATCCCCGGAATGGACGCCAAACGGGAGAAGAAACGATCCTTTTCCCCATCTTCAAAATCGTTGTGCATGAGATCTTCCTCCAAAGATCACAGGTTGCGGTTAGGCCGAACGACCCCCGTCGTTCGTGGCGCTTCCCCAGGTTCCCTCCCAGAAGTTGCGCGCAGGACACCGCGACCACCCTCCCAGAGCGGTTGGATCTCCTCCCGAATGAGCCCACGTTAAGCAGGTTCCTGAGTTTCGACAAGGGGAACTTGCTCACAAGAGCGTCCGTTTGGGTGGACATGGCGGCGTCTTGCTGCACCGCGCCTCCGAAACCGTTGCAAAATAACGACTTGTCCGGGCAGCGCGCAGGCGCCTGGACCTACCCTACCCACGCAAAAAACCTCGCAGGTCCCGCCGAATCCGCCCTTGCAGCCCTTCGAAATCACCGTTCCCGCTTCCACTTCGAACCTTGGCCCGGGCTTCGACATGCTCGGCTTGTGTTTGGATCTGTCGTTGCGCGTGCGCGTTTGGCCCGCTCCCGAAGGCTCGGGTGCGCGCATCTCGGCGCTCGGCGGTGAGGCGCAAGGCTTACCCCCAGGCCCTGAAAACGCGCTGTTGAGAGCGCTGTACTTCGCTTGGCCGCGCCTGGAGGCCGGTCCGCTGCCACCGATCCAGCTACAGGTCGAGAGCGAAATCCCCGTGGGCCGCGGCCTGGGCTCGAGCGGTGCTGCGGTGGCGGCCGGTTTGCGCATCGCGACGCAACTCGCGGAGCGCGACCCGCAGGCTTGGCAGGAGTCGTTGGTCCTGTGGGGTACCGAGCTCGAAGGCCATCCCGACAACGTCGTAGCCTCACTCGTGGGCGGTTGCGCGTTGACCTTGCTCACCCAGGACGGCCCCAGAGTCTTGCGGCCTACGGTCCACCCCTCCCTCGCCTGGGCTATCGCGTGGGGTGCGACGCCCCTGCCGACGCCGGTAGCGCGCGGACTCCTGCCGGCGAGCGTTCCCTTCGAACAGGCGCTCGACCAGCCGCGCCGTACGGTGGCGTTGCTGGAAGGCTTGCGCACGGGGGACGCAACGCTATTGCGGCACGCTCAGGACGAACACTTGCACAGCGCCGCGCGCTTGGCGCACATTCGCGGCGGCGAAGCGGCGTTGCAAGCCGCTCGGTCCGCGGGAGCCTACCTCGCCACCGTCAGCGGCAGTGGTTCGGCTTTGTGCGCGATCGCGCCACCCGCCAAGGTGCACGACGTAGCCGAAGCCATGGGCGCGGTCCTCACGCAACACGACGCCCCCGCCGTGGCGCGCGTCGCTTCCGTCGAGCCGCGCGGTCCACGTTGCCGGCCCCTGCAAGAACCCGCTTAACTCGGGTCCCAGGTGTCCGGCGCGGACAAGCCCGCCCAGCGCTGCGCAGCGGGACGCGCTTCTTTGATCGAGCATTGCCGCACGAGGCGTTCGACGGCCAACGCGTTGGCGGGCGACACGCACAGGTGGCGGAAACCCGCCGCCAAGAGCAGCGGCACGTTGTCGGCCCGGCCCACCGAGACGCCGTAGATGCGCAGGGACGTGGAGCGTTCCGCCGCCGCTTGCGCGATTTGCTCGAGGGCGCGCACCACGAAGGGATGCAGGACCTCGAACTGGGGTGCCATGCGCGGCTCGTCCCGATCGGCGGCGAGCAAGTATTGCTGCAGGCTGTCGAGGCCAACGGCCAAGAAGTCGGCTTCGTCCGCAAAGTCGCGGCAACCCAGCACGCTCGCGGGGGTTTCGAGCACGACCCCCACGTGGATGTGTTCGCGGTAGGCTTGCTCGTCGCGTTTGAGGGCGTAGCGTTCCTCGAACAGCAGTTCGCGCACCGCGCGCAGCTCGGACACGTCCACCACGCGGGGCAGGGCGATGCCCACCTCCCCCTCGTAATCGCTCGTCGCGCGCAAAATGCCTTCCAATTGGCGTCGCAGGACAACCGGCGAGTCGAGCAACGCGCGAATACCGGCGCTGCCGAGGGCCGGATTCGCTTCGCGCTCGGTGTGCATGTAGGGGATCTCCATGCTCGAATCGAGGTCGGCGAGGCGGAAGACCACCTGCGAGCCTTGCGCGGCGCTCAAAACGCTGCGGTAGTGGGCTTCGAGGGTGCGCACGCCCGGAGCGTTGCGCTCCAGCAAGAACAGGAGTTCCGTGCGGTACAGACCCACGCCTTGCATGCCGAGGTTGCGGGCGCTGTCCACCTCGGGCAAGTTGCCACAGGCGGCGCTCAGTTGCACCGCTTCGCCGTCGTGGCTGGTGACCTCTTGCGAGAGTCCGCGCGAAGCCCGGCTCTCGCCGTCCTCCACATCGATTTCGAACTGGTCGAGCAAGCGTTGATCGGGGCGCACGTGCAAACAGCCTTCCGACGCGTCCAGCAACAGGTCGTCGCCTGGCTGCACCTGTTCCAAGAGATCATCGACGCCGGTGAGGGCGGGAATGCGCAGGCTGCGCAGGAACACGGCGGCGTGCCCGGTCAAGCTGCCCTCCACGGTGACCACACCGCGCACGGCGCTGCCGGCCAAGCCGAGGACCTCGGAAACGGTCAACTCGCGTGCGACGAGGATGCCGTCGGCCGGCTCCTCGGGGGCGTTTGCGCCGGGCGCCGGCGCTTGCGTCTCGGGAGCCTCGAGGTTGCGCAACACGCGCATCCCCACGTCGCGCAATTCGCGCGCCCGCTCGCGCAGGACTTGGTTCTCCACGATGCGGGAGATGCGATCGAAGTCGAGGATCACTTTGGCGATGGCGCCTTCCAGGCCCATCTGTTCCCCCAGGATCAGGTTTTCGACGTCCGCTAAGAACACCGAATCCTTGAGTCGATCGATCTGGGCGTCGATCAGCGTCAGCGGATCCGAGGAGCCACTCGCGCTCAAGCGCTCGCGCAGCTCTTGGAGTTGGCGCGTCGAAATTTCGAGGCCGGCGCGCAAACGGTTGAGCTCTTGCTCGACGCCGTCTTGCGGCACGCGCCGCACCGGGATGCTGCGCAGGTCTTGGTGACGGAACACCGCGCGGCCCCAGGCCATGCCTGGAGCCACCGACGCGCCGCGCAACAGGCGCGGAGCCGGGGGGGAGCCCGCATCCGGCGAAGCCGATTGGCTGGAGGTTGAGGTGGTTTCCATGGGGAGCAGGAGCCAGCAGGGGCCCGCGCGCCATGGTAGCTCCTGCGCTGGGCTCGCGTCTATCGTGGGCACGAGCAAGGCCCGGGGGGAGTGCGGGCGAGGCCCCTAAGCACCTTCGCGGTTCGCGTCGGGACCTGCGAGTTGTGCCACCAAATGCCCGATTTCGGGCAGGATCAGCCGTTCCATGGCCAATCGTAGCGCGTTGCGCGAACCGGGCAACGCGCACACGAGGCGACCGTGCACCGCCCCCGCGCACGCACGGCTCAACATCGAGGCTGCGCCGATCTCGGCGAAGGACAACGCTCGAAACAGTTCGCCGAACCCCGGGATGGGCGGGGCGAAGCGCGGCTCCAAAGTCTCTACGGTGCGGTCCCGGGGCGCGATTCCGGTTCCCCCGGTGAACAGGATCACCTGCACCGGCCCGGGCGCCACCAAAGCCTTGTCCAAGGCCGCCAGGATTTCCTTGGGCTCGTCGGGCACCCAAGCGCGTTCGACCACGGCATGCCCCGCCGTTTCGAGGGCGCCCACCAGGTAAGCACCACCGGTGTCTTCGGCACCCCGGCGCGTGTCGCTCACGGTGATGACGGCGCAGCGCACGCGCTGCGGCGCGCCCGTGCGGTGCTCTTGCAATCCCATCTAAGCCTCCTGGGCCAGGTAGGGAGCTGGCCCCAACGCTGCGAGCGCCTGGCCCATGGCACGCACCCGCTGTGGATCGACTGGGGCGGCCAGCTCGCCGCCGTGTTTCAACGCGGTGCCCACGATGGCACCGTCCGCTCGTTCGCAAACGCTGGCCAAGTTGTCGAGCGTGACGCCCGAGCCCAACCACAAAGGTGCCATGGGAACGGCGCGGCGTACGCGCCCGACATCGCCCGCGTCCGCAGCGGCACCGGTGCCGGCACCGGAGACGATCAATGCGCTCGCGCCTCCCCGGTGGTAGGTGTCGAGCGCGGTTTGCTCCAAGGACTCTTCGCCGAGGGGCGTCGCGTGTTTGACGTGCACGTCCGCCAGCACGGGAACGGACAGGCCTAGGCGCGCGCGCTCGCGCAGGGTTTGGGCGGCGCGCCCGGTGATGACGCCTTGGTCGGTCACCGCCACGCCGGTGTGTACGTTGACGCGCACGAAGCCCGCCTGCGTGGCCGCAGCGATGCCCAGCGCCGCGCGCGCTGCGTTGCGCAACACGTTGATCCCCACGGGGCCCTTGGTGAAAACGCCTTGTACCGCGTGCACGCACAGGGTCATGGCCGCCACCGTCTCCGCGGGGACCTTGTCCTTGTAAAACGGACGATCGCCGAAGTTCTCCACGATGACCCCGTGGGCTCCGCCGTCCTGTAGGGCTTGCGCGTCCGCGCAGGCCGCCGCCACCACGGCGGCCATATCCCCCGCATAGTCGGGTGCGCCGGGCAGAGCGCGCAGATGCACCACGCCGATCAAGGCGCGTTGTTGGGCGAGGGCGGGAAAAAGGCTAGCGAGAGACACAGGATCGATCCAAAGGGGTCGAGGGGCGCGGCGGCGGACCGCTGCAGTGTACGGGCCGAAGCCTTGCCAAAAAAAACGGGGCGGGCGCTGCACAGGCGCCCGCCCCGAAGATGGAGCCAGAGATCGGGTTTGAACCGACGACCCTCGCTTTACGAAAGCGATGCTCTACCACTGAGCTACTCTGGCCTTGTTCGGTTTGGCCCGCGGGAGCGATCCCTGCGGTCGGGCCAAGGCCCCGCTAAGGTAGCGGAGGCAGCGACGATCGGCGCTTTCCTTTTCGTGGAAAGCGCCGATCGAGATGCGGAGCTTGTCCGCCTTGGCGGGTTAGGACCCGGCGACGGTCGTGCGCACGCGACGGATCAACTCCGCGCGTTCTTCGCTCGACAGGGCGAAGCGCCCCAGGGCGCGGCCCGCCGCTTGGCGCACGGCCAAGGAGGCGTCGGAGTCGAACACGCTGCGCAGTCCATCGATCGCATCTCCGTCCACGTTGTGGCGGCCGAGGATGCCCGCGATGGCGTCACCGGCGGCGGTGCGCGCTTCGTCGGAGCGCTCTCCGTCGGTCAGCACGGCCAAGAGGCCCGCCACTTCCGAGGAGGTACCGGCCAGACCGAGCGCATGCATGGACGGAATGCTGACCGCGTCGGGGCGGTGGGCCAAGGTGCTGGCGAGCGCGCCCAAGGTGCCGCCAATGTTTTGACCGGCGGCGGCCAGAGCGGCCAGGGTCTCGGCGCTGTGGGCGGCCAAGCGGTCGGCTTGCGCACGGTCTCCGTCGAGGCCGGCTTCAAACACCGAATCCAGGGCGCTCATGTCCGCCAGGTCGGTCACCACGCCGGCCACGCGACCGGAGTAGGCTTCCGCGATCTCTTCGTTTTGGCTCAGGAAGAAGACGGGCTTGTCCTGCAGCACCGGACGCTCCGCAATCCAGGAGAGGATGCGGTCGGCGGTCATCCCGGTGACGGAATCCCCCACCAGGATGATGTCCACGTTGGGGATGCGGTTGAGCATCGCCAAGCCTTTGGCACCGTCGCCGCGATGGTTGACCATCACGCCACGGCCGGTCAGGGCTTCGGTGACTTGGGCGGCGCGTGCGGCATCGCCGTCGATCAGGGTCGCGATGCGCACCACTTCCCGGCCGGCGTTTTGACCGAGGGCGTCGATCACGCGGGCGTCGGGGGCTTGCTTGGTGTGGATGGCGATGCGGCCGAGGGCCACCGCCGCTTCGCCGCGCACGCCGCCGTCGGGGGCGTCGAGCGCGGAGATCAAGCCGGCCGTGGGACCTTTGGCGGCGTTGGCCAGCGCGTTGCACAAGAGCGTGCCGGTGGTGGCGTCATCGTTGAGCACCGCCCACTGCAGCGCCAGGTCGAGGGCATCGGGACCCGCGACCGCGACCGCCAGGGCACCTTCGGCGCTTTTGTCCTGCAGTTCGGAGACGTCCATGCCCGCTTCGGCCATGGCATCGATGCGCGCTTGGATGTCGAGGCACGCGCGCGCGACGCCGGCGTGGGCTTCGCGGGAGTCGGGCGCCAAGGCCAAAGCCCGGTAGTAGGCCTTCTTGGACAGTTCGTTGGCGTAGATCGAGGGGTTCGTCATCTGGCTCACCAGTTGCGAGCCGTCCCAGCTCCACACGACGTTGGATTGCATGTACGGCGCCATGACGGTGCCGCGACGGTAGTGGTAGTCGTCGCCATCGCGCAGGAGCGCGGCCAAGCCGTCTCCGTTTTGCAGGCCGCACTTGGCGGCGGCATCGCGGGCAGCGCTCGCCAC
>JAUHXY010000080.1 GCA_030426785.1 bacterium
ACCAAAGCGCGCTTCTTCGGTGAAAAGATCAGCGTGCGCTATGGGGAGCCTTTGGTGCACCAAGGCCCGCTGCCGGTCGATCACGCTTTGACGCGGTGGCTCGCGCGCGGCTGAGGTCGCCGGAAAGTTGGTTCAAGTGCCCATCGGGGACCTTCCCACACAACCGCCGCCACAGCGGGATCGTTGCTCGCGGTATGGATTGGGTATGGGGTTTCGAACTCGCTGCCACCGAATCGCTTGCCGGCGGTTAAGGTAGCGCAGTCCCCCACCCCAATCTGCTTATGTGGCTGATCCCTTCTCTCCTGTTGTTTCTGCCGATCGCCTCGCAAGAAGCGGTTCCCGTCGAGCCCGCGACCGCTCCTCCCGCGAGCGTCGAGAAACCCACGCCCGCGGAAGCGATTCAGACGGGCGTTCAGCTCCTCTTGCAGAACCAAGAGCGTTATCGCAAGGACCCGCCGGTGCCGCCCATGCCCGACGAGGAACTTCCGGGTTGGCAAGCGAAGGAGCGCGAGCGCATGCAAGCGGTGCGGGAGAAGAGCCAGGCCCACCGCAAAGGTGCGGAGGAGTGGCCTTACGAAGGGGTCTACCGGGTTGGGTTTGGGGTGATTCCCTCCGGGTATCGCGTTGGCGGCACATCGATCGTCAGTTTGGCGTTGGTGCACGCGCCCGGATACGCCGAAGACGAAGCGCGGCAAGCCGCGGTCGAACGATCGGTGGGTTTCGTGCTCCAGCGTTTGGAGAAAGACCGCAGCCTGGCCGGCCAAGCCCAAGAGGGCTACGACGTGCGCGGTTGGGGCCAAACCTATGCCTTGGAGCTGTTTCTGACGGTGATCGAGCACAAAGCCGTGACCGAGGAGCTGGCAGAGCGTTGTTCGGCAGCCATTCCCGATCTCATCGAACGCATCCAAAAAGGGTCCTTGCCGGGCGGCGGTTGGAACTATGCGGGACGCGGCTGCAGTCCGTTCATGACCGCGCCCACCTTGTTGACGCTCTACCGCGCCGTGGCGGCCGGGTATGAGGTCCCCGAGGCCCTGATCGTGAGTGCGCTGGAAGCCCTCGAGGCCGGTCGCAACGAAGAAACCGGTTCGTTTGCCTACGCTGGTCGTGGCAAGAGCGTCATGCCAGCTTCGGCCGCGCGTTCGGCAGTGGCCGAGTTAGCCTTGCTGCAAGCCGGCCGCAGCGATGCCGCCCGCATGCGCGTCGCCGTCGAGGGCTTCTTCGACAACTGGGAGCACCTGCTCGTGCGCAAAAGCCAACAAGGCACCCACAAACCGCCCTACGCGATCGCGCCCTACTACTTCTACTTCGGCCACACCTATGCCGCCTTGGCGATCGAGTCGCTGGCGCCCGAGCAACGACCCGAGTTGCGCGCGCGCCTGCAAGACCTCCTGTGGCAAACCAGGGAGCCCCACGGCGGCTGGAACGACCGTATCTTCCCACGAACGGAGTCCTACAGCACCGCCATGTCGCTGTTAGCCCTGATGGCCCCCGATCTGCCGTCCCCGGCCGAATGGCGGCCCCAGGAGGCTGCGGTCGAGGCCGAAGCGAAGGCTCCGGCGGCTCCGCAGGGCGGCGAGTAGGAAGCCCGGCTTAGGTCCCGGATCTCGGTCGGGAAGCGGTACACTGCTCGACCGATTCCCCGCGGAGGCGGCGCCCAACGGCTCATGCCGCGCCACTCCCGGGTCCCCCATCGCTATGCGAGTCCTTGCCATCATCAACCAAAAAGGCGGCGTCGGAAAGACGACCACGGTCGCCAACTTGGGCGCCGCTCTCGCACGCGAGGGACAGCGCGTCGTGGTGTTCGACCTGGACCCCCAAGCGAACCTGTCGCTCTACTTGGGGTCGGAAGTGGGCCGCGGCGAAGCGTCCGTTTATGGGGTCTTAACCGAAGGGCTGCCCATCCAACAGAGCTTGCGCGCCACCGCGACGGAAGGGCTGCAGTTGGTGCCGAGTCACTTGGACCTGTCCGGCGCGGAACTCGAACTCGCTAGCACCCTCGGCCGCGAAACCCTCTTGCGCGATGCTTTGCAGCAGTGGGTGGCGGACCGCTTGGCCGAAACGGGCCAAGAACCGGCCGATTTTGTGATTTTCGACTGCCCGCCGAGCCTCGGCTTGCTTTCGGTCAACGCGCTCGTAGCGGCCGATGAGGTCATGATCGCCGTGCAAACCGAGTTCTTCGCGCTGCAAGGACTCAGCAAGCTCGTCGAGGTCATCCAGCTGCTGCGCCGGCGCATGAACCCGGGGCTGAGCCTGACAGGCATCATCCCTTGCCTGTACGACAGCCGCCTCAAGCTCGCACGCGAGGTGTTGGTGGAGTTGCGCAAGTACTTCCCCGGCAAGGTCTTCCAAAACCCCATTCGCACGAACGTGCGCTTGGCCGAGTCCCCGAGCTTCGGCCAAACCATCTTCGAATACGCCCCCGATTCCAACGGTGCCAAGGACTACCAGCGTCTCGCCCGCGAGGTGCTCGGGAACGCGGCCAAGACCTCCGCTCCTCCCGCACGATCGGCCCTGCAGGCCGTGACGGATGAGCAAGCCCAAGAACTGCAACGGGCGGCGCAGGGACTGAAGGATCTGGAAGCCCAACCGCCCGAGGCGTTCACCGCACCCCGCAACAGCTCGCGTCCGGCGCAACGTGAGGAAGCGGAAGATGCGGAGCCGGTAGCCGCGAACGACGCGCGACCCCCCGAACCCGATCCCGTTCAACCCGAAGTTTCGGCACCTGCGCTTTCGCCTGAGGACGCGTCTGAGGAGGTCGCAACAGCCCCGCAGGGTGCTCGCCAAGAGCCCGCCGGCCGCAGCGAAGTGGATGCCGAATTGGCCGCCTACGAAATCCCCCGTGGGGAAAGCCGTAACGGAGAAATCCAACCACCTTCGCATCCAGATAAGGCCCACTTAGGCGTCGATCAGCCCGAGGCGTTCCCCGGTCCGAGGACCCCTATCGCACCCCCACCTGCCCCCGAGCGAGGTGCTGGGCTGCAAACCGAACCCTTCCTCCTCGACGGTAGGCAAATCGGGCGCCGATACACCCCAAAAACACCCCATTTAGACCACCAGGGCTCCTCGGCGGACACCCTGGCCCCGGTCGCCACCCTCGAACCCCCGGCCCCCAGCACACCGCAGGCGTCACCCCCCGTCGAGGTGGAGGTGGCCCCAGCAGCGAATTCAGAACCTACGCCGGAACTGGAAACGGGCGCCGATAGCGACGAAGAGGCGGGGCCGCCGGCGACGCCGGTCTTCGGGTACTCCCACTACATCGGTGAGGACCGCTGGACCCAACGGCCGCGCGACTGACCCCGCCGCGAGCGCTTCCCCCGGTCCCGCCAGTGAACGCACCCCTCAAAATCGGCATCCTCTGCCACCCCACGTACGGTGGTTCCGGCGTGGTGGCCAGCGAACTGGCTCTGTCTTTGGCCGAGCGCGGCCATACGGTGCACTTGTTCTCCCACGAGGTGCCCCCGCGCCTCGCCCGCTCGTCGGGCCCGGTCGAAATGCACGTAGCGCAAGGGTTGCCCTATCCCTTGTTCCAAACGCCGCCGCACGACCTGGCCATCACTTCGCGCATCCTGGACGTGCACCGCAAGGTAGGCCTGGACGTGGTGCACGCGCACTACGCGATTCCCCATGCGGTGAGCGCTTACTTGGCGCGCGAGGCCGCCAGAGCCTACACCGAACGGCCCGCACCGAAGCTCGTCACGACCCTGCACGGCACGGACATCACCCTGGTGGGCAACGATCCGTCCTACGCCGCGCTGACCGAACACGTCTTGCTGGCCTCCGACCGCGTGACGACCGTGAGCCAGGATCTAGCCAATCGAACCTGTGAGAACTTCAAAGTGCTCGCCACGCCCTGCGACGTCGAGGTGATCCCCAACTTCGTCGATTTGGAGTTCTTTTCCCCGAAACAAGGGATTTGGTGCGAGGGCCCGGTCGCGGTGCACGTGAGCAACTTCCGACCTGTCAAACAAGTGCCGTGGCTGGTGCGGGCCTTTGCGATGGCCCTGCAAGGGCGCGACGCGACCCTGATCCTGGTGGGTGACGGACCCGATCAACCCGAGGCGCGCCAGTTGGCTGAACGTTTGGGTATCCAAGACAAAGTGCGTTTCCTCGGTGTCCGCGATGCCTTGCCGCAACTCCTGGGGCCGGCCCACGTGTATTGCAGTTCGAGCTCGGAGGAGTCCTTCGGTTTGAGCGCGCTGGAAGCGATGGCTTGCGGCACCCCGGTGGTGAGCACGCGCGTGGGCGGCGTGCCCGAGGTGGTGGAAGACGGCGTGTCGGGGTTCTTGACCGAGTTGGGCGACCTGGAAGCCTACGCCGATGCGCTGGCACGCTTGTTGTTCGACCCCGAACTCTCGCGGCGCATGGGAGCTGCGGCCCGCCAGACCGCGATCGATCGCTTCGACCGCGTGCGGGTCACCGCGCAATACGAGGCCATGTATCGACGCCTACTCGCTTAGGCGAGGGGCCGCGCAGCCTGATGCCCGTCTACCTCGATCACAACGCCACGACCCCGTTGCGCCCGGAAGCGCGCGAGGCGTTCCTCGAAGCGCTCGACCGCGTGCGGGGCAACCCCTCGAGCGTGCACGCCCCGGGACGAGCGGCCCGCATGTTGCTGGATGAGGCCCGCGAACGGCTCGCGGGGGCCCTGGGAGTGCTCGAAGACGAGCTCGCGTTCACTTCCGGTGGGACCGAAGCCGACAACTGGGCCATTTTGGGCGGCCTGGCGAGCCTCGGAGCGGACGCCCACTTGGTGACCACCCCCGTGGAACACCCGGCGGTTCGGGTGGCGGCCGAGGAGGCCTTGCGGGTCGGGATTCCCGTCGAATGGGCTCCCGTGGACGCTTGGGGCCGGGTCGACCTCGACCGCATGGTCGAACTCGCCCAGCCGGGCGGGATGGTTGCGGCCATGGCGGCCAATAGCGAGGTCGGAACCCTGACCGACGTGTCCGACTTGGCCGAACGCTTGCGCGCACGCTTTGGCCCGGGGCCGCGTCCCTTGTTGTTCAGCGACGCGGTGCAGGCCCTGGGGCGCATCCCTGTGGATCTGCGCGCCTGGGACGTGGATCTCGCGGCGTTTTCCGCGCACAAGGTCGGCGGACCTCTGGGTGTCGGCGTGCTCTATCGCCGCGCGGGGACCGCACTGGAACCGCGCCTCGTCGGAGGTGGCCAAGAAGGCGGTTTGCGTTCGGGAACCGAAAACGTACCTGCCATCGTCGCTGCGAGCGTGGCCTTGGAGTTGGCCATTCAGGAACAGGTGGTTTTCCACAAGGCGGTCGGGGAAATTATGGGGAAGATGTGGAAAAAGTTGGTGGAAAACGTTCCCGGTGTAGCCCTCAACGGCCCGCCGATCGATTCGCACGAACGCTTACCGAACACCCTCAACGTGCGCCTACCTGGCGCTCAAGGGCAGGTACTCGTCACGCAACTAGACCTGCAAGGATTGCATGCATCCGCCGGTTCTGCGTGTTCCAGCGGTTCCGTGGAACCCTCGCCCGTGCTGCGCGCGATGGGACAAACGGACGAACAGGCGCGCGCAGGTTTGCGCCTCTCCGCAGGCCGGACGACGACCGAACAAGAAACTCACACGGCTGTGGAAATTCTGTCGAAAACATTTCACACCGAACGTAACTCCTGAAAATTCCGTTCGTGCCGCGTCGTGCGGGGAAGATGTTGTGGGTTGTGATTGACGAGGCCTTAACGCGGGTCTGTAATGCGCCGCGTCGGTCGCAGTGAACGCCCATCCGCACGCGGATTTCCCTCCCCGCACTTAGCGTTTCCACGACACCGGCACGAAGGATCTCGGCTCCTGCAACGTTCCTCGGGTCCCCAGCCTCAGGACAAGCCGCCCACGCCTCTTTCGGCACCCCATCGACGCTGTCTACCTCCCTCAGACGGCACCCCCCAGCCCATCGATGGACCGAATGGCGCGCCTTGGAGTCCGTCCGCCGTCGTTTGCTTCTCTCGACGACCACCTCCGGCCTTGCCGCCCTGCGCCCCCCCCGCAGCCGCGCGCATCGGTGGTCCGACCGCTGTCTTGGGGTGGACTCCGCTTGCATGCAAGATCCGCTGTCTTCCGGTGCCGACAAGCAACCCTCCCCGCAAGATCGGGAACCCCGACAGGAGCTCTCCTTGCCCCTAGAGGCGGGCCGAGGGGGCGATGGGAATCCGATCCCGGAGCCGCTTGCGAGCTCGGAGGATGGGCTCTTCGCAGAAGCGCCGGAGGTCCCATCGCAAGCGGGGTCGCAGGCTCCCACCCAGTCCGGCGAAGCCTACGCCGGCCTCTGGGAGAAGCTCTTGGGGGCCATCCGCTTCCGCATGCAGCCGGAACAGTTCGCCACCTGGTTTAGCCGCGCTGCCCTGGTGCGGGTGGACGACGAGGCCTTGGAGATCGCGGTCATGAACGACTTCGCCCGCGATTGGATCCAGTCCTATCACGTGTCGGCCGTGGAGGCTGCCATCGCGGAAGTCTTTGGCGGCAAGCGCCGGGTCGTCTTCACCGTCGATCCCGAACTCGCGAAGGCAACCATCAAAAATCAAGTGCTGACGGCGAGCGGCCGTGCCCAGGAATCCAAGCCGTCCAACCATCAAGCTGCGCCCAAGAGTGGCAGCTCCGCGCCGGCCGAGCGCTCCCCCATGGAGCGCACCCTCATGGAAGGCGGTCGCCCGGGTCTCCTGTGGAGCTCGGACGTCGAACTGCACCCGCGCTACACCTTCGAAAACTACGTGGTCGGTCCGTGCAACCGATTCGGCTACGCAGCCGCCATGGGCGCGGCCGAGCAACCCGGCAAGAACTACAACCCGTTTTTCTTGCACGGCCGCGTGGGGGTCGGAAAGACCCACCTCTTGCAGGCCGTCTGCCACTTGATTCTCGAGCGTCAACCCGCAGCCCGCATCCTGTACCTCTCCTGCGAGACGTTCATCAACCACTTCATCTCGGCGCTCCAGGACGGCGACACCACCACCTTCCGAAACAAGTACCGATACGTGGACGTGTTGGTGGTCGATGACATCCACTTGCTGGCCAACAAGGAACGCACCCAGGAAGAGTTTTTCCACACGTTCAATACGCTCTACCAGGCGGGCAAGCAGATCGTGCTGTCCTCGGATAGCCCGCCGAAGGATATCCCCACCCTGCAGGAACGCCTCGTTTCGCGCTTCAAATGGGGCATGGTGACCGAGATCGAGCCGCCCTGCTTCGAAACGCGCATGGCGATCGTCAAGCAGAAGAGCGCTCAGGAGAACAACGAGTTCCCCGCCGTAGTCGCCGAGTACATCGCCAGCCACTTCGAGGACAACGTGCGCGAACTAGAGGGGGCCGTGACGCGCTTGCTGGCCTTCTCGAGCATGACCGGTCGTGCGGTGGACATGGCGGTGGCTACCGAAGCCCTGTCGAGTTTCCTGAAGGTCACCCACGGCCAGCCTACCTTGACGGACGTGGTCGATGCGGTTTCCAAGCACTACCGGCTGAAACCCTCCGACCTGCAATCCAGCAAACGCACGCGCACCATCGCCTTCCCGCGGCACGTAGCCATGTACCTGGCGCGTACGGTGACCTCGAACTCCTTCGAAACCATCGGCGCGCACTTCGGCGGTCGCGACCACTCGTCGGTCGTGTACGCGGTCTCCAAGATCGGCAAGCTGATCAAAGAAGGCCATCCCAAGAGCGAAGAGATCGGTCGCTTGTACACCGAGCTGACCGGTCGCCAGATGGAATCCTCGGAGGATTAGTCCTGCGGGATCTTCTCCAAGCTTCCGACGCAAGCTCTAGCGTGTGATGAACATCTCCCATCCAAGCCAAAATCACGCCTTTGGGGCCGCGCTTTGGCTTGGGAGGACCTGGGGAAATCACGTGAAAAGCGTGGTGGGGAACGGGGGTTTTTGCGCCCCAAATTGTGGGCAAATCGGGGTCTTGGCCGACCCTCCACAGACCCCTTGGGACAAGCGTGAACAACTTGGCTTTCTTCGACAGGCTTTCCACAGCCTCGGCCTCCTTTTCCACAGCCCCTTTTTCACCCTAAGCCACTAGAATCAAGTAAGTTAGAGCCTCCGGGCGCGGGGTTGTCCCCCAACCGTGCCCCCCCTTACTATGAAGGAGGATTTTAAATCTAGAGGGGATGGTGAAAACTCCCAGCTCCCCGCTCTCCGCACACCGCCCATGAAGGTCATCTGCAACCGCGAGAAACTTCGCGACGCCCTCTCCATCGCCACCCAACTGGTTCCGACCAAAACCACCAAGCCCGTCTTGGAGAACGTGTGTTTGGTTGCCACCGATCACGCGTTGGAGTTTTTGGCGACCGATCAGGAAGTGGCGTTGCGCTACACCCTCGACGACGTGCAGGTCGGCGAGACGGGAGTGGCCGTCATCCCTGCCCGTCTCGCGATGGAAGTGGTTCGCGATCTTGGCGGAGATACCTGCCAGATCGAGATGATCGATACCCGCTGCCGCATCTCCAGCAACTTGGATCACTGCGACCTGGTGACCGCCGATCCCGATGAGTTCCCGGTGGTCGGTCGGTTTGAAGCCAAGAAGCACGTTTCCATCCAGGGCGGTGTGTTGACCAAGTTGGTCGGACAAACCTCCTTCGCTGCAGCGCGCGAACCGGGCCGCTACGCCATGCACGGCATCCAGATCAGCCTGCAAGGGGATCACCTGCAACTGGTGGCGACCGATGGTCGACGCTTGGCAAAGGCCAGCACCTCCGTGGACACCCAAGGCGTGACGACCGAACCGCTGATCGTGCCGACGCGCGGCATGCAGCTCTTCAGCCGCGTCATCAGCGATCCGCTCGACCAGGTGCATCTGGAGTTCAGTCCGGATCGCATCGGCATGCGCACCCGCGGAGCCCAAGTGTTTAGCCGCGTAATCGAAGGTCAATTCCCGATTTACGACGCGCTGTTCCCCGAAGAGCACAAGTACGAAGTGCAAGTCGATCGCGACGTGTTTGGGCAGAAGATGCGCTTGGCCGCTAGCGTCGGCCAGGAACAAGGGGTGCGCATGCAGCTCAGCACCGACAAACTCAACCTGTTCGTGCGTTCCATCTCGCGCGGGGAAGCGGAAGCTTCCATGGAAGCCGTGTACCAAGGCGAAGAAGCGGAAATCGCTTTCCGCCCGGACTTCGTGCTCGATGGCGTCAAGCGTTGCGAGTCCGATGTGCTGACCCTGTGCTTCAACGGTCCGTCCAGCCCCGGGGAGTTCCGCCTGGGCGAGCAGTACCGCTACGTGGTGATGCCGGTCACGATCGACACGCGCCCGGTAGCGGCCACCGCTGCTGCGGCCAACTCCTAGCCCTGCACCCTTTGAACCAACCGGCTCGCCAACGCGGACGTGGGACCGTGACCCTGGGAGAAGCCCTCGAGGGCTACCTCAAGGAATCCGGCCTGCTGAAGCCCATGCGGGACTTCAAAATCCTGGATGCTTGGCGCGAAGCGCTGGGCCCCGAGCTCAGCAAACGCGCGCGTGCCATCCAATTCCGAGCGGGTACGCTCATCGTCGAAACCGAATCCGCCGCCTATCGCCACGAACTCTCCGCCTTCACCGGAGAGGCGTTTCGCCAGAAAGCGAACCAGATTTTGGGTGCCCAGCGCATCCAAAACGTCACCTACAAGCTCAAGCACTAAGCGATGACCGACAAAAAGGGCAACCCCAAATACGGGGCCTCCTCCATCACCGTTCTCGAAGGGCTCGAAGCCGTTCGCGTGCGGCCCGCCATGTACATCGGGGACACCGATTCGCGGGGATTGCACCACCTGATCTGGGAGGTGATGGACAACTCGGTCGACGAAGCTTTGGCTGGGTACGCGACCTTCTGTCGCGTGACGCTGCACGAAGACGGCACGATCGAGGTCGAGGACGATGGCCGCGGCATCCCGGTTGAAATGCACGAAACCGAAGGCAAGCCTGCGGTGGAGGTCGTGCTGACCAAGCTGCACGCCGGCGGCAAGTTCAACGACGATGCCTACAAGGTCTCGGGTGGTTTGCACGGCGTGGGTGTTTCCTGCGTGAACGCCTTGTCGGTCATGCTGCGCGTGCTCGTCTACAAGGACGGCCAGATCTATCAAATGGAGTTTTCGCGTGGCGGGAAGACCCAAGACCTGACGGTCGTGGGCGAGACCGATCGCAGCGGAACGACCGTGATCTTCAAGCCCGATCCCACGATCTTCTCCACGGTCGAAATCGATTACGAGATCGTCGAGAAGCGCATGCGCGAAACCGCCTACCTGATGGGCACGCGTGGTTTGCGCCTCGAGTTGGTCGACAACCGCTCTGGCGCCAACGAGGTGTTTCAGTTCCCCGACGGGCTGCGCACTTTCGTGCAGCACATCAACAAGAACAAAGAGCCGATCCACGACGACATCATCCACCTGGTGAAATCCGTGGAATCCGTGGAGGATCCGGGGAAAGAGTACGAAGTCGAGGTCGCTCTCCAGTACACGAACGCGTATCAGGAAACGATTCACACGTTTGCCAACAACATCAACACCCACGGGGGCGGCAAACACCTAGAAGGATTCCGGGCGGGATTGACCCGGACGCTCAACAACTACGCCAAGAAGGAAAAGCTGGTCAAAGATCAGACGCAGCTGCCTTCGGGCGATGACTTCCGCGAAGGCTTGACCGCGATCGTGTCCCTCAAGGTTCCGGACCCGCAGTTCGAAGGCCAAACCAAGGACAAGCTGGGCAACTCCGAGGCCAAGGGCATCACCGAGTCGGTGGTGGGCGACCTGTTTGGGACGTACCTGGAAGAAAACCCCGGCGTCGGCAAGGCCGTGATCGGCAAAGCCGTCGTGGCGAAGCAAGCTCGCGAAGCCGCTCGCAAAGCGCGCGAGCTCATGCGCCGCAAATCCGCCCTCGCCAGCGGCAACCTGCCCGGCAAGCTCGCGGATTGCCAAAGCAAGGTGCGCGACGAAACCGAAATCTTCATCGTCGAAGGTGACTCGGCCGGTGGCCCCGCGAAGATGGGCCGCGACCGCAAGATCCAGGCCATTCTGCCCATCAAGGGCAAGATCCTGAACGTCGAGAAGGCGCGTTTGGACAAGATGCTCTCGCATCAAGAAATCCAACTGATCATCAGCGCGCTCGGCTGCGGCATCGCGGACGAATTCGACGCCGACAAACTGCGCTATGGCAAGATCATCATCATGACGGACGCCGATGTGGACGGTTCCCACATCCGCACGCTCCTGTTGACGTTCTTCTTCCGCCAAATGCTGGATTTGGTTGAAGCGGGTTGCCTCTACATCGCGCAGCCTCCGCTCTATAAGGTCACCAAAGGCAAGCACTCGCGCTACTTGGTGGACGATCGCGCGCTGCGGGAGTACTTGCTCGAGTTGGGCGTGGTGGGGACCAAGGTCAAGGACCTGGAAGCCGACAAGCAGTGGGAAGGCACGGAACTGCGTGCTTTGGCCGATATTTTGGCCGAGCTCGGCAACCTAGCGAGCTCTTCGATCCCCGTGTGGAGCGATCTCTCCTTCGACGAGATCGTCGAGCGCTACGACGGACAATCCGTGCCGAGCTATTGGGCGCGCGCCCAAGGCACCGATCACTTCTTCGACACCAAGGCGGAGTACGAAAACTTCCTGGCCCTGCAGGCCGGCATGGTGAACGGACCGCTCAAGGTCTACACCGGCCCCGAAAGCGGCGTGGACGTCAACGAAGCCCACGTGCTGGGCAGTTTGATCGCGCACTCTCAGGAGACCCAGGAAACCCTCGCCGCCCTCGAAGCCCAGGGCATGATCATCCGCGGCGGCGGCAAGTTCCAACTGGACACCGGCAAGGAAGTGGTGGACTGCCGAGGGCCCCTCGAGCTGGGCCGCAAGCTGCAATCGCAAGCACAAAGCGGCGTCGACATTCAGCGCTATAAGGGTCTCGGCGAGATGAACGCCGACCAGCTCTGGGAGTCCACCATGGACCCCGAAACGCGCACGCTCTACCGGGTCACCTTGGAAGACGCATTTGCGGCCGATCAGATCTTCACGGTGCTGATGGGCGATGGGGTGGAAGTGCGCCGGGAGTACATCGAGCAGTACGCGCTCGAGGTCACCAATCTGGACGTTTAGGGGGCTTGGAAGGCCCTTCAGGGCCCCGGGAAAGCCGATTCGGGACGGTTCGGGCTTGGCTCTCAACTTGAGCGGGCCACGGGCCGATAGGAGAGCGAGACCTCCCCGCTTTCCCCCCCGTATCGCCCCTTGAAGTTCACCAAAAGACTCGACTACAGCCGCCTGGCCCAGGCGCTGGCCGAGCGCGACCTCGTCGATCTAGCCGCGATTCAGGAGCTCCTGCAGGCTAGCAACGAGGGGGGCCAACCCTTCGCCGAAGCGCTGGTCACCTCGAACCTAGTTTCCGATTGGGACCTGTCCCGCATCGTGGCCGAAGTCTTTCACCTGCCGTTCGTGCCGGTCGATCACGTCAAGCCCGATGAGAAGCTGCTCGAACTTTTTCACTCCCAACTCCTGCACAACACCGGCCTGGTACCCGTTTCGAAGTACGGCAACGTTTTGACCATGGCGATGCCGGGCATCGTGCAAGCGGACACCTTGGCCTTGCTCAGCGCCGAAACCAACCTCGTGATCCTTCCGATCGTGGGTACGGTCAACACGAACCGCAAATGGTTGGGTGAAAACTGCAAGGTCGAGACCTTCCAGCAGGACGACAGTTGGGGCAGCCTGTTCGACGAAGGTGATGCGGCCGTGCAGTCGACCCTGTCCGGCGACGAAGTCGCTTCCAGCGAGGCTTTCTCGATGGATGACATCGACGAAAATACTTTGAGTAGCCTGGAAGAAAGCGACGGCGTCATGGAGACCGCGATCGCGGGCGACTTGGATTTGGAAACGGCCAGCCTGGATTTCGACGAGGCCGATTCCGACATCATGAGTCAGCTCGACGTCTTGGACGAAGTGCCCTCCCTGGCGGAGAGTGCGGACCTCGATATCGAAGATATGGAAGAGTCCCTGCAGTTCGATGTGGCGCAAACGGAGTCGAAAGACGACGACGATTCCGACGAGCTGCCGCCCATGCCCGACTTCAACGCATAAGGCATCTCCCCAAAAACAAACAGAGCCCGGCGAGTGCATCACTCGCCGGGCTCTGTACGTTCCATCCAATTCTAGTTTCGGATGGTGAAGCGTAGTCCGTTCGACAGAGAGTAGTCGTTTGGCATGTTGTAGCCGCCATCCCGCGCCACGTATTGCACGTAAACGGTCGTGCCAACGGTCAACGCGTTGGACATAAACCAGGATTGCTGCAGGGCATCGGTGTGCGTGCCCGAGCAGTCCGTGCCGAAACCGCCGGCCGTGCCGCCGGACCACTGCACCGGGTGACGGTAGAAGTGGCCGCTGAGACACAAGGTGCCGCCTCCGAGCGAAATGCTGCCCGGGGTCGTGCTCCAGATCAGAATGCCAAACGAGTTGTTGAGGAAGTTGGTGCCGGTCAGCACGAAGTCATCGGGTCCTGACAGGGTCGGAGAGCCGACAAAGTCGATGGTGGGCACGCAGCCTTGGGAGTTCACCTTGCCGTCGCAGAACTGCGTCGGCTGATCGAAGCCGGAAACCACGATCACGCGGTTGCCGCCCCCGAAGGTGCTGAACAAGAAGTCCCCGGTGACCGGGTCGATGACCGCACCTTCCGCACCGGAAAGACTGGTCATGAAGTCGCGCTGGGTCGCGGGGATCGGATCCCCGTTCGCGTCGATTTCGTAGGCGCGCACGGCGTTCGCGCCGTACTCGGAGATCAGCACGCTATCGACGGTGAAGCCGCTGTTACCACCTTGGATGTACACGATGCCTTCAGGACCACCCCCCGTGTTGACGGTCGGCGTGACCGTACCCACGTCGTAGGTGCCTTGGGCGTTGAGGGTCAGCGCCATGTCGTACCATTGGCTGGCGTTGTAGGAGCCGACCTTAAAGATGCCCTCACCGGCAAAGCCGGTCGGCACAAACTGGCAGGTTCCGACGCTGGAGGACACGCCGGCTGCGGTCAGGTCGGTGTCGCTGTCGGGCACCAAGCTGCCGGGCAAGTATTGCAGGAGCCGGTTGTTGTTGTAGGTGGTCACGAGCATGACGCCGTTGGGGGCGAAGGCGATGCCGCCATCGATGTTGGGGGCGTCGATGGTTTCCACTCCGTTGCCTGCAAAGCCGGTGATGTGCCCGTTGGCGTCCCGCATGACGGGAACTTCGTAGATCGCGCCGAGCGAGTTGTTGGCATTGCCGCCAATCCACAGAGTGTTGTTGTCGCCCGGTTTGAAGTGGATGCCGCCTAGGGGCCCGGGAACCATCCCCGGCGTGCCGAGGTCGATGTAGGAGTAGTCAGCGAGGAAGTCCGTACCGAGGGTTTGCGCTTGAAGCGACGAACCCATCAAGACGGCAAGACTTGCCGCTGCAAAGGAGAGCGCGGGTTTCATAGAGATGAGGTAGGGTCGAGGGAACGCGACTGCGTGTCCCAGGAGGGGTCGAGTGGCAGGTTCGTGGTCTCCGCAAAGTGGGTTGATGGCCCGGGGAAGCCCTGTAGGAACCACTAGGGATCCATGCGCAAAACAGCCCGAGGAGACGCCAAGAAAATTGGAACAAACCTCGATGGTCTCCCGACGCTCCAACCGAAACGATCTCACACGCGGACACAGAGACGCCCTATCTGGAGCGTACAGGGCGCACCAACCCACCGCAGGAGCTTAGTAGCGGGTTGGCTTGCGCCACCCTCCGCCCAGGCGCCGCACCAACATGCGATCCGCCATGGCGGGCCAAATCACGCTCAGCAGCGCCAAACCACGCCATTTTGCGCGCAGGAACACCTCGCGCCGGGGTTCGCGGTCGAGCCGCAGGACCCACTGGGCGACCCGTTCAGCGCTTTCTGCGCGCGAAAGATCGGGGTCGGGCAACCCGCTGGGGTTGGCCTGGGCCTGGAAAAAGCCCGTAGCGGTCAAGGCGGGGTTGAGCGTGCAGACCGCAATGTTTTCGGAAGCCCACTCCACGCGCAGCGCTTCCCCGATCGACGAGGCGGCGGCTTTGGAAGCGCTGTAAGCCGCTTGTCCGGGGATGCCGCGCCGGCCGACCACGAGATCCATGTAACGCTCGAGCGCCGAGCCGCTGCCGCCCATGGACTGCTGGATCTTGAGTGGCTTCTTGTCAGCGCCGGACATGTTCAGGTGTTCGTTTCGCGTTCGAGTACGTCGATCAGCGTATCGCAGGCGGTGAACAGCTCTTCCTCGCCGATCACCAGCGGCGGCAACAGGCGGATTACAGTGGGGCCGGCGGGCAGGGCGAGCACGCCTTCGGCCATGAGCGCCTCGAGGTATGGCCGGGACTTCGCCTTCAGCTCGATGCCGATCATCAGCCCGAGCTGGCGCAGCTCGCGCACCCGCGCC
>JAUHXY010000332.1 GCA_030426785.1 bacterium
GGTCGCCTCCATGGACTCCTGGGTTTCGCCGGGGAAGCCGATGATCCAGAAGGTGCCGGGCACGATCTTGCGCTTGACGAGCTCCCCGATGGCTTTGGGGATGTGGTCGATGTCGATGTGCTTTTGGATGCGGTCCTGCATCTCCTTGGTGCCGGTTTCGGCTCCCAGCCAGAGCAGGTGACACTTGGATTCCTCGAGCAGGTCGAGGGTCTCGGTGTCGTAGCGCATGATCGTTTCGATCTCGATCGTGCCGTTCCACCACACGGGGACCTTGAGGTCCACGAGGGTTTGGCAGAACTCCTTGGTGCGCTTCGGGGCGACGCCGAAGTTGGCGTCCTGGAAGCGCAGCATGTCGAAGCCGAAACGCTGGTGCAGTTCGGCGATGTCTTCGGCCAGTTCCTTACCGGGGATCGCCTTCCAACGGCGTCCGGTCAGGTCGGGAGAGCAGCAGAAGGTGCACGGCTCGGGGCAGCCGAAGGAACTGAAGTAGCTGAACCCCTTGGGTGGGTTCATGGGGGTGAAGTCGCCGGGCAACGGGAAGCGGTGGCGCACCTTTTCGTTGCGGCGCGGCTGCAGTTGCAGCTCCACGTAGCGGTCGTACTCGAGCAGCTCCCACGGGACCCGTTCGAAGTGGTTGAAACCCACCACGGCGCGGTGATCGGTGAAGATCATCTTGCCGTCGCGCTCGACGGCCAGGCCGGGCACGTTGGCCAGGTCTTCGCCATGGTCGATAGCCTGGACCACTTCGCGGAAGGTGATCTCGCCCTGCCCAATGCACACCGCGTCGGCGATGTTGTGCTCGAAGTACATCTCGGGGATGACGCTGGGGAACCAGCCGCCCCAGATGATGGGCAGGTTGGGGTAGCGCTCGCGCACGGCCTTGGCGACGAGGTAACCGTCGTAGACCTGGTAGCCGAGGATGCAGGACGAGCCGAACAGCAGGGCGCCGTCGCAGGCTTCGAGCACCTTGTCCATGTACTTCGGCTCGATCATCGCGTCGATCAGAATCACTTCGTAGCCGTCGGCGATGGGCCCCGAAGCGATCTGAATCAGCTCCAAAGGCAACAGGTCCGCACTAAACGCCTCGCCGCGCCCCGGGTCGGCCCGGTGCGGCAAGAACAGTACGATCTTGGGCTTGCGCTGAATCATGTCGGTCTAAACGGGCGCGCTGGGCGTCACGCCGGGCGTGCGGTCCAAGTTCTCGTCGGTGTTTTGGTTGAGGATGTGCTTCTTGTCCTGGCCCGTCAGTTTGACGTAGGCGTGGAACAGCTTGTGCTCGAGCGGGAAGCCGTAACGGTTGTTGCGTAGGCGCCAACCGGAGACCTTTTTCATCAAGCCGCGCATCAGGCTGGAGCCCTCTTTGGCGAGTTCGCCGTAGAAGGTCGACGCCACGCCGTAACGCTTCCACGTCTCTAGGACATCGTCGGGCAATTGCAGGTCGCCGATCTCCAACTTGTACTCGAGCACTTGACCCCATTGAGCCAGGGTCTGCGGCGCCTTGTAGCCCAACTCGACCGACTTGTTGAAGTCGACCGTGCCGGGGATCGGGCGGAAGGGGAAGATGTCCGACGCGGAGCGCGGGAACTTGTGCTTCATCAAAGCCGCCATGCGGATCGTCTCCATCATCGACTCCTTGGATTCCCCGGGGTAACCGATGATCCACGAGCAGCCGGTCGTGATGTCGCGATCGTTCATTTCGCGCAGGGACGACTCGAAGTGGGTGACGTCGATCTCTTTTTCGATGACGGTTTGTTGTTCCTGGCTGCCGGCTTCCGCGCCTACGGAGATCATGTGGCACTTCGAAGCCTGCATCTTGTCCATCGACTCCTTTTTGTAGCGATGGATCGTCTCGATCTCGTAGCAGCCCGACCACCAGAAGGGGGAGCCCGCTTCGATCAGCTTTTCGGTAAAGGCGTTGCTGCGCTTTTCGGCGACGCCGAAGTTGGCGTCCTGGAAGCGCATCACGTTGAACTGGAAGCGGTCGTGCAGTTCGAGCAAGCGTTCGGCCAGCACGTCGCCGGGAATCGCCTTCCAGCGCCGTCCGGTGACCTTGGGCGAGCAGCAGAAGGTGCACGGCTCGGGGCAGCCGAAGGAAGAGAAGTAGCTAAAGCCCCGCTCGGGCACCCCCGGCTCCATGTTCCAGGGCCGCGGGTACTTGTGGCGCACCTTCCAATGGCCCGGGTTGTTTTGCAGGTGCACGTACTCCTCGTAATCGATCAGGTGCCACGGCGCGTCGGGGATCTGATCGAAGCCCACCACCGGGCGGTGGTCGGTGTAGATGAACTGACCGTCCTTTTGGATCAGCAGGCCGGGCACTTGCTCCAGGTCGGTGCCGTTGTCGATGGCTTGCACCACCTCGCGGAAGGTGAGTTCGCCTTGGCCGAGGCCGACCGCGTCCGCGATGCCTTCTTCGAAGTACAGCTCGGGAGCGACGGACGGGAACCATCCACCCCAGATGATGGGCAGGTCGGGGAAGCGTTGGCGGATCGCCTTGGCGACTTCGGCACCGTGCGCTACTTGGTAGCCCAAAATGCAGGAGCTCGCAAAGAGGAGTGCACCGTCGCACAGCTCCATCAGGCGCTCCATGTAGTTCTCGTGCACCATCGCGTCGACGATGTGCACTTGGTACCCGTCCTGAATCGGCCACGCAGCGATCTGCAGCAGCTCGAGCGGCAGCAGATCGGCAGCCACCCGGACGCCCTCATTCGGGTCGGCCCGGTGGGGCATGAATAGCACGATGTGCTTCTTGCGTTGGATCATTGCGGGATGCGTGCGGCGGGAGAGTCCCTGGGATGTTGCTTGGCGCGGATTCTGCCAAGCAAGTCGGACGTCAGCGTAAGGGTTTGAGCCCCGAGGTGCCTCCCCGACCCCTACAGAATACCCCAGGCGGGGGACCGGGGTGGGGCAAATCCCCTTCGGGGGGGCTCAATTTGGCCCACCCGGCAGAGCCACTGCCG
>JAUHXY010000081.1 GCA_030426785.1 bacterium
CTGGCCCTGATGCCCCCCCAAGGCAACCGCGGCGTCGTCGACGCTTTGGAGACCGAGTTGGGTTTGCGCTTCGATGCGCTGCCCCTCTCCCCCTTCACCTGGGGCTTAGACAGCATCTAGTGGCTTCGCCCCCGGCGCAGCCACTAGATGCTGTCTAAGCTGGGAGTTTTGCTCCTCTTTTCGTTTGGGTGCCTGGGGGGTTGGAGCTTGGTGCGTTTTGGTGGGTGATAAACCGCACGGCCTTGGGGCGGCTGTGGATTTGGATGGAAGGGTGGTTGGTTTCAGAATGCCCACCTTCCAGGACCGTGTGGGTTAGTTTTCTTGGCTCCTAGGCACCGTGTTTTTCGCGTAGAAGCGGGAGAGTTCCTCGCGCGAAATGGTGCCGTCAGCGACGCCCTCGAAGAACCGGACCCTGTCATCTGGGTGGTCGGCTGGTACGAGTTCTCGTCCGTTGAGGAACAGGAACATGTCTGCCGCCAAGTAACCAGTCCGCTTGTTCCCGTCATGGAAAGGGTGGTTGTGAGCCAAGATTCCCTCGGCGTAGATGGCCGCCAGCGTGAAGAGGCAATCCTCCCCTTCGTAGGCATGAAACTGCTGGGGCCGGGCGACTGCGGACTCCAGACCGTTTCGATTCCGGAGGCCGGGTAGTCCTCCGTGATTCGCGATGCTGAGGTCGTGCAGGTAGAGCACCTCGGCCGTCGTGAGCCAACGAGGTGCTGCCTTGGAGGTCATTTAGAGAGACCGTCGAGCACGTCCTTGTGGGTTGCTGCCCGTTCTTGTGCGAGTCGTTGAAACTCATCGCCGACGTCGCTTGCGTGCTCTTGTCGGAGCTTTTCCAGGATGGCGAACTCTGCCACGGAAATGAGGACGACGCTGGGCCGCCCATTGCTCGTCACGGTGACTGCTTCTCGCTGGGCCAATTCCTTGAACTGACCAAAGTTTCTTTGAAACTCGGATGCTGTGACTTCCATGATGCTTTCCTAGTTGGGTCGCCTAACTATCGACTATTCATAATGCATACATTGCGCAATTTGTGGAGATTCCATAGTGCTGTCGCATTCTGATAACGGGGCGAGTTGGAAGGTTGGTCAGCTCCGAGAGCATCTCCAAGGGCTGCTCTAGGCCCTTTAGGGTCTATTTGTTGACCATATGGTGTTCGGAGGGGTCGCGTAGGTCCCTCTGAGGGAATGAGCTCCCCAGCCCTGGAGCATCAAGCCAGCCGCGTCGCCGTGGCGCGAGCGTGGGTTTCGTAGCGGTGGATGAGGTTCGAGACGCGCGAGGTGGGGTGCGGCGCGGGCAGGTCGTGGTCGTTGATCTTGCGGATTGGGACCAGGTTGCGGACGGAGGAGCACAGGAAGGCTTCCTGCATGTCGGGGATGCGCTCGACAGGGATGGGGGCCTCGACGACGGGGATGCCGGCGGCGCGGGCTAGGTGCAGGATGGCGGCGATGGTGATGCCGGGTAGGGCGTGGCGCAGGTGGACGTGTAGGGCGTCGTCGAGGAAACAACCGAAGTTGCTTTGGGCGCCCTCCAGGATCTCGCCGTCTTGGGAGACGAGCAGGGGCTCGTAGTTGTCCGCGGTGGGGTAGGGGATGCGCTGGCGATCCACGGCGAAGGCGGAGCCCTTGGTGTGCGGGTCGTGGCGCACCAGCTCGGTGGTCGTGCGCACGGCGACGCCGCCTTGGCGCAGTTCTTCGGGCAGGGGTTGCAGGGGCGTGGCGGTCGCGATCATGCGCGCCGTGGTGCCGAGGCTCGTGTAGGGCTCAGCGCACAGGTCCCAGCGCACCTTGAGGCGCTCGGCCGGATGTTCGTCGATGACCTGTTGCAAGGCGTTGCGTAGCTCGTGCTCGGAAAGGCTCGGGTGTAGGTCGATCGCCTGGCAACCCCCGAGCATGCGCTGGTGGTGCGGCTCGAACCCAAACATCGTCCCGCCGCGATAGGTGCGCGCCGCCTCGTACAGGCCAGCGCACAGGTCGTGATACAGCGAGTAAAACGGCGTGGGCGTCGGCTTGGGATGCAAACGCAACGCCCCTTCCGGCAGCAGCGCGTAAAGCCGTTCGGTGTCTTGGGGAGTTTCGCTAGCGGTCATGATGGCGGCCTTGGGAGGCGAGCTTACCGCAAGCGAGGTCCGCCACGGAGAGCTTTGGCGGGCTGCCTTGCAGGGACTGGGTCGGCGGGAAGGCCGCCATGGTCGCGCGAGGCGTCAAGCAGCACACCAAGTTCAGCTGGAAACATTCCGCCCCGTCGAGGGTGCCCCTCCCAACGCGTTTAGTAATTCTCCGGGAACATGACCCGCTCGACCGCCTCGATGGTGATGTGCAGGACCTTGATGTGCACCTCTTGGATGCGGTCGGAGGTCTGGGCCACGGGGACGATGATCGGAATGTCGACCAGGTCCTTCATCTTGCCGCCGCCCTTGCCGAGCAGGCCGACGACCTGGATGCCCTTGGAGCGCGCCATTTCGACGGCCTTGATGATGTTCGGGGAGTTGCCGCTGGTGGAGATAGCTACCAGTAGGTCGCCTTCTTTGCCGTAGGCCTCGACGCTGCGGGCGAAGACCTCGTCGTAGCCGAAGTCATTGGCGATGCAGGTGAGCTGGCTGGGGTCGGAAAAGGCGATGGCCGACAGGGCGGCGCGGTTGCCGCGGAAGCGGCCGGTCCACTCCTCAGCGAAGTGCATGGCATCGCACATGGAGCCGCCGTTGCCGCACGACATGAGCAGCCCACCGCGCTTCAGGGTGGCGGCGGCCTGTTCGGCGAAGCGCTGCACCGCCTCCATGTGGCTCGGGTCGGCGAGGAAGGCGTCCAGGGTCTGGCGCGCTTCTTCGAAGGAGTGGCGGATCGGCTGGATTTCGGGGGTGGTAGGCAGACTCATGGCCGCATTGTGGGCCGGAATCCTGCGGGGATCTACCCGGGAGGCGGGGGAAGCTCTCCCGGCCGGTCTACGAGAAGCTCGCGACGGTCAAGATGAGCCACACGGCTACACCGACGCTGAACTTCAGGAGCATGCCGGTCACCTGCCCCGCCGCCGCCCCGCTGCCCGCGCGCAGGGCTCCGGGCAAGCTTTGGCCGCCGCCGTGCTCCGCCCAGGTGGCGAGGCCAAACGCGCCCACGGTTGCGCCTACCAAAGAGCCAACCAGCGGAATCGGCAACAACAACCCGCCCACGATGGCGCCCGCGATGCCGCCGACCAAAGCCCCGCGGGTTCCGCGGCGGCCAGCACCCGCCCGTTTGGCTCCCTGTGCACCCGCGAAAAACTCCAAGCCTTCGCCGAGCAAAGCCAACACGACGCCCATCCACATCGTGCGCGCGGAAAACAGGTCCGCTGGCGTCAAGGCGTCCACGAGCGCTGCGCTGCCCAGCAGGATCCACGTACCCGGCAACCCCAGCAACACGAGCGCCAAACACGCGCCGTGCCACAGGGCCAACAGGAACATCCAGACAAAAAACATTACGGCGAAGTCTCGGCGCCCCAAGCATCGGTCATGCCGCGGGCTTTGTGCAGGGTCTCTTGGTCTTCGGCGGCCGCTTGCGAGGCGTAGGTGATGCCGCCCCCTACTCGGAAGGACAACTCGCCGCGCCCGAGGCCCGCGCCCCAACCGCGCTCGTCTGTCGTAGCCCCTTCCGGTCTCCACAAAACCGTGCGAATCAAAATATTGAAACGCAGGTGTCCGCGCACGTCGAGGAATCCTAGGGCACCCGTGAACAGCCCGCGGCCTTCGCCTTCCAAGCGGGCGATGGCTTCCATGCTGGCGAGTTTCGGCGCGCCGGTGATCGAACCACCGGGAAACAGGGCGCGCAACAAATCCAACCCCGTGGTGCCCGGCCGGGGTTTGGCGCGCACGGTCGCGACCAGGTGATGCACGCGTGTGTAGGTCTCGAGCTCGGGGAAAGCGGGCACCTGCACGCTGCCGGGCACCGCGATCTTGCCTAGGTCGTTGCGCTCCAGGTCGACGATCATGGCGAGCTCGGCGCGGTCCTTTTCGCTGGCTAGCAATTGCGCTTGGGCGGCCCGGTCCTTTTCGGGATCCGCGTGCCGCGCCACGGTGCCTTTGATGGGGCGCGTGTGGGCTTCTTGCCCGTTCCAATCGAGCAACAGCTCGGGCGAACTGCTCAAACACGCCCCACCGGGGAAGCGCAGATAACCCGCGTAGGGCGCGGCGTTCGAGCGGCGCAGGCGCAAATACAGATCGAGCGGATCCCCCTGCATGGGTGCCGTGAAGCGGTGCGCGAGGTTGACCTGGTAGTAGTCCCCGGCCGCGATCTCTTCCCGCGCCACTTCGATGCGGCGTTGGTGTTCCTCGGGCGGGGTGTGGCGCTGCAGAGCGCCGACACCAAAAGGCCGCGGCGTAGCGTTGCGTTGGAGGCGGGCGAGCGCCGCTTCCAAGCGCGCTTCCCAACCATCCGACCGTTCCGTCACGACCCACGCGCGACCCGCGCCGTGGTCGAACACCAAGAAGTCGGTGTACCAACCGCCCAGGATCTTGGGCCAACCCCAGGGCTCTGCGGGCAGGTCGAGGTTTTCTTCGGCGCAGCCCAAGTCGTAGCTCAACGCGCCCAAGAAGCCCCCTTGGAAGGGTCCGGGAATCGGCGTGCGGCCCGCCGTGCGGGCGCGAACTTGCATCCACGCTTCGAGCTCGTCAAGCGACGTCAATCCCTCCGCGCGTACCTTGGGATCCCAAGCGACCCACGAAAAGTCGGCTGGCCGCCCCCCGGCCGAATCGAGCGCTACCAACCCCGGCCGGTCGCGAAACGCGAGCAGGGCTTGCGCTACGTCGCCGGGTTGCTCCCACTCGCGCGCGACGAGTTCGAGCGGTCGGTGCGCGGCGCTGGGCGAGGATTCTTGCGGGCAGGACACGGACACCAGCATGACGCCTGCGCCATCCCAAGGCGAGGGGGGATCCGGGCGGGCTTCCCCCGCGCCGCGCGCCCCGCCGAACCCGTACAATCCCGCCGTGCTGCTGTTGATCGATAACCGGGACTCCTTCACCTACAACCTCGCGCAGTTCTTTTGGGAGCTGGGTGCGGAACTCAACGTGCAGCGCGCGGCCGAGCTCTCCTACGCGCAGGTCGCAGCGCTCGCACCGGCGGCCATCGTGACCGGGCCGGGTCCGGGCCATCCGCGCGATGCGCACTTGTCCCTGGAGGTTGCGCGCCGCTGGCCAGGCCCTTTGCTGGGCGTGTGTTTGGGCCACCAAGCCCTCGCGTGCGCGGCCGGAGCGCAGATCCGGCGCTGCGAAACGCCGTGGCATGGGCGCACCAGCGCGTTGCAGCACGAGGGCACGGGTCTGTTCGAAAGCTTGCCCCAGCCCCTCACCATCGGCCGTTACCACTCGTTGACGGTGGAGGAATCCAGCTTGCCGCCCGAACTGCGTATCACTGCGCGCACCGAGGATGGTGAGGTCCAAGCCCTAGCGCACCAAGAGCGACCGCACTTCGGTGTGCAGTTTCATCCCGAGTCGATTTTGAGCGAAGCGGGGCACGCTTTGCTGGGCAACTTCCTACGCCTGGCGGGCCAGCAACCCGCCCCGCATCAATAGACCTTGGAAGGCGTGTAGGTCTCGAGGTAGTGCCGCATGGCGCTGGCGGTCGGGAAGCGATCCAAGATCAGGTCCGAACGCAGGCCCGCACAAACGTACTTCGACTCGGGCAACGCTTTGTTGTAGTAGGCGCGGCCCCCCAACATGTCGTACAAGACGCGTGCGGCCCCCAAGATGTCCTGCTGCATCTTGGCGCGGGTCGGCTTGCCCCAGTCGTAGAAGTCGATCAGCTTCAGATCGAAGTGCACGCCGCGCGACTCGATCAGGATGTTCTCGGTGTGCACGTCCGAGTGGTACTGCCCCGCTTCGTGGATTTGCTCGAGCCCGCTGACGAGGCTGTGCAGCACGGTCAACGCCACGAAATCGCGCACTCGCGCCGCCCGGTGCCGTTCGATCCAGCGCTGCAAGGGCTCGCCCTCGCACAACTCGCTGATCATGGCCATGGTGCGGTAACCGTTGACCTGCACCTCCTGGGTGTGCAGGAACTGCAGCACGAGGCGGCAATCGCGCACCTGGTTCAACTTGCGCGCGTGGTGGGCGGTCAGTCGCTGTTTCGGGTCCTTGTGGGGGTAGTACAGCTTGGCCGCCCGGTGGATGCCGGTGGTTTGATCGCAGATGCGATAGACCTCGCCTTCGCTGCCGCCGCCCAGGTATCCCTCGACACGATAGCTCTTCCCGATCGTTCTCCCGACGGGGAGGTCGAATCGGCGGATGCGTTGCGTGCCCGTACGTCCACTCATGCTGCGGGGCCCGGTCGGAAGAGGAGGAAAGCCATATCGTCGGGTTTGCTCGGGTCGCCCTCGTTGGGATGCTCCATGCGCTGGCGCGCGAGCGCGGCCAAGTCGGCGGCGGAGGTGTCGAGGGGTCCGGTGCGAATCAGTTCGACGATTTCCGGGGTACTCAGGTTATCGAACAATCCGTCGGTGCCAAGTACCAAGGTGTCCTTCGTGTTGAACGTCTGCGGCACGCACCATTCGATGCGCAAGAGCTCCATGCCGATCATGTTCGACACCACGTGCCGTTCGGGGTGGAACATAGCGCTCTCGCCGTCCACGATGCCCGCTTCCATGGCGTGCCCGACCGGAGAATGCGCCATGGTTTGCATTTTGATGCGCCCCTTTTGTCCGACCACGACGCCCATCGAGTCGCCCGCGTGCAAGAAGCCGAATTCCTCGGGGCTGACGACGGCGGCGACCACGGTGGTTCCCGCGCCGACCCCCAAAGCGAGCACCTCGCGGTTCGCAGATTCGATGCCTGCGAGCACCGCATGACGCCGGCTTTCCAGGCTAGCGCCCCCTTCTTGCAGGGCGTCCTGTTCGGTGAGGTGTCGACCGATGGACTCCACCACGATGCGCGCAGCCACCTCGCCCTGCGCAGCACCCCCCATGCCGTCGGCCACCACCAAGCAGGCGTGATCGCCGCTGAGCGGAAAGACGGCGATGGAGTCCTCGTTGCAGCGCCCCTCTTCGGGCTTGGCGCGGCACACCACGGCGATTTGACCCGCCGGGCATTCGAGCAGGGTCACCTCGGGTTCATCGGCTTGCAGCCAGGTACGAAACTCTTGCAGATCCATGGGTGGGGGGACAGGGCATTCTAGAACGTACCCTGCGGGTGCTGCAGAGGCGAAACCTCCGGTATCGAAGCGAGGCTTTGGGACCGACGGACGGGAAGGCCTCACCGGGTTCGGGAACTGCGCGACCTGGGCCGTTACAGTCGGTGTCATGAATGCCTTTTTCACCATCGGAAGTTGCGTCCTTGCCCTCTCGTTTTGGTCCTGCGGACACCTCGAATCGAGCCGTTTGGAACCCGGGGATTCCTCCGTTTACCAAGCCCCGAGCGAAGCCGAAATGGCCGTCGATTCCATCGAGGGCATCGTGGCGCGCGCCTATGACGCGATCTCCGGAGCCCAGGGGGAGCAGCGGGACTGGGATCGCTTCTACGACTTGTTCCTGCCCGGTCAAGGCATCCTGCAGGCGGTCTACCGGGACCAGGACGGCCAGCCGGCGCTGCGCCGCATCACGCCCGAGCAGTACGCGACCATGGCGCAGGGCCTGTTCGACCAGGAAGGCTTCTACGAGTCCGAATTGCACCAGAGCGTCGACCGTTTCGGGTCCGTGGCGCACGTTTTCAGCACCTACGAGTCGCGCCGGGAGCCGGGGGCCAAGCCCTTCGCACGGGGTATCAACAGCATCCAGCTCTTTTGGGATGGGAAGCGCTGGTACATCCTGTCGATCTTCTGGGATCAGGAGTACGCGGACCAGAGCATCCCGATGCGCTATCTTCCTCGGTAGCGCTCCGAGCGTACTCGAGTAGCGCTAGGCCGGTGCAAGGCCTGCTGGGGACCGTGCCAGCGCTATACTCCAGGGCATGACCCCCTCGCTTCCCCGAGTTCTCGCCAGCGTCCTGCTCTTCGCCTTCATCCCTTCCCCGCCGGTCGCCGCGCAGGAGACGGAGGCGGCCGACGCCCCCGCGGAAGCGCTGCAGGCCATCGAGGGGTTCCAAGTACCAAAGGGTGCCAAGGTGACCCTGTGGGCCGCTGAGCCCCTCTTGCAAAACCCGGTGGCCTTCGACGTGGACCATCGCGGGCGCGTGTTCGTGGCGGAAACCTACCGCCAGGAGACCGAAGGGGTGCCCGACAACCGCGCCCACCGCTACTGGATCGAGGACGACCTGCGCCTGCGCACGGTGGAAGAGCGCGGGGCCATGTACCTTAAGCACCACCCCGAATACGCCGAGCAGTGGACCCAGCACACCGATCGCATCGTGCGGGTCGTGGACGCCGACGGCGATGGCCGGGCGGATGGCAGCACGGTCTTTGCGACCGATTTCCGTGATTTGCTCGACGGTACGGGCGCGGGCGTTTTGGTGCGCGGGTCGGAGGCTTGGTACACCTGCATCCCCAAACTCTGGAAGCTCGTCGACGCGGACGACGACGGGGTCAGCGAGACTCGCGAAGCCCTGCATCACGGCTACGGGGTGCGCGTCGCCCTGCGTGGCCACGATCTGCACGGTCTGGTGGTCGGGCCGGACGGGCGCTTGTACTTCTCAGTGGGGGACCGCGGCTACACGATCACGACCCAAGAGGGCAACGTGCTGTCCGATCCGGGAGCCGGCGCGGTCTTCCGCTGCGAGCTGGACGGGTCGGAGCTCGAGGTGTTCGCAACGGGCCTGCGCAACCCCCAGGAGCTGGCCTTCGACGAGTTCGGCAACCTATTCACGGGCGACAACAATTGCGACGCGGGCGACGCAGCGCGCCTCGTGTACGTCATGGAGGGCGGCGACTCGGGTTGGAGCATGAACTTCCAATACCTGCCCGATCGCGGTCCGTGGATGTCCGAGGACTGGTGGAAACCCGCGTTCGAAGGGCAAGCGGCGTTCCTGAACGCTCCCATCGCCAATCTGGCCGCGGGGCCGTCGGGTTTGACGTACTACCCGGGCGTCGGCATGCCCGAGGCGTATCAAGGCAGTTTCTTCTTGGTGGACTTCCGAGGCGGAGCGAGCCACAGCGGTGTGCATCGCTTCACCGTGAAACCCGATGGCGCCGGTTTTGCGCTCGACCAGTCCGAGCGCTTTTGGTGGGGCGTTTTGGCGACCGATGTGGCGTTTGCGCCCGATGGGTCCTTGTTCCTGTCCGATTGGGTGGCGACTTGGACGGGAGCGGGCAAAGGCCGTTTGTATCGCATGGCGTTCGACGCGCCCGAGCAAGCCACCGAGGTTGCTGCGACGCGCAAGCTGTTGGCGGAAGGCATGCAGGGGCGCAGCGTCGCGGAGTTGATCGACCTGCTGCACAAGCGCGATTACCGCGTTCGCTTGGAGGCGCAGTTGCGCTTGATGGAGATCGGGGAGCCGGCGGTGGCGCCGCTGGCGCAGTTGGCGCTGAAGCAGGGACAACCGCGGGCGCGGCGTCACGCGGTGTGGGCCTTGGCGCGACTGGGTCAAGCCGAGCCGCTGATCGCGTTGCTCGCTAGCGACTCCGAAGACTTGCGCGCCCAAGCGGCTCGCGGGCTCGCGGAGTGCCGGGATGTGCCGGTGGCGGCGTTGATCCCATTGCTCGAGGACCCCTCGCCGCGCGTGGTGTACCACGCGGCGCAAAGTTTGGGGGCTTTGGGGGATCCCGTGGCGATCAACCCGCTTTTGGAGCTCTTGCGCCGCAACCAAGATCGCGATCGGTTTGTGCGCCACGCGGCGAGTTATGCCTTGGCTCACCTGGCCGACGCAGCCACCTTGGCCCGTACGACCCAGGATCCTTCCAAGAGTGCGGCATTGGGTTCCGTGCTCGCCCTGCGGCACCAAGGCGATCCGGCTTTGGCGGCTTTTGTCGCCCACGAGGATTGGCAAGTCGCCACCGAAGCCGCCATCGCGATTTACGACCGCAACGTACACGAAGCGTTCCCCGCCCTGGTCGAGCGCCTCGTCGCACAGCAGAGCGATTGTCCTGACGCCCTGGCGCGGCGAGCCCTGCACGCCGCCAACCGCATCGGACGTCTCGCGCCTATCGTGGCCTACGCCGCCGACCCCGCGAACCCCGAAACCTTGCGCTTGGAAGCCAGTGACATGATCGCTCATTGGCTGAAGCCTCAAGAGTTCGACGCCCTGCGCAACGAGAGCCGGCACTTCCCGCCGCGCGCCAAAACCCCGGCTGTGGGCACGTTTTTGGAGCAGACCACGGGAGCCGCTCCGGAGCTGCGAACCGCGCTGGCCCGCTTGGCGAGCGGGGTCGCAGCCGGTGGTTCGGACAGCATCGAACCCATGTTGTTCGCTCTGGTCGAATCTGCCGAGGAAGCGGAAGCGACCCGTATCGCGGCCTTGGAGGGGCTGCAAGCTTGCTCCTCTCAACTGCTCGAACCGGCGTTGGATGTCGCTTGGAACTCGGGGCAGTCGAAGCTGCGAGCGCTCGCCGATCGTTTGTGGCGCAAGGTGCGTCCGAGCAGTTTGCCCGACATGCAACGCCTGCTGGCCGCCGGTTCGGGGGAAGAGCAAGCCCAGTGGTTCCCCCTGTTCGCGGAGCCGGGCAGCAAGGAAGCGGACGCAGCGTTGGTGCTGGCGCTGGAGGCCTTAGCCGACGGCCGAGTGGCCGCCGAGGCGCAACTCGAGCTGTTGGAGGCGGCCCAAGTTCGCGCCGAGCAAGGTTCCAAAAGCGTGCGCAGCGCGCTGGACGCATGGGAGAGTGCGATGACGGCGGAGGGAGCTCTGGCCCGTTTCCACGTGAGTTTGCACGGCGGTGACGCCGAGGCGGGCCGCCGCTCGTTCTTCGAAAACACCACCGCGGGCTGTTTCCGCTGCCACGCGATCGAAGGACAACCGGGGGTGCCCTCCGAGGTCGGTCCTGAACTCTCCAGCATCGGCTTGCTGCGCTCGCGCCAGCACCTGCTCGATTCGATCTTGAGCCCAAGCCAAGCGATTTCACCGGGCTACGAGGCTTACGACGCTCAAGGTCGCTTGATTCCCGTGTCAGCCATGTTGCCGAACTACGCCAAAGACCTAAGTTTGCGCGAGATTCGCGACTTGGTGGCGTACTTGGCGGATCTGCAGCAACCCAAGAAGCTCGCGGTCTACGTGCACAGTGCGGGCTACGAACATGCGGTGGCGCGCCGCGAGGACGGTGAGCCCAGCTTGGTGGAGCGCCAGTGGCAGGCCTGGGCTGAGGTCGACCCGCGCTTTGAGGTTCAACTCGTGCGCTCGGGGGATTGGTTCGCGGGGCCGGAGCTCCACGAGGTGGACGCGGTTTTCTTCTACACCACCGGGGACCTGCCCCTCAGCGCGGAAGGACGGGAGGCGTTGCAGGCTTACGTGCAAGGCGGCGGCGGCTTCGTGGGCGCCCACTGCGCCACCGATACCTTCATGGATTGGACTTGGTACGGCGAAATGGTCGGCGGGTTTTTCGACGGGCACCCCTGGAATGCGAACAGCACGGTGACCCTACGCGTCGAAGATCCGGCGCACTCCACCTGCCGGCATCTGGATGACCGCTGGGAGATCACCGACGAGATCTATCAGTTCCGCGACCCGTACAGCCGTAAAAAGCAACACGTGCTCTTGAGCCTGGACCCCGAACGCACGGACATGACCGTGCCAGGGCAAAAACGCACCGACGGAGACTACGCGGTGGCTTGGACCAAACGACAAGGGCAAGGCAAGGTGTTCTACACCTCCCTGGGCCACCGCGCCGACGTGTGGACCGACGAAGACTTCCGCCAACACCTCGTAGAGGGTTTCTTGTGGGCGGCGAAGTAGGGCGCGCCTAGTCGGGCAGTCCGGTGCGGATCGCGGTGGAGTTCTCTCGGTCGTGCTCGGGTTCGGGCGAGGCAAGCACCTGAATGTCCACGCGACGGAAGTCTACCGGGTGGCTTTCGGATTGTAGGCAGAGGAATCCGGACGCCAAAGCCGCCGGGGCCCCGCCGTGGAGCAGCCGCTCGGCGTCCTGATCGCCAGGATCGAGCATGGGTTGGCTGTACTCCAACACCACCTCGCCGTCGACGAGGTGACGGATCGACTCGTGTCCGCGCACCTCGACGCGCACTTGCACCCAGCCGTCGTCTGGCTGCGGTGCCGAGGTCGAATCGGTGCAGTGGGTGTCGTGCCGCGCACCCTTCCAGGTCACGTACGTGCCGGGCGTGCACAGGTTGGCGGTTGGGCGTTCGCGATCGCTAGTGCTGCCCAAGGTTTGCATCTCGATGCTGACGGGAAAGGCCTGATCGATGCGCATCGTGTTGGGATCTTGGCTATGCAGCATGACCCCGCTGTTGCGCCACGCCCAACCCGGACCGCCCGGGCACTGTTCCCCGACGAAGCGGTATTCGAGCAACAGGTTGTAGTGGGAAAACTCGCCCTCGAAAAACAGGTGCCCAAAGCGGCCGTCGAACGCGGCGTTGGGTTCGTAGCGCACCTGCAAGAGCCCTGCGCGCACCGCAAAGTGCTTGTGCGGGTCTTCGCCCAGGGCCAGCCCGGTGATTTTGGGGGTCCATCCGCTCAGGTCCTCGCCGTTGAACAGCGCGATCCAGGGCGGTTCGGTGGAGGTGTCCGACGGTTCGGAGGTGGCGGGTTCGACCGTCACGCAAGCCGGCAGGCCTAGCGTGGTCAAGAAAAATAGGGGAACCAGAGCGCTACGGAACATACCTGCGACCCTATCCGAAATGGCTGAGATCGATGGACTCTCTCCCAGGGAAACGGGCTAGCGAACGCTTGGGTACCACCGCCCGCACGACCCCGGAGGCCTTTCGAGCGGTGTGTCGTTTCGAAGTCCCAAGCGATTCGGGGTCTGCGCACCCCTACCCGCCTCGGTGCCTGAGACTCATGCCGGTTCGCAGTCTGCCGCTAAGGCGTCTAAGTACCGGCGCACTTCCACCTCGTCCGTGCGAGCCAAAGGTGCCTTTGCGTCCGCGTGCAATGCGCAGGCCAAGTTTTCCCACTGCACGGGCGAGGCTACAGGTTTACGCGCGCTGAAGTGAATGCTGCGGGCGCCTGATGCCTGTACGACGTGCCCAATGTTTTCAGCCCGCACGCCGCCTCCCGGCATGATTTCCAGGTCTTGGCCCACGCGTTGGATCCAACGGGTCAACGCGGGCAAGCCAGCGACCACGTCGTCCGCGCCGCCCGAGGTCAACAAGCGCGTCACCCCCAGCTCGATCAACGTATCCAGACCCCGCTCGGGTTCCCGAATACCATCGAACGCGCGGTGAAAACAAACCGGCTTGCCTTCGGCTGCCTCGATCCAGCGCGCCAAACGTTCCTGGTCGATGGTGCCATCGGGTTGCAAAGCACCCACCGCAACGCTTTGCGCCCCTGCACGCACGGCCCAGCGCACGTCGCGAGCGATCTGTTCGGCTTCGTCGTCGTCGACGACAAAGTGCCCCGCCCGCGGTCGAACTAACACCACGGTCGGCAAGCCGAGTTCGAGCACGGCCTCCAGCAAGCCAGGGCTTGGCGTGAGCCCGCCGACGGACAGTTCCGTGCAAAGTTCGATCCGGTGCACCCCTGCCCGTTGGGCAGCCAGCGCACCGGATCGATGATCGACGCAAACCTCGGTGGTGATTTGCATCTGCGGCAAGGCGTTTCCTAGAAGGTGATGCTCAGGCCGTTCGAGAAGTTGGAGGCACCCGCAGCTTCGCGGTGCCACAGTTGGAAGTGCCACGTTTCGCCGGCCATGATCTGCGGGGAACCCGAGATGGGGATCGTCAGCGGCACGTCGTAGCCGTAGCCGGTGGACGAAGTTCCCACGAAGTTCTGCAGATCACCCGCCGCGTCGAATTGGCTGACCGAGTTCAGCGTGCCCGCCGCGTTGTAGCGACCGAACACGTTGCCGCCGGTCACCGACAGGCACAAACGACCGTTGCTGATGACGATTCCGGGGTCCGACGCGCCCGTACCGATCAGGAAGTAGCCGAATTGGGTGGGCGGACCTTGATCGGCGTCGAGGTGAACGCCCGAAGCGGCTGCCATGGAGCCTGTAGCCGTCAAGCGCGTCGGCAATCCGGTGGAGTTGATATCCATCGGGTCACAGAACGGCGTGCCGAGGCCACCGCCCATGTCCCACTCGATGATGTAGGAGCTCGTGTTCAGATGGTTCAGTTCGGCGTCGTTCCACTCGGTGCTACCGAACAGCTCGGCGTAATCTTCCGACCCACCGGACCCCGAAATGTTGTTGGGCTCGTTCGCTGCCCAATTGGTGTAGCTGACCGGCTCGCCGGTGACCCACACCCAGCCGCCGCCGGGTTCGGAGTAGTTGGGGTCGTTCACGTCTTGGAACAAACCGATCCAGGGGCGTTGGCCGGGGAAGGTGGCGACCAGCCAATCGGCTTCCGCCTGATCGCTGATGGTGACCAAGTGGCCGGGCTGGCCGTTCAGCATGGCGGCTTCGGCTTCCGCTTTGGCCGTCAGCCAATCCACGTGGCCATCCACGAGGCGGTAGGAGTGTCCGTTGTTCGGGTTGACGATGGGCAGATCGGGAACGATGGTGATCGAGCCGACCCCCGGAGTCGAGTTCTGCCAAGCGGCGACTTGGATCAAGTAGGTGTCGCCTTGCGTCGCGGTGAACGTCGCGGTGCTCTGCAGGGCACAGTCATCGTCGTTGCACGCGATTTCGGTACCCAAACAATCGGTGTAGACCGCGATCACGGTGTCGGAGGACGAGCCACAGGACGACACGAGGTAATCCGCGTCCTGGCCGGCCGTCCAGGAAAACCAGACGTCGGGTCCGGTCACGCCGCCGGTGGCGCAGCTCGTGTTTTGGCCGGAAAAGGTCGCGGCGGTTTGGTCGAAGGTGTGGGGGCCGTTGCCCGTGATCACTTGCGCGTTCGAGCAATCATCGCCGCCTTGTGCCCAAGCAGGGGTCGCACAGAGGGTGCTCATCAGCAGGGCGGAGAGCCAAGTTTTGTTTTGCATAGCAGGGAGTGGGACTGGGGTTGCGTTCAGGAGAGACCCGCGCGGGGCCGGGGTGCAGCTTAGCGAACGCGGCTGGGATCGGCAGAGGACTCCCAAGGAAAGCGACCCGGGGCCCCTACGGAACCCCGGGTCTCTCGAAAGCGTGTCGAATCGAGGCGTTGGGCCTCGTCCCTACGGCATCTTGGGTTGCGGACCGGCGAGGCGCCAATCGGAAGCCTTGGCGTCCATCAGCCGGAATCCGCGCGGGCCCTGGGTCAAGCGGCCGGTCACCAGCAAGTAGTTCTGGCGATAGTCCTCCATCGAACCCTCCAGATCGAAGGCGCGCATGGCCGCCACCTCTTCGACGGGCACGTGCACCCGCAAGGCGCGTTGTTT
>JAUHXY010000082.1 GCA_030426785.1 bacterium
GCCGCAGCGTAGACCAGTTGGCGCGACGCTTCGGTCTTCATGTTCATGTCGGCCAGCATCTTCTGCACCATCTGGTGTTGGGAGATGGGCACGCCGAACTGCTGGCGACGGTTGGCGTAGACGTTCGCCAAGTCCATGGCGCCCTGGGAAGCCCCGACCGCTTGGGCGGCCACGCCCGGGCGGGCGTAGTCGAGGGTCATCATGGCGTGCTTGAAGCCCATGCCGGCCCGGCCGCCAATCAGGTTCTCCTTGGGCACTTTGACGTGGTCGAAGTGGGTCTCGACCACCGGAACGCAGCGAATGCCCATCTTGTCCTCGACCTTCTTGATCTCGAAGCCCGGGGTGCCCTTCTCGACGATGAAAGCGCTGATGCGGCGCGACTTGGAGGTCGGGTCCGTGACGGCGAAGACCGAGTAGATGTCGGCGACCCCACCGTTGGTGGTCCACTTCTTCTCGCCGCAGATCTCGTAGTGATCGCCGCGGTCGAAGGCACGCACCGACAAGCCGCTCGCGTCGGAGCCAGCGAACTTCTCTGACAGGCAGAAAGCCACGAATTTGTCGCCCGCGGCGATCTGGGGCAGGAACTTCTTCTTCTGCTCCTCGTTGCCGCCCAGGATGATCGGGAAGGACCCCAACGCGTTGACCGCGAAGGCCACGCCGAATCCGGAGTCCGCCTTGGCGAGCTCTTCGGCGACCAAAGCCAACGCCAACACGCCGGCACCGTGGCCCCCGTACTCCTGGGGGATGAACGTCCGGAACAAACCCGCCTCCGCCACGGCTTTGGCGGCTTCGTAGTTGTACTCCTGGACCTTGTCGTACTTCGCAGCGTTGGGGCGGACGTGGCGGTCGGCGATGTCTTTGGCGATCGCTTGAAGCTCGAGCGCTTTTTCGCTGAAAACGATGTTCTGTTGCATAGCGGTGATTTCCCGAAAGGCTAGAGACCGAGGGGGGCGACGAGTATAGCCCCCGGGTCCTCGCGGGTGGGCTCGGGAACCCCGCTTTCCAGGCCTCGGAGGCCGAAATCTCCGCCTAGTGGCGGCGAGCGATGAGGATCTGCCGCGGGGAATCTTCCGTAAGGGGCTGATCCGCAAAATCCCCGAAGAGCCCCTCCACGACCAAGCCGCGCGCCTCGAGAGCAGCGGTCACCTCCGGCGCAGAATAGAGCCGTACATCCTCTTTCCAGTGCTTTTCCCGACCGTCGGCCGCCACCATGCGAACCGCCTTGGTCACCCTTCGGCCCTCGTCTTCGAGCCGCCGGGCTTCGTACAGGACGAATCCGCCTCGCTCGGTGCGCGAATCCGGCTGGAGGTGGCGTCGGACGCGCTCGGGGTTCATCAAGTCCATCACCAAGTGGCCGCCAGACCGCAACGTCCGAGCGATTTCGTCGAGCACTTCCCGATCTCCTTCGAGACCGAAGTAGCCGAAGGAAGAAAACAGGTTCACGATCGAGTCGAGCGAACCATCGCGCAAGGGGATCCGTCGCGCGTCCGCGCGCACCAGGCGGCCGAGCAAACGTTCTGGCTCGGGTCGTTGGTGTTGTCGCTCGAGCAACTCCTGGGACAGATCCAGCCCGAACACGTTGAGCCCCCGCTCCCTAAGGGCGTAGCTGTGCCGCCCGGCGCCGCAGCACAGGTCCAGGGTTTTGCCCGAGACCCCTTGCGCGATCAACCAACCCGCCTCCACGCGCGCCGAAGCGAGGTCGCGGTGCGCGTATAGCTCGAGATACTCCGCTTCGAAAGCGGTCTCGTACCAAGCACGTTCTTCGGAAGCCATGCGGGGGGAGGAGCGGGGAACAGGAAGGCTGCGAGTTTTGGGGACTTGAGTTGCCACCCTGGGGCGGGCGAGAAGGTTCGTCTATTCCCCCGCTGAACTCAACCCTGCCCCTTCCCCCGGGACTCAAGGCAAAGCCCCGCCGAATTCGATAAGGTGACCCGCCTGCGATGATCCTGCGCCAGCTCAAAGAAGAACGAGAAGCCCAACAGCTCGCTCCCTACGCCAGTTGGAGCGCCCAATCCCAGGGCCGCGCGCACCCCGAGTCGGAGGACCCGCTGCGCACGCGCTTCGAACGGGACCGGGACCGCATCGTGCACTCGGCCGCCTTCCGTCGCTTAGCCCACAAGACCCAGGTTTTCCTGACGGAGGAGGGCGACCTGCAGCGCACACGCCTCTCTCACAGTTTGGAGGTTTGTCAGGTAGGTCGCACCGTAGCGGGAGCCCTGGCCCTGAACGAGCCGTTGACCGAGGCCTTGGCCCTGTGCCACGACATCGGGCATCCGCCTTTTGGACATCGCGGAGAGCTGGCCTTGAACGAGCTGATGGCCGACCACGGAGGGTTTCGACACAACGCGCAAGTCCTGCGGGTGGTCGATCAACTCGAACGCCGCTCCCCCGCCTACCCCGGACTCAACCTGACGCGCGAGGTGCGCGAGTCCTTGCTCAAGCACGAATCGGCTCGGGACTGGCCGGCAGAGTTTGAACCCAAGCCCAAACGGCCGTGTTTGGAGGCGCAGGTGACCGACTTGGCGGATTCCACGGCCTACAACAAGCACGACTTGGAGGACGGATTGCGCGCCGGCATGTTCCGCGAAGAACAAGTCTTCGACGAAGTCGAGTTGTGGCGTCAAAGCGTCGACCGGGTCGAGGCGCGCCATCCCGGATTCCTCGACTCCAGCGACGACCACAACCTGCGCATCCAACGCATCGCCAACGAACTGATCGGGGCCGCGATCGGGGATTTGATCGCCCACTCCGAAAGCACGCTGCAGAATTCCGGCGTGCGCAGCGCGGCGGAAGTGCGCGAGCACCCCAGCATGCTGATCCGCCACAGCGATGATTTCTCGGGGCAAGTGGCGGAGCTATCGCAGTTTTTGTACCGACGCTTCTATCGCCATGAGTACCTGCAGCGCTACCTAGCCTTCGCGCGCTCGGTCTTGCGCGGACTGTTTGAGGCCTACCTCACCGCCCCCACCGAAATGCCCCGTTGGTATCAGGAGTGGGCGCAGCAAGAGGGGCTCGAGCGGGCTATCTGCGACTTTCTGGCCGGCATGACCGACCGATTCGCATTACGAGAGCACCGGCGACTGGTGGGGCCGTTGCCCGCCGAGTTTGGGCTGGGTGTATCGTCCTATGGCAGTTTGCCTGGGGAACGTAGGCCTACTTAAGAGACGAATTGGGTTCGGGCTCAAGAGCCCCGTGCAACCAGTCGATGGGACCTGTGGCTCGTGTCCTTTCGGGCCGCCAACGTCCTTTCACCAAAGCCCTGGCAGGGGCCTGCCAAAGCATCGTCCCGCTTTCCTTGCCATGTCTGTACCGCCTAACTCGGCTGTACCCGCCGCCGGTCCGCTAGCGCCTCCGACGCAGGTTGCGGCCACCGTCCTCGGGGTCCTTGCCACCGGGGACTTACCTGTCCGCAACGAGCGCGCTTGCCAGCCTGGGCCGAGCGCGCGCGCCGGGGTGCAGGAACCCTCTGCGTCGCGACGGGACCATGCAGGCCCCCGCTCGCCACGCGCCGGCTCCGCCACCGATTGGATCGTGCACCGCAAACAGGAAACCAAGCCCTGGAAGGGACTCAAAGACAGAGCTTACGCCGCTCGCAGCCTGACAAGCTCGATCGACCAGCGCTCGAACGCTGCTGCGCCCGAACCGAGGTGCGCGCTTTCCCGCCGGCTCACATCGCTCCCGGCCAGTCACCTTTGCGCACTCCACCCATGAAAGCCGAGGCCCCGCAAATTCCCGGGCAGCCCGCTTTGTGGTACCCGCTGGTTCGACCCTGCCACTCCGTCGAGCGGTCCATGGCATTCATCGGGCCATCGGCGGTGGGAGCCGAGGATCTCGAAGCAACCTATGCCTCCCTAACCCCGGGTCATGCGCTGGCCATCTACCACAACCAGCCGCGCCTGAGCCCTCCGCTCGGATCGTGGCACGAGACGTTTTTGTTGCTGCCCGGTGGAAGCGGGTCCAACGCTTTGCTTTCGATCCGCTCGAGCGAGGCCTTCCGACACGGTATCCGCCTGTTGCCTGGCGGCCGCATGCGCACGCGCTTTCTGCGGTCTTGCCTGCAAGCCCCCGCCGTCGCTCCGATCCTGGCCGCCCAACGCCGCGAGCGCATCACGATGATCACGCGACCCGAAGCACCGGAAGACCGTACGGACCAGTCCTTCTTCGGTAGTCCGGTCGCAGTCGTGGAGGGCATCCCCGGCGCGCTGCAGAAAATCGCGGTGTTGCATCGCGATCATGGGCAGGAGCACATCTACAAGATCGCCGCTTCGGAACATGCGCTCGGCGCCATCGATCACGAAATCCAAGGTTTGACGGCGCTGAAAGACAGCGGGCTGGCCCCGCGCTTGGTCGCGCGGGATCAACCGACGGTGCCCAAGTGGTTTGCCCAGGAAACCCTGTACGGCAAACGCCCCAAGCCGGGTCTTTCACCGGCGATCATGACGTGGCTGGTGGCCCTGGCGGCTCGCGAACACGATCACTACGCACCGCATCTCGTCATGCCGAGCTTGTACGATGGCAGCGACTGGCTCGAGCAAGGTTCCGAGTTTGATCGTTTGGCCCGCATTGCGCGCCAGTTTCTGCAAGGGGGCAGCATTCCCTGCACGCAGAGCCACGGCGACTTCACGCCGTGGAATGCGCGGCTGGAAAAAGGACACCTACGCGCCTTCGACTGGGAGTTTTATTGCGACAAGCGCCCGGCCCTGTTCGACCTGTTCCACTACCTGCTGCAGACCTGCGTGCTGTTGCAACAGATGCCCGCCCATCAAGCTTTGTCTTGGGTACTCAAGACCGTGCGCAGCCATGGCCAACCCCTGTGCCGCGTCGCCGGTGTCGAAGACCACGAAATCGAGCCGCTCGCAGCTCTGTACGTGCTGCTGATCGCGCAGCGCGACGCGGGGTTGCATCGCATCCACAAACCGGATTTCGCCCAAATCGGTTGGTTGGCCGCCGCTCGCTCGCGCTGGGCTCGGGAACTATGCGAGCGCTTGGAGCCGCTCATGGACCGCCACCGCTACGCCTCCTGAACCATCTCCGCCCGACTCACAAGAAGCTTTCATGAAACGCCACGTCCTCGCAACCGCCTACGCCTGCCAGCCCGGAGTGGGTTCCGAGCCCGGAATCGGGTGGAACTGGGCGCTCCAAATCGCTCAGCGCAACCGTGTGACCCTGATCACGCGGGAAGCGAACGTGCTCGCGATCGAGCGCGCCGTACAGCGGGCCAAAGTCCCGATGACCGTGATCGGGTTTGACCTCCCCAAGTGGGTGCGCTCCTTCAAAAAAGGGGGTCGCGGGGCCGCGCCGTACTTCGCGCTGTGGCAGAAGGGGGTGAGCGACCTGGCGCGCGAGCTGCACGCCAAGACTCCCTTCGATGTGACCCATCACCTGACGTGCGCATCGTCCTGGATCGGATCCGGTTTGGCGGAGCTGGACCTGCCCTTCGTTTGGGGCCCGGTAGGCCAACACGCGCGCATCCCCGACGATGCGATCTTGCCTTCGGACTACAAGTTCCGCGCCTCCGAGGTCATGAAGACGCGCGTGCGCAGGAACGAATCGAAATCCAAGTGGCTCAAGACCACCCTGGATTCGGCGGACGTGATCCTCAGCCTAGGTTTGGAATTCGAAAAGCGGTTGCCACTCGAATACCAATACAAGACCGTGCACATGTTGGCGGCGGGGGTCGAATCCTTCGATCTGTCGAGCCTCAACTACGAGCGCAACCGGACCCTCGAGGTGCTGTTTGCTGGCCGACTCTCCGACCTGAAAGGCATCCGCTTGGTGATCGAAGCTTTCGGCAAGTTACGCTACCGCCACCCGCGCACGCGCTTGACCCTGTTGGGCGATGGGGAACGTCGTACCTGGGTGCAAGCCCGCATCCGCGAGCTGGGCCTGGGCGACGCCGTGCGCGTGCTCGGTCACGTGACCCACAAAAAGGCCATGGAACAGATGAGCAAAGCCGACCTATTCCTGTTCCCGTCGTTCGAAGGCAGCGGCATGGCCGTGCTCGAGGCGATGGCCCACGGCTTGCCGGTCATTTGCCTCGATCGGGGCGGAGCGGGCGAAATGGTGGCTCACAACAACGGCGTGTCGATCCCCTACAAGGGTTTTGAAGCGACGCAAGAGACCTTGGCTTTGGGTATGGAGTTGCTCATCAAGGACGAACCGTTGCGCCGTCACGTTGCCAAGAACGGGGCCCAATGGGTGGCACACGCCGCCACTTGGGAGAGCAAGGGCGAACAATTGGACTGGATCTACGATCAAGCCGTCGAACATCACGAGCGAGTGCAGCAGCAACGGAAACGGGGCTCGTCGAAAGCCAAAGAACTGCGTCGTCCCAAGGTCGCATTGGACGAGCCCGCCGCGCCGTTCCCCGCCCCTGCTCCGGCGAACAGCACAGCTTCCAACTCCCACCAGGAGCCGTAAACCGGCTCGCAGCGCCTTTCCGACAGGAAGGACGCCTTCCCCCCCGGCAGCCCGCAGGCCCCCACGGCGCGGGCTGTCCCCTTTTGGTCTCCCATGGGGTGCTTTCGGGGGCCGACCTGCATGGGCGCGGGGTCGGTTGGCGGCACGCAGGAGCAAAGCGGGAATCGACCGCGGAGGGCATCACTTGAGGCCCCCGTGCGTCCGATGAGGGTTGGGCCAGGGCTGCGATCGCGCCGTGCTCTCCGGCACCGAGCGGATTTTTGGGTCGCGTGAATGCCCGTGTGATCCGCACTCCGCAGCGCCCCCGCCTTCGAGACGACCTTCCTCCCGAGCCGCCGCGCCCCCATGCCCCCCACGTCCAGCCAAGCGGTCCCCGTCCAAGCGCCGACACCCTTTCGGCTTCTGACCGGAGGAAAGGCCCAGCGCCACACCGCGCTCGGCACGCCGCTCGTCGTGATCTTGGTGTTTGCGACCTTGTTTCGGCTGTGGATGGCCGCCTACGGCAGCCAAGGACTCGTTTCCGACGAGGTCTATGCGGTGCTACGTCAAGGCCGGCACTGGATGAGCGGCCAGGGATTTGTATTCCAGCCTGGCATCGAAGCAGGTCTGAGCCAACCCCTCTCGTTGTTCGCGTTGCTGGTCGCACCGCTGCAAGCGCTTCTCGGCGGCGCTACTCCTGCCTTCCTGATCGCCTTCAACACGGTGCTGTGGACCTGCGCGGTGTTGGCGCTCCTGCGGCCCATGCGGCCTTCGGTACGGCCCGCATTGGCGTTGCTCTTGTGTTTGGCCCCGGCCTTCGTGGACGGCGCCATCCGCGGATCGAGCGCCGAGTGGATCGGTTTTCTGCTAGCCATGAGCTACGCAGCCATTTCGGCGGGCCAAACCGCGCGCTCGATCCTGTGGCTGCACCTCGCCATCCTCTCCAACCCGAGTATGGCGTTGTTCCTGCCGGTTTGGATCGGCGTGCACACCGGCCGACTCGGCGTGCGCTTCGGCAGCGGCACCCTGCTGCGTTGGCGCAACGCGCTGGCGGTGCTCGCTCCCATTGGCGTATGGACCTGGCTGAGTGGTCGTTCGGCCGATGACGTGTTTTGGCTGCCGGTTGGGACTTGGCTATTGGATCTCACGTTCCAATGGCGTTCGATCGGTGACCTGTGGTTGGGGCTACCCAGTTTCAGCTTGTTGCCCTGGATCGCGGACATGCCCCTGTGGTTGCAACACGTCGGGGCCCTCTTCACGTGGAGCTTGCTGGCAGGCGTGACCCTGCTCAACCTGCGCACCCCCACCATTGGTTCTCGGGGTTGGTTGGCCTTCTTCTATCTCATGCTGGCTTTCGGGACAGGAGAAGGTCTCGATCGCGCCGGGCACACGGTCGCGTCCATCTTGCCGGGCCTAGCCCTGGTCATGTCGATGGTCCCATTCCTATTGCCCTTGGTGCCCCGCTTTCACGAAACGCGGCTCTTGCGGGGAACGGCCGTGGTGTTGCTCACGCTGGCCATGCCGATCGCGTTCGGCACCTCGTTGGACCTGCGGGCGAAGCGCGAAGACTTCCGCGCCGCGGTGGAGTTCCTGCGCGAGTCACCGAGCGAATCGACGCCTGGCGCGGTCATGACGGTGGAAGCGGCCCACTTCGGTTTCCTGTACGACGGCCCCATGGTGGACCCGCTCGACACCCCGCTGCGGCCGAACGGGACGCCCATCACCTTCACTCAAATCGCGCGCCTCGCCGACTGCGATTGGATTCTCGTGCGCGAAACCTCCTTGGCTTCGAACCTCATCCCGGGAATCGGCCCGATTTGGAGTACGGAGTCCGACCACGTTTGGTGGAATGCGCACACCCGTCGCGAAGCGACGTTTGGCGCATGGCACCTGTACCGAGTGAATCCTCCCGGCCCCGCGACGCAGCCGCCCAGCTCGAGCCCGGCCAAGCCCGCACCTACTACGAACGTCCCTGGTTAGACCGCTGGACCGGGCGCTACACCCTGGAGTGGGAGACGCCGGAAGGTACCCAGCGACTGCGCGTCGCGAATCGACTGGTGGATTTGCAGGGTCGCAAGCCCAGTTGGGGCAGCGTGCTGCGCATTCCCAAGACGGTATGGACCTGGTGGGGCACGCGGCGCAGCCGATTCTTGCGTCGACCGGTTCCGTTCCTCGCCTGGGATGCGATCCGCTACTTGGAAGGCTGCCTGCAACCCGGCCAGCAAGTCCTGGAGGTCGGCGGAGGGAACTCCACCCTGTGGCTGCTCGAACACGGTGTGCGCGTGCATACCGTCGAGCCCCACGGAGAATGGATCGAAGCCTTGGAAAAGGAAATCGCCGCGCGCTATGGACCGGAAGGATTAGCCCGTTGGCATGGGACCCAGGCAGCGGGTTCCCAAGCGGTCGAAGCACTCCGCGCGCTCGAACCGGCGTCCTTGGACATGGTCATCGTCGACCCCCACAGCCAAGAGGTGCCGCGCGTCGCCGCCCTCGAAGCCTTGCGCGACAAGGTACGTTCGGGCGGTTGGCTAGTACTCGACAACTCGGACCACCCGCAAAACCTAGCCGCGCAAGAATTCCTCGGCCCACCCGATCACCTGATCAGCGGTTACGGCGCCATGTGCCTGGTCGTCACGCAAACCGCGTTTTGGCGCGTGCCCTGAATGGCCCCTCCTGCGTGGGCGGCGGTGCGAGAACGATTTCCAGCTGTGATGCGTTCCTGCCGTGCTGGAGGCGAAGGCCTTTTGTAAAAATCTATCCAAAGAATGTCGCGCAGGCGGACGCAACGAACCCGCCACGTTGCTTACAAAAATGTGCGTGCTGGTGCGCTCATGGGCCTTCCCCTAGGTTGAGCACCGCTCCGCGTGTTCCTGCACTCTACGGCCATGAAACGACTCTCGATCGCACTCTGCCTTCCATTCGGCCTCCTACCCGCCTGCATCACGCTCGAGCTGGAGGCCCCAGGAGATCGCTTGCCTTCCTCCGCGGGTGTCCTTGAAGCCGTGCCGAAAGCGCAAGTCGAATGGGGCCCACTGAATCCAGCGCGCGGCGAGGCGGGCCCCCGCGCCGCCAACCTGTGGGGCGATCGCACCCAACCGGGACCGTCCGGCTTTTTGGTCGCGTTCCGCGATGGCTTTTCTTCGCCTCCGCACATCCATAACGTGACGTATCGCGGGATCGTAATCGAAGGACAAGTGCACAACGACGACCCCGACGCCGAGCATCAATGGCTTCCCCCGGGTTCCTATTGGACGCAGCCGAAAGGAGGCGTGCACATCACAGCGGCGCAAGGTTCGTCGAACTTGGCGTACATTGAGATCGAGGACGGGCCTTACTTGGTTCACCCGCCGGAAGACGCCTTCCATGCGGGCGAGGTGCCCATCAACGTCGACCCGAGTCATCACGTTTGGCTCGACGCGGCCGATCTCGCTTGGAACGAAGACGCAGGAGACTCCGGGGCGCAGCGGGCCTTTTTATGGGGTCAACCCGGTTCCGGAGAGTCGCACGGAGGCCTCGTGCGCCTGCCCCAGGAATTCATAGGAACCTTGCAAGTCGACGAAGGCACCCTGCAAGGGGTGGTCATCGCGGGCAGGATCGAGTCGCGAGGCGAGTCCCCGGGGCAAGGGGTGCTGTTGGATGCGGGCAGTGCACTGCGAACCACGCAAGGCCGTTCCATGCCCTTGCGCGTCGTACCTGGGGCACAGGCGGTGTTGTACGTCCGCACCGCGGGAACCCTGCGAATCCTTCCAGAGCAGCCCTGAGCTTCAGGGTGCCGCTACGAACAAGCCTGCGCACTCGATCGTCGCCCGGCCAGCAGGGAAACCGCCTACTGGCTGGAGGCCTGGCGCACGGGCGCGGACGCTCCGGTCTGCTCGGGACTCATGGACTCGTTCAACAGTTCGATGTATCGATCGGTGACCGCACTCCAGCTGTAAAAGTTCACGACGCGGTCGCGCGCCCCATCGCCGATCAGGCTGCGTTGCCGATCGCTCATGCGCTCTAGATCCCAAAGTTTGTCCGCCAAATCATCGGGATCGCTGAAGTAGCGGCCCATCTCCCCCAGCACTTCGCGGTTGAAGGGGTTGTCGTGAGCCAACACCATGTTGCCTGCGCCCATCGCCTCCAGCAGGGACGGATTCGTGCCCCCCACCGAGTGACCGTGCAGGTAGATCTGGCAGTGATAGCGCAGCGTACGCAGGATCGCAGGGTCATACACCGGTCCGATGAAACGCACCAAAGGGCCGGCATGGGCCATGACTTTTTTTTGCCAGGCCGTGCGTTCGGCGGTGCTCGATACGACGACCAAAGGCGCTCCCCCCTCGCGCTGCGCCGCGGCGCTCACGATTTCCAACAGGTTGTTTTCGGGCTCGAAGCGGCACACCGTCAAGAGATAGCGGCCAGGCTCCAAACCGAGGGCGCGCACGCGCGCCGGATCAGGGGCCTGGGTTTGCACGGGCGCTCCGTAAGCGATCACGCTGTGGGGCGCGAGTTTGGGGCGCCGTTGCGCCACCTCCAAAGCCACCGCCTGGTTGTCGAAGATCAAACGGTGCGCCCAACGGGCCGCCAAACCTTCCATGGCTTTCCACCAGCGGCTGGTGAGCGGCCCCCACTTGGACCGCCGCCACTCGAGACCATCCATGTTGATCCAAAGCTGCCGTCCGAACAGTCGCGGAATCCACGCCAAGAAAGCGGACCCGTAGCCCAGCAGGTACACGACGTCATAGCGCTTGCGGGCTCGCAGCAAGGCACCCAAGTCGTAGAACACGCGAGCCAAAGAACCCCCGAACGGCGCCCGCACGTACTCGAGCCGCACTTTACCGTAGCGCACCGGCCGGCCCCCGGGTTTGGCCTCGCAGAACACCGTCACCTCCACGCCGCGCTCGGAAAGCCGCGCGGCGATCTCCTGGGCGAACGTCTCGAAGCCACCGTGACGAGCCGGGATGCCGCGGGACCCCAAAATGGCGAGGCGTAGGGGTCGGGAGGTAGGAGTTTCCGAATCGGCGGTCATGGGGATGGAGGTGCGTGTCGTCCTTCGTATCGGCGTTTTTAGCCCAAAGCCCAAGGCTGGAACGGCCGACTTCGACGCCTAATGGCCGGGCGGAATTCCCATCGAAAAGACTCGGCAAGGAGCTTCCCGCGAGCTCGATGCATGCGGCCCATTCACGCGCTGGGAGCGGTCACCGCGTGGGCCCACCGCCCGAACTCGGTGGCAGGAAGGGGCTCTAGGCTGCGACCGAGGGGTCCAAGGGGCCCCAACCCTGGCCGGGGCCAGCGGTCCGAGTCCCAGAACGGGTCCCTCCCTTCCGAAGCGCCGGTCCAGCTTGTTTTCCCACCCACAAAGGTCCGATTTCGCCAAAGAGGTCGTACAAAGCCTCCGAAGCGCCGGAAGGTCCGGCGCCCATTCCGAATCTCTACTTCACACGAGACATCTGCAATGAAGAAATCTGCTTTCCTGCTGCTCGCCCTCGCGCTGCCACTCGGCGCGTGCAAGAGCACCGATGGCTGTGGATCCGACTGCACGAAAGAGTGCTGCGAGGCCCCGGCCGAAGAAATGAAAACCGTCGCACCCGAAGCCGTCGAGTCGATGGCCATGGCGACCTTCGAATTCACCAAAGCCAACCCGTGACGCGGTTGCATCACGCGGGCGCGTGCCGCCCTCTCGAGTTTCGAAGGAGTTGAAATCGTCGATATGAAGCCTGGCAAACGCGGCTTCAGTGTGAAGTACGACAAACAGAACGTGACTCCCCAAGCCATGGCCCACGCCTTGGAAAAAGCGGGCGAGCCGGCGACCGTTCAATAGTCGACCCCCTTCCTCGAGAATGCACCCGCCCCCGTCCTGCGCACGCAGGACGGGGGCGGACTCGTTCGTATCGGCCATTAGGCGCGCTGCAAAAAGCGGCGCCGGAAGGCCCACCTAGCGATCAACCCCAAAACGACCGCGATAGCGAGCAGGACGGCGATCTGGGGCCAAATGCCTGCCAAGGTGGAACCCTCGACCTCCGTGGGCCACAGCTTTTTGCCGTACCACATCGATCCGTGGTAGGCATCCATGGACCAAGCGGTCAGGGTGAAGTTGCCGAGCTTCTGGAAGATGTCCGGCGTCATTTCGCGCGGGAACCATGCGCCACCGAGAGCGCTCATGCCCAGGATCACCAGGGTCGAAGATCCTTCGAGCTGCTTGCGCGTCTTGGAGAGGGTTGCGAAGAGCATGCCCATGGCCGCACAAGCGGCCACGGTCGCCAACGAGATCACGACGATTTCGGTGAGGTGCTCCAAGACGGGCACGTCGAAGGCGAACATGCCAAACAGAAACAGCATCGCGAGCTGCAACAATCCGATCGTGCCCAGCAGCATGGTTTTGCCCAACAAGATCGCATCGCGAGCATTCGGAATGAGTTGCAAGCGCATCAGGGTGCCCTGCTCTTTCTCATCCAAAAGGGTTCCCGCGCCGGCCACCAGGCTGAACATCAGCATCATGACCGCCATAGCCGCAAAGGCGTGGGAGACCCCGGCGCTGCTGGCCGGTTGGTTGGTCGTGTCGATGACCTCCTCGCTGCGCAAGCCCAGCATCTCGGGTACATCGTTGAGGAAGTCGAACCCAGCTCCCCCCTCCGCTTCGCCTTCGCCGTCGGACGACTCTTCGGAGGCGTTTTCTTCCTCAAACGCTCCTTGGGCCTCTAGCTCGCTAGTCAGGAGATCCATGCTGGCGAACGTGCCTTCAAAGATCTCGACGGCGTCGTCCATCCCGTCTTCGGGGAAGCCCAACTTGCCCAAGAAGTTTCGGAACGCGGGCCCCTTGGCCATGTCCAAGTTTTGCTCGATCAAAGCCGGCAGCATGCGCCCGGAGAGCACTTGCACCGCCAACGAACGGGAAGGGTCCTTGAGCAGCAACAAGTCGGGGATCTCCCCCGCCTGCAGGGACTGCCCGTAACCGGCGGGCACGACCAAAGCCATGGCGGCCTGGCCGTTGCGCACGACGGCGCGGCCATCGGTTTCCGGTTGCACCCGAATGCCATCGGTTTCCGTTAGTGCCGTAATCAGCTTCTGACTCGCATCGGTGCGATCCTCGTCCTGCACCACGAGCGTCAAGGCTTTGATCCCTCCGCCCGAACCGCCGCCGGACATGCCTTTCATGGCGGTGCCGAAGACGGTGGCCAATACGATGGGCAGGACCAGGGACAGGCTGAGGGCCGTACGATCCCGGAAGAACAGCTTGATGTCCTTGGCGGCGAGATGAAGGGCTGATTTCCACATGGTTAGGCGTCTCCGTCGCGCAAGGCTTTTCCGGTGGTGGCCAAAAAGATCGACTCCAGATCGGCGCCCACCTGCACCGTCGAAGCCGCCACGCCTTGCGCTTGCAAGATCTCGATCGCGCGCTGCAATTGACTCGCGTCCTCCAGGTGCAAGCGCTGGCCGCCGCCCAGTTGGGATTGAGCTTGCACGCGCAACTCATCCATGGTGCCGCTCGCGACCAAGCGCCCTTCGTCCATGATGGCGATGCGATCGCAAAGCCTCTCGATCTCGCCCATCTGGTGGGTCGTGTAGATCAAGCTCACGCTGCCACGCAGACCGGCGATCATCTCCAAGAGGTGATTGCGCGACTGCGGATCGACTCCCACGGTGGGTTCGTCCAGCAGGACCAGCTCCGGTTCGTGCATCAACGCGGCCACCAGGTTGAGCCGGCGCTTCATACCACCCGAAAAGCCGCCTACCCGCGAGGCCTTGCGGTCCTGCAAACCGGCTTGGTCCAGGGCCCAAGTCACCCGCTCGGTCCGCTGCGACCCCTGCAGGCCGTAGAGGCCAGCGTAGAACTCTAGATTCTCGAGTGCCGTCAAATCGTCGTACAGGGCGATCTCTTGGGGCACGACGCCGATGCGACCCAGGATCGCATCCGCCTGGGTGGCCGCGGACAATCCGAGGACCTCGACCGCGCCCTCATCGGGCTGATCCACGCACGAAATCATGCGCAGGGTCGTGGTTTTGCCCGCCCCGTTGGGGCCGAGCAGTCCGAGGAACTCCCCTCGCTCCAGAGCGAGGTCGAAGCCCCGCAAGGCGGTTTGCTCGCCGTAGCGGCGCGTCAAACCTTGCAGTTGCAGTGCGTGGGTCATGGTTGGGGGAAGCGGGCCAAAGAAGCGGAAACGCTGGCGGCGGGGGCTATCCGTGGGTCGCCCCGCCTCGCCGGGCGATGCGGTGCGATCCACCTTCGATCCCACCCATGCCAAAGGGTGGAAGCCAAAGCGCGTGGCAGGCTCGTCCGCATGGAGCCGGGTCCGAGGCGGGTTCGAGATTGTAGAAACCTCTTACGCAGGGCCCGAGGGTTCATTCGCACTCCTCCCCTTGCGAAGGGCCCACGACCCAGGTTCGAGCCGGAACCAAGGTGGTGTGCGGCCGCGATTGGGCTCCCAAGAGCTCGCTGCCATGCGCTATGCTGGCGCTGGGCGGCGCGCGCTGGCGGGCCCTCCTCCTGTGAACGAGACCCCCGAACTCCCGGCACGCCTTCGAGCGTGCCTGCCCCCGTTTAAGGACCAGGCGCTTTGGCGCCTGGCGCTGACGCATGCCTCTTTGGACCTGCGGGATGGCGATCAGCGCGAGAGCAACGAGCGCTTAGAGTTTCTGGGGGACACGGTGCTCGACCTCGTGGTGGCCGAATTCCTTTACCGGCACTTCCCCGGGCGGGCCGAAGGGGATCTGACGCAGATGAAAGCCAATCTGGTCTCGCGGGCGACCTTGGCCGAGGTGGCGCGCGAGTTGCAGCTCGGGGAAGTGGCCTTGATCGGGGGAGGCTTGCAGCGGGGGCACCTATCGCGGGCCGTTCTGGCGAACCTGGTCG
>JAUHXY010000333.1 GCA_030426785.1 bacterium
GGTCGCGAGCCGCACCGTGACGCTCTCGCCGCCCCGACCTGGGGACAAAAAGCGTACGTAGGTCTGACCCAGCAAGAAGGGAAAAGTGCCCTTGGGCAGGATGCCGAGACCGAAGAAAAAGCGCGCGCGCGCTTCTTCGAACAACGTCAGGTACACGGCGTTGTTGAGCACACCTTGCGTGTCCTCATCGCTCCAACGTGTGGGCAGCTCGCAGACGAAGGGCAGTGCCCCGAGGGTCGGGAAGGCGGGTAGGTCGAGAAACGGAGCCATGCCGGAAGTGTAGGTCCCGGGGCCGACCGGCCCCCAGGGCGCAGCAGACTTTTGCAGCAGACTTCTGCAGGGGACTTGTGGATCCGTCCTTGGGAGCAGACTTTGGGACCGCTCGCAGGAGGGAGCGCGTCGATCCCGCCGCGCCAGGAGCCGCTCACGCGGAGCGATTGGGACTCGGACGCTTGTGGGCGACCGCGGGGTGAGCCAAACCTGTTCGCATCGAGAGGATTGGCGCCAATGCTCGCAATGCGGACAGGCTAAGATGCCCCCATGCTGCAACGCGCGGAAACCTTGATCGTCGGCGGCGGCGTCGCCGGCCTCGCGACGGCATGGGGACTCGCGCAGCGTGGTGCTCAAGGAGTGCACCTGCTCGAGCGGGAGTCCCGCCTGGGATTTTGGTCCAGCGGCCGCAACGCGGGCATCCTGCGCACGGCGATCCATGCACCAGCGACGCGCCAGATCGCGCTGACCTCGGCGCGCACCTTCGCCGATCCACCGCCGGAATTGCGCGCCCACGCCCCCGAGCCGCTGTTCGACCCCATCGGATTGCTGCTCTTCGAAGGACACGCGGGCAGCCCCGACCCCATGTGGCTCGCGGACCTGCAAGCCGCAGGAGCGGTGCAAGCGGGCGCGCCGGCCGAATTCGAAAGCGCTTACGTCGCCGAAGGGGCCCGGGCATGGTGGCTGCCAGGAGCCGGCCGTGTGCAAGTGGATGCCCTCATCGAAGCCTTGCGCGGTGCCGCTCTGGAAGCGGGTGTGCAGATTCACACCCAAGCCCAGGTGGAGAGCTTGTGGAAGGATGGCGCCGGCCAAGTGCAAGGCGTGCACACCGCGAACGGCGAACGTTGGGAGGCCGAGCGCATCGTCTTGGCGCCGGGCGCTTGGGTGCAGCCTTTCGCGCAGTCCTTGGGCCTGCCCTTCCCCGCCCGTACCACCCGCCGGCACCTGTTTTTTGCGGTGCCCACGGCCGCCTGGAATCCCGAGGCTCCCGTGATTTGGGATGATGCAGCGGGCTTTTACTTCCTCGGCACGCGTCAGGGGGAGTTGCTGCTCAGCCTGTGCGACGGGGACGACGCGGACCCCGACCACTTGATCGCGGATCCCATGCTGGCGCGGCTCGTGCAACGGCGGGCGCGGGCGAGTTTGGGATTTCTTGGCCCGTTGGATTGGCGCCGAAGTTTGGTGGGCATTCGAACGGTCAGCGAAGACGACGTACCGGTCATCGATCGGCACCCCGGCCAAGAGCGCTTGTTCTGGGTCGCGGCCCTGGGCGGGCACGGGGTCACCCTGTCCTTGGGGCTTGGCCCCTTGGCCGCGGAGATCCTGTTGGAGCCCGAACGCACCTCGCCCCTGCGCGCCGCCCTCGCCTTCGACCATCCTGATCGACAGGTGCAGTTGGTGCGCAACTACGCGCCCCTCTAGGCCTTAGGACAGCGGCATGGCGTCGGACTCCGACACTTCCATCTCCGCACGCGCCAGCGGCAAGGTGAAGAAGAAAAAGAGTGCCACGATCCCGCCGCTGGTGACGTACATGGCCGGAGGCTCAAGCCGCAGGTCCTTTTCCATCAGATAAAACACGGGCCCTGCCAAAAGGATGCCGACAAAGTCCATCACTTCGGCCAATCCCTGGATGGACCCGCGCCGGCTCTGGCGTGGACGTCCTTGGATCAAACAGCGGATCGGAATCGTAAACAACCCCGATCCTAAGCCCATCAACAGAAGGGAAATGCGCAGGTTCCACACCGACTGCGGACCAGCCGCAACCAGCAGGGTCGAACCGGCCAACACCAACAACCCGACCGGAATCAGCTTGCTCTGCACGCCATCTCCAGAAATGCGTCCCGCGAGCCAAGCCCCCAAGATGACCCCGATCCCGGTCATTGCGTGCAGTTCCGCCGTCTTCGTGTCGGGTAGTTCGAGCCAAGCCCCATACGCGATAACGATCTGCAGGAACAACATGCCCATCATGTAGAAAAACGCGCTAGAGACGATGGCGCGTTGCAGCAAGCCGTCGCGCCCCGTGGCCTCCCAATGCTCTCGGAAACTGCGCCAGGGGTTGATACTCACGGACTTCGCGGGATCGAAGGCTGGCGTTTGCTCCATGCGCAAGGCCACCCACCAGCCCAGCATCGCGAGTCCGACGTAGATCGAACCCGCGCGCCACAGGTGATCGCCAAAGTGCTCGACCAACACGCCGCCCAAATACGCCCCCGACAAAATGGCGAGCATCGTGGTGGCTTGGATCAAAGAGTTCGCCCGCGCAAGATCGCGCGGACCAACGAGTTCTTTGATGATGCCGTACTTGGCCGGTCCGAAGAGCGCGCTCTGGGCCCCCATGAAAAACACGGTGCCCATCAGCAGTCCGTAACTCTCGAGCGTAAACGCCACGCATGCGAGCAGCATCACGAAGATCTCAATCCCGTTGGCCCACCAAACGATGCGTGTTTTGGACACGCGATCCGCGAGCGCTCCCGTGATGGGTCCCAGGAACACAAAAGGAAGCGCGAACAAGAAGGAGGGAAGGGCTTGCCCGTAATCTTGCGCTAACCAGTGGTCCGCTACCCATGGCAGGGGATCGTCCTTGGCGAGCGAAGCGGCCAGAAACAAGACCAACGCCTTGAAGGCGTTGTCGTTGAAGGCCCCCAAGAACTGGGAGGCCGT
>JAUHXY010000334.1 GCA_030426785.1 bacterium
CTTCTTTCGGGAGTGGTACGAAGGCCAAGGGTATCCGCGGGTCCGCGGCAAAGTGCGGGTCAGCGAAAGCGGCATCCATCTTGAGGTCATGAACCACGAGGATGAGGTGCGCCACTTTCACGTACCCCTCGACCTCACGTGGACCGAACAGGGCGAAGCCAAGTCGCAGCGCATCTTGCTCTCCCCCGGTCGCAACGAGCTCTTCATCCACAGCACTTCGCCCCAAGACGTGGCGGTCGCCGGCCTCGATCAGGTGCTAGGCATCCATCAAGTGCGCGTGCAAGTGCCCCGCTAGGACGCCGCAGCTGGGCATAGAATCCTAGATGCCTATGTCTAGGCGGCCGAAGTCTGCCCCGCGCCTTGCCGGCCGCGGTCTCCCTCCAGCGCGTCGACGAGCGGCAAGGCGAGTGCCGCCAAGGTCAAAAAGCCGCCCAAGGGATAGGTCGGATGCCCGCCCACCCACAAGAAAAACGGTGTGCTCATGAACACGGCCGACAACCCCAAAACGACCCGGCTGGGCCAAGTCGTGACCCAACCAGCAAACCACCACCAGCCCCACGGCAGCCACACGTAGTAGTGGGACCAGGAAGGACTCAGCACCAAGGGTAAAGCGCTGGCGAGCAGTACGAGGGCGCGCGAGGTCTCGCCGGCGCGCATCCAAAAGTGTACTCGCCACAGGATCCACAGCGCGACGGCCAACGGCAGGCCCCAAGCCAGGACCCGCAAGACCCCGCTCGGTCCATTCCACAAACGCATCAACAGTGCCGGCGCAAACTGGGTGCCTTCCGACTCCCAAAAGAGCTCCTGCAACGAGCCTCGCCACCAGTGCAGCAGGTCTCCGTAAAACGCACTGGTCGCCGCGGACCCCATCACGAGCCAAGGCAGGACGAACAACCACAACGCAATCAAAGCGATCACCCGCAGGATGCCGCGTCCATCGCCGCGCAGCGCAAAGGCGATCAGAAACCAGGCGGGAAAGAGCTTGATCGCGATCCCGAGCGACAAACCCAACGCGCCCAGCCACGCATGACCGCGGCGCCAAGCCCACAATCCGCCGAGCGTGCAAACCCACAACAACGTGCTGACCTGCCCCCAGTGCATGTCGTGCACCCAAGGGAACGAGAGCGCGAACAGGGCGGTGAATCCGAAGGCCGCCTGCGGGCTAGCGGGCCGCCGGTCCCCTAGACCGATCCCGACGTAGGCGAGGCTCAAGAGGCCGAGGAACACCGCCCACGTCCACGAGGCTGCAAATCCCGAGAGCGCTCCTAGCGGCGCCAAAAACAAAGCGAAGGAAGGTGGATACAAGAAGCCCGGTTGCAGGCTCTGGTCCCCGTGCATCGCCAGCGCCTGCTTGTAGTAGGGCCCCATGAAGTCCTCGAAGGGCTCCCGGTTGAAGTCGATGCTGCGGTGGAAGGTGGCCCAGTCCCCGAAACATAGGGCGTGCACCGCCAGCGCGGCGGCCCATCCGAGCAACACCGCCAGCCCCCACCTCCACGGGGAAACAGAGTTCACCGGTGGACCTCCTGCACCGCGCGGCAGGCTTTCCAATCCCAAACCGGCCCCTGCGGCGGCCGCGCCAAAAAGCGCAGCGTTTCCTCCCGCGTCGGATGCGGCACCTCCAGGGAAACCGCATGCAACGCGATGCTCTGATCGGGCAAGGGTTCGCGCGCTCCATACTTCCGGTCACCCAAGATAGGCGTGCCGAGGGAAGCCAACGCCACGCGCAACTGGTGCGGGCGACCGGTGTGCGGCTCGAGCTCGACCAGGCCCGCGCCAGCTCGTCGTTCCAACAAGCGATAGGTGGTGTGCGCTTCTTTCGCTCCAGGGGTACCCGGCGGCACTACTTGGACGAAGTTGCGATCGGTGTTTTTGCACAGTGCGTGACGCACCTCTCCGCTGTCGGGTTGCGGGACACCGGGAACCACCGCCCAGTAGGTCTTGCGAGCCGCGTGGCTGCGGAAGGCCGCGCTCAGGCGCCCGGCTCCCTTGCTGGTGCGCCCGAAGACCACCACACCGGAAACCGGACGATCCAAACGGTGCACGACTCCGAGAAACACGGCGCCGGGTTTTTGGAATTCCGCCCCCACCCAAGCCTTGCCCCATTCGAGCAGGCTGGCATCCCCCGAGGCATCCGGCACACACGGCCAGCCCGCGGGTTTGGCGAGCGCCAAAACGTGGTTGTCCACGTAGAGCACGCGCGGGTCTGGTCTCAAGCCAGATCCCCTTTCCAAAAGCGCGCGCAAAAGCCAGCGGGCAACAAGCGCTCGCTGTCCGACTCTTGCAGGGCCAGCTCCCCCGCCTCCACGCGCCCAGGACCGAATTCCTGTAGGAGGTTCGTGAAAGCCAACGGAGAGTAGCCGACCGCGTAGGTGGAGAGGATCAACAGTCCCGTGTCCGCCAACAACGCTTGGGCGGCTTCCAAGAGCGGTGCCAAACCCTCTTCGAGGCGCCACTTCTGCCCTTTGGGCCCGCGCCCGTAATGGGGCGGGTCGAGCAGGATGACCGCGTAGCGAGAACCGCGCCGGACTTCCCTTTGGGCGAATCCCAACGCGTCGTCGAGCACCCAGCGGATGGCTTTTTCGTGCAAGCCGCTGGCACGGGCATTGTCCCCCACCCACTGCAACGCGCTGCGCGAAGCGTCCACGTGCGTGACCGCGTACCCTTGGCGGGCCGCCAGCACGCTGGCAACCCCCGTGTAGCCGAACAGATTCAACAGGCGCGGGGCTGTTTCCGGGGGCTGGCCGGAAGAGGAAGCCGATGGAGCTGCACCCAGGCTCGCGGCCTGATCGAGCAAGCAGCGCCAGTTGCTGGCTTGTTCGGGAAACGCGCCCACGTGTTTGAACGGCGTCGGCTGGATCCAAAAACGTCCGCCCATCCAAGCGCAGGACCAGCGCAGTTCTGGGGAGCACTGCTTGCCGCGCGCAT
>JAUHXY010000335.1 GCA_030426785.1 bacterium
GCCCAAGCGATGGCCCGCCGGATGTTCGGGGTCAGCGCGCTGAAACCGATGATGTCGTTGGCCTCGATGGCCGCTTTCATCTCTTGGTCGGTGCCGATGCGCTCATCGTGCAGCGCGATCGGAATCTTTTCGCGTTCCAGTTGGGCGCCGAGGTACCCGATGCCCAAGATCATCGAGAGCGGATCTTCTTGAACGTGGGGCTTGACGTAGGTGAGCAGAGTCTTGCGCATGGCGGTTTTCGCGGGCGATGGGGCGAGGCTCCAAAGCGTGCCTCTGGGAGAGCCAACCCCTTAAGGATACCTGCCTTAGGGGGTCTGCGGCGGACCGAGCCCCATTCTAGGCCCCTTGAGGGGCTTTTTCGGGCTCCGCAGCGCCCAAACTCTACCCTGAGGGGAAGATTCTCGCCAGCCCCAGCCCAGGCGCTCCCCAATTGGGGCGCAGTGCCACTTCCGAAACGGCCATTCGGAGTGCAGGCCCAGCCTAATCCGTGGAACGTCCCTCGTAGACGGCCTGGTACTCCCGGCCCAGGCGATCGATGGTGAAGTGCTCCAAGAGCCGCTCGTAGCCCCGCTCCCCCATCGTGCGGCGCAGGTCCCCGTCCCGCAGCAAGGTCGCCAGGAACTCGGCGTACGTCTCGACCTGAAACGGGTTGGCGATGAAGCCCGTCTCGCCGTGCAGGACCACCTCTTGGGAGCCCCCGAACTGGGTGGCGACCACCGGCTTTTGGTGCTGCATGGCCTCCAGGTTGACGAGCCCGAAGGTGTCGAAGCAGATGGAAGGCGTCACAAACACGTCGGCGGCGGCGTAGGCGAGCTGCAACTCGTCGGCCTCTAGCCAACCCGTCGGCACGATGCGGTCCGCCACCCCAAGGGCTTCCGCCTGGGCACGAAAATCGCCGTCGTACACGTCGCGCTTGCCCATCACCAGTAGGCGCACATCGGGAAACTCCGGCGCGAGGTGCGCCAGCATCTGGATGAGTTTGCCGACCCCCTTTTGTTCGTGCAGGCGCCCCCCCATCGCGAGCACACGCTCGTCGCCCAGTCCGAGCTTGCGGCGGAAGGCGCGCACGGCTGCGGGGTCCGGCAGCTCCTCCAGAGGTTCGATCGCGTTGTGCACCCGCGCGTGCACGCGGATGCCATTGGCCTCGATGATGCCGCCTAAAGCGTCGGAAACCACGACGAATTGATCGACGTCTTGGTCCAGCACTTTGCGGATGCGCACGTTGCGGCCGGGTCGGAAGCGGAAGCGCTGGCAGGGAATGCACTTGGCGAGACGCGCGGTCACGTCGAATTCCCTGCCTTGGCGCTCCTCCCCGCCGTGAAAGCAGGTCAGCTTTTGATAACAGAAGACCATCACGTCGTGGGCCGTGAAGACCACGCGGGCTCCCGCTCGGCGCGCCTGGGTCAGGGCGTGGTAGCCGAGGTGCGTGTGCACGAGGTGCGCGTGCACCACGTCGGGGCGAAACTCCTGCAGGATGGCTTCGAGGGGTTGGTCGATCGCGCGGTTGTGCAGGGAGACCCAGGCGCGGAAGCGCAGCGGGTAGTCGGAATGCAACCGATCGACCGGGGTGCCCTCGATCACGGTCGGCGTCGCGTCGTCGGCCGACCGAACGGTCGAGACGACCCGCACCTCATGACCTTGGGCTCGCAACCAGCGGGCATGCTGGTACATCTGCCGAACCGACGAGCCCACACCGGGGTCGGGGATCTCGGTCAGGAAGAGAATGCGCACGCCGACCCTCTAGCTGGCGTTCTCTTGGGATTCGAGCAGTTCCTCGTAGAAACCCAATACCTCTTGGGCGTTCTTCTGCCAGGTCATGCCCTGCGCCCGCTCGCGACCGGCGATTCCCATCGTGCGGCGCAGGTTGTCGTCGGAGAGCAGGCGCCGCAAGCCCGACTCGATCGCGACCGGGTTTTGGTCCACCAGCAAGCCAGTCTTCTCGTGCACGATCGCGTCTTCCGCGCCGGACTGGTTCGTGCCCAAACAAGGCGTGCCAGCGGCGTTGGCTTCTAGGTAGACGATGCCAAAACCTTCGAACCCGCCATCCGCCGCCGTCACGGGGGTGTGGATGAACACCTCGGCGCGCTGCAGCAGGTCGATCTTTTCGTCCTCGGTCACGTGCCCGAGGAAGTGGATGCGTTGGGTCAAGCCGGCCGACGCGATGTCGGCTTCCAGGCGGGCTTGGTAGGCGTCGCCCGCTAAGTGCCCCACCACGAAGTGGTGCCAGTCGGGGTAGTCCTCGGCCAAGCGAATCCAAGCCGCGAGCCACAGGTGATGGCCCTTGCGCTCTTTGACCTCTCCGATGCTGAGAGTGAACGGCACGTCGGACCAAGCTTTGCCACTCAACCTCTTCGCGTCTTCGTAGCGATAGGCCGCGACGGCGTTGGGCACCACGTGCACCTTGGATTCCTCGAAACCCGTACCGCGCATCTTTTCGCACAAGAGGTGCGCGGTGTATCGGCTAACCGCCACGATGCGATCCAACCCGAGGTAGGTTTTGCGCGCGCGCTCCCGGTGACGTTCGTTCTGCAGCGGCTGAATCGTGTAGGTGCCGTGGGCCGTGGCGAGGACCGGCTTGCGCCATAGGCGCCCAGCGTCCAGGGCGAGTTGGTTGTGCGGGTAGTCCTTGATGGCGTGGATCAAGTCGGCATCCCGAGCCGCCCACAGGGTGCGCAAGGTGCTGTAAGCGCGCCAAATCCAATAGCGCCACGGCTTCATGTAGAAAAAGTAGTCCGGCGGCAGCGCTACTTGCACTTTCCAATGGGAGGGCACCTGCGATGAGGTCGGGCGGTGCTTGCGCGCGAGCAGGACCTGCACTTCGATATCGGCCCGCTCTACCTCGAGGGCGGCGATCAAGCGCATGGAGTAACGACCCACCCCATCGAGATCGGAGAGCGAGTCGGTCAAGAAGAGGACTTT
>JAUHXY010000083.1 GCA_030426785.1 bacterium
CATTTTCCGCTTCGTGCAAGCCGGTTCCGAGGTGTCCGCGCTACTCGGCCGGATGCCCTCCGCGGTGGGTTACCAGCCCACCATGGCGTCCGAAATGGGTGCCCTGCAGGAACGCATTACGTCCACCAAAGACGGCTCGGTGACCTCGATGCAGGCCGTGTACGTGCCCGCCGACGACATCACCGACCCCGCGCCGGTGGCGACCTTCGCCCACTTGGACTCGACCATCATCCTCGACCGCGCCATCTCCGAGCTGGGCATCTACCCGGCCGTGGACCCGCTCAAGTCCACCTCGCGCATGCTCGACCCGCACGTGGTGGGTGAGGAGCACTACGGCGTTGCCCGTCAAGTGCAGGAAACCCTGCAGCGCTACGCCGACCTGAAGGACATCATCGCGATTCTGGGTATCGAAGAACTCTCCGAGGAAGACCGCATGGTCGTGCACCGCGCGCGCCGTATGCAGAAGTTCCTGGCCCAACCGTTCTTCGTGGCCGAGCAATTCACCGGTATGCCCGGCGTGTTCGTGTCCCGCGAAGACACCGTGCGCTCCTTCAAGGAAATCCTTGAAGGCAAGCACGACGACCTGCCCGAAGACGCCTTCTACATGGTTTCGACCATCGAAGCGGCCGTCGAAAAGGCCAAGTCGATGCAGGGCTAATCGTTCCGGTACCACTCCAGCGCTTCTCCAAGACTTCCACTCATGTCCGACTCCATCACCCTGCGAGTGATCACGCCCGAGAAGGTGCTGGTCGAAGCCCAGGCGTCCTACGTGCAGTTCCCGGGCATCGACGGCCTGACCGGAGTGCTGAAGGGACACGCCCCGCTCGTGTCGGCTTTGGACGCGGGCGTGTTGGAATGGAAGAGCGGCAGCGGCACCGAAGAGATGTTCGTGGCCGGCGGTTTCTGCGAAGTGCGCGACAACGTGGTGCGCGTGGTGACCGAAGCCGGTGAACCGATCAGCGACATCGACCTGGATCGCGCCGAGCAATCGGCGGAGCGCGCACGTGAGCGTCTGCGCGGCAAGAAGATCGACTTCGACCAGGCCGAATTCGACTTGGTCCGGGCTCAGGCCGCTCTGCGCCGCGCCTTGATGCGTCAGCATGCCGCTCGTCGGCGTGGCCGCTAACGATGGCGGGTCCCGCTTGGCAACGCAGCCACCGCGTCGGCACTCTGACCGAGGCCGAGGTGGGGCAGCGCGTGGTCCTCAATGGCTGGGTCGCCAAGCGGCGCAACATGGGGGGGATCTACTTCCTCGATCTGCGCGATCGCTTCGGCTTGGCTCAAGTGGTGCTGACCGGCAAAGAGGAGCGCGTTGGGTGGTCCATGGAGGAGGGCGAAATCCTGGCCCCCGAGGACGTGCTCAGCGTGACCGGCACCGTGCAGGTGCGCGAGCAACCGAACCCCGAGTTGCCCTCCGGGCAAATCGAGGTGATCGCCGAGCGCGTCGAAGTGCTCAGCCGAGCCACCTTGCCGCCGTTTGAGATCGAAGCGGAGTCCGACGCGAACGTAGAGCTGCGCTTGCGCTACCGCTACCTGGATCTGCGCCGGCCGGACATGCTGCAGAAGATGGCCTTCCGCTCGCGCTTCATCGGCGCCATGCGCAACGCCTTCTTGCGGCGCGACTTCCTCGAGATCGAAACGCCGATCTTGACGAAAGCGACCCCCGAAGGCGCGCGCGACTACTTGGTGCCCAGCCGCGTGCACCCCGGCGAGTTTTACGCTTTGCCCCAATCGCCTCAGATCTTCAAGCAGATCTTGATGGTGTCGGGCATGGATCGTTACTTCCAAGTGGCGCGCTGCTTCCGTGACGAAGACCTGCGCGCCGATCGCCAGCCCGAATTCACCCAGCTCGACATGGAGATGTCCTTCGTCGAAGAGGAGGACGTGTTCGCGGCTTGGGAAGGGGTTCTGCAAGAGACCTTCCGCGAGGCGATGCAAGTCGAGTTGCCCTCCACCTTCCCCCGCATGACGTGGGAAGAGGCCATGGAGCGCTTCGGGATCGACAAACCGGATACCCGCTTCGGGGTCGAGCTGCAAAACGTGTCCGAGTGGGCGCAGTCTTGCGGATTCGGCGTTTTCGAAGGGGCCGTGCAAGCCGGAGGCCGCGTGATGGCCCTGTGCGTGCCCGCCGGCGCGGCGGCTTACTCCCGCGGGGCCATGAAAGGCCTGGAGAAGCGCGCCAAGGAATTCGGGGCCAAGGGCCTCGCCTGGTGGAAGCCCGGCGAATCCGGCGGCGGTGCCGGGCCCGTCGCCAAGTTCTTGGACGGTGCGGTGGGGCAAAGCTTGCTCGAGTCGGTCGGGGGCGCCGAGGGCGACCTGCTGCTGTTCGCCGCTGGTCCCAAGGAGGACTGCTGGCGCGTCCTGGGCGAACTGCGCCTCGGGATCGGGCGCGACATGCAGCTCGCCGACCAAGAAGCCTGGAACTTCCTGTGGGTCACGCACTTCCCCATGTTCGAATGGTCGGAAGAAGACGGTCGGTACACCTCCTCTCACCACCCCTTTACCGCTCCGCAGGACTGGGCCATGACCAGTGAGCCCGCCGAAATGGCCAGCCGTGCGTACGACTTGGTGCTGAACGGTTGGGAGCTGGGCTCGGGCTCGGTTCGGATCCATCGCCAGGATGTGCAGAAGCGGGTTTTTGAGCTTCTGGGTATCAGCCCGCAAGAACAGGCCGAGAAGTTCGGCTTCTTGCTCGAAGCCCTGTCCTTTGGGGCCCCGCCGCACGCTGGTTTTGCGGTCGGTTTGGACCGCCTAGTGGCCTTGAGCTGTGGTTTGGACTCCATCCGCGATGTGGTGGCGTTCCCCAAAACCCTGCAGGCGGTCGACCTGATGTGTCAGGCCCCCTCCCCGGTCCAGCCGGATCAACTCGAAGACGTGCACATTGCATTGCGCGGGGAATGATCGATAGGGGCGGGTGGAGCCCCCTGGGTGGGGCGCAAAGAAAACGTCGAGAAGGGCTGGGTTCTGGCGGGAATTCGCCGATCCCTCTATGCTCGACGCCGAGCGGAGCCGTTGCTCCGGACTCTCCAATGAACTAACCAAGGAGCCCAGTGGGCAAAAAACGAAGAACCCAACGAGAACCTACCGGTCCCCAGTACCGGAAAAACAACCGGATCCGAGTCCCCGAAGTCCGGCTGATTGATGAAAACGAAGAACAGGTGGGCATCGTCGATACCAACGACGCCCGCCGGCGCGCGAAGGAGGTCGGATTGGACCTCGTGGAGGTTTCCCCGCAAGCGCGTCCTCCGGTCTGCAAGATCATGGACTACGGCAAGTTCCTGTATCAGCAGCGGAAGAAAGAGAAGCAGAATACGACCCATTCCAAAGGCTCTTCGCAGCTGAAGGAATTGCGGGTGCGCCCCGCGATCGACACGCACGACCTCTCGTATCGCCTCGACAACGGGCGCAAGTTCCTAACCGCAGGCCACAAGGTCCAGGTGGTGTGCATCTTCAAAGGGCGCCAAATGGCGCACCCCGAGCACGGCTTCGAAGTGATGCGCAAAGTGGCCGAGGCCCTGCAGGAAGTGAGTAAGGTCGAAGTGCCTGCCAAAATGATGGGGCGCCGCATGACCATGTTGTTGACCCCGGTGGGGGCCGCCAAGGTCACCAAAGGAGCCTCGACGACGCCGACTCGCCAGGAACGCGAGGCAGCGCAAAAGGGGAAGGACAGCAAAGCGCCTGAAAAGCCTGCGAGCCAACCGGCCGCGAAACCGGCGAAGGAAGAAGCCCCTGCCGCGGGCGACTCCGGATCCGAGAGCGCTGGAGAATCCAAGGCCAGTTAGGGTCTCCCTGGCTGCCAGGACCGTGATCCGCCGCGCCCCTTGTTGGGGCGCGGCGTCGTTTTTGGGCTTGGCCCGCATGGCCCATCGGGGGCGGTCGGGCTGGCCCGCCTCAGGGGCGTTGGCAAGGCGACGCGCCGACCCTCGCGCGAAGGCGGATTGGGACAGCGGCTTTTCGGGGGCGGAACCGGATCTTGGCCTTCCGGTTTGGTGGCAGGTGCCATCCCGCGCCAGGGCGCGTTTGTCTCCCCGTGGGATTGGGAGCCGCCCGGTGGAGAGATTGGGGGCCCGAGATCGGCTTGGTGGACCGTTTGGTTGTAAATTTTCGGGATCCCTTACGGAGCCCGAACCGTCCAAAAGGCTCTCTCTCGGGGTTTTCCTGCCCCTCGCAAGGCGGTCCACAGGCCGCTCCCTGCCTCTTCGCGTCGGCTGCGTGCCGACGTTTCCTTCCCTTTCTGCTGACTGCAACCGATGGCAATCCGATCTCTGGCCGTGGCTCTGGCGTGTACGAGCCTCTTCTCCCTGCCGGCCCAGGCTCAAGACCTCGAGTCGATTCCTTTTCCGCTGACCCCGAAGGCCGTGTCCCTGGTGGACGGGACCTTCGATCTGGAACCGGTGCCCGGAGCCTTCTCGGCCCTCCAGGACCGCTCCCTAGTCCGCATGACGGGCGTGGCGTTGCCTGGAGCGGGTCAAGTCGACCTGACCCTGGAGCGCTCGAGCTTCGACCCGCGCACCATCGGAATGTACGTCAACGGCCAACCCCAGGCCTACGATCCGGGCGACTTGACCCTTTGGAAGGGCACGGTCGACGGCGACCTGGACTCTGAGGTCATGCTGGGCTTCTCCCGCTACGGGTCCTACGGTTGGATCAAGACCGGCGGCGAATTCCACCACCTGCTCGCCTACGCCGCGCCCGGGAACGATTGGGCCAACGCGGAAGCGCGCCTCGTCCCCGACAGCGTCATGCAAGGTTTGGGGGCCCCCGACTTGCCGCAGTGCCAAGCGGGCTCTTTGCAGAGCATGGCGCAGCCGCCGACCTCCACGGACCTCGACTCGACCCAACTGGGTGTCTCCAGCTCCGCTCTCGGGACCGTGCTCGAGTGCAAGGTCGCCGTCGAAACCGATTACCAGTACTACCAGAACTGGGGCAACCTGACCGCGGCCCAAAACTACACCTCGATCCTGCTCGGGGCGATCAGCGATCGCTATCAGTCCCAGGTCGACATCGTGCTGACCTATCCCTACCTGCAGTTTTATACGTCGAACAACGATCCGTGGAACTCCCAAGGCGGCGGTGCGGGCGCGGTGCTCGATCAATTCCGCAACGCGTGGGCTGGCAACATCCCGAACGGCGCGCACTTGGCCCACTTCATCAGCGGCGCCAACTTGGGCGGCGGCGTGGCCTACCTGGACGCCCTGTGCAGCCAGAACTGGGGCTTTGGCGTGAGCGGCAACACGACCGGCGGAACGCAATTCCCCGTGCAGCAAAGCTCGAACACCTGGGACTTCGTGGTCATCGCGCACGAGCTGGGTCACAACGTCGGCACGTCGCACACCCACAACTACTGCCCGCCGCTCGACCAATGTGCCTCCAGCGCGAACTATGGTCAGTGCCAAAACCAGCGGGTCTGTACCAGCAACGGCACCATCATGAGCTACTGCCATACCTGCAGCGGCGGCATGAACAACATCACCACGTTCTTCCACCCGACGGTGGTGACGCACATGCGCAACGACGCGCAAAACTCCTGCTTGCCGCCTTGGACCGGCGGAGGGTGCACCTCGGACGCGATGGAGCCCAACGATTCCTGCGGTGCGGCGGTTTCGGTGACCCAAGGGTCGTACAACGGTTTGAACGCCTGCGCTCAGGATTCGGACTACTTCGAGATCGCGGTGGCGCCTGGCGAGCAGTTGACGTTGTTCTTGGACTTCGTGGATAGCGCGGGCAACATCGATGCGCGCTTGTCGAGCGGAGACTGCTTCGCGACCTACGACACGGGTACGAGCACCAACAACGACGAGACCTTGACCTGGACCAACACGGGAGCGACCACCGAAAACGTGGTGCTCGAGGTCTACATGGGGGATGCTACCCAGCAAAACGGGTACGACCTGGATGTGACCTTGGTGCAAACCGACCCCTGCGTGGGGGCGGCCGACGATGGCTTGGAGAACAACGACTCCTGCGTCGCCGCCGTTTCCATGGGGGATGGCGTGCAGACCGGCCTGTTCGCTTCCAAGAGCGATGCGGACTTCTACTCGATCTGCGTAGCGGCTGGCGAAACCCTCAACGCCGACATCTACTTCACCCACGCCAACGGAGACTTGGACATGTTCCTGTACGATCCGAGCAACTGTGGGGGCGGCAGTGGAACCGGCTTGGCACAAGGCTTCTCCGCTAGCGACGACGAATCCATCACCTGGACCAACACCGGATCGGTGAACGTCAGCTTGGTGTTGGAGGTCAGCGTTTGGCCGGACAGCCCGAGCAACTGCAACACCTACGACCTCTCGCTGCAGGGGGCGCAAGCGCAGTGCGACGGGGGGTCCTCCCTTGGAACGCTGTTCTGCTCGCCGGCCAACGTGAACTCGCGCAGCTTGTCCGCCAGCATCTTCGCCACGGGCAGCAACGTGGTGTCGGCCAACAACCTGACCCTGACGACCTCGGGCTTGCCGCTCAACCAGTTCGGCTACTACCTGTGCTCGCAGACCGAAGGTTTGTACATCGTGCCGCAGGGCAGCATGGGCCTCTTGTGCCTGTCGACCAACATCGGTCGCTTCGCGAACCAAGTCGCGTCGTCGGGCCTGTTCGGCGAGATCGTCACGCCGATCGACCTAACGAGCATGCCCACCAACCCGATCGAGCCCGTATTGGCCGGTCAGAGTTGGAACTTCCAGTTGTGGTACCGCGACTTCTTCCTGCAGTCGACCTCCAACTTCTCCGACGGCATTCGCATCCAGTTCCAGTAGGCGATGCGAGCGAAAGCGCGCAGGGACATCCCTGACGCGCTCGAATCAGCGGCCCGGCGTCCGATCGCCGGGCCGCTTCTGTTTGGCTGCAGTCGGTTCGCCGGTTTTCTGCATCCGAGTTGCGCAAGCCTCCGAAGGGCCTCCTAAGCGCAGGTCCTCTCCTGTCGCGCTTCGTTCCCCTTCGGAAGCTTTGCTATGAGAAACTCAACCCTTTCCCTTTTGCTCGCCGCGCCGCTTGTGTTCGTGGGGTGCTCGGACAGCGACAATGACACGTCCAGCTCGACCGCGAACAGTTTGGGCCAATCGCTCGCCAACCGTGGGTATCCCACGTTGCAGGCCGCCATCGATGCGGCCGGACTGGCGGACACTTTGACCAACGGCGGTCCCTTTACCCTGCTCGCGCCCAGCGAGGCAGCGTTTGCTGCCCTGCCCGCGGGAACGTTGGACTTCCTTCTGGATCCGGCCAACCAGGACACCCTGCGTGAAATCTTGCTGTACCACGTGATCGATGGAGAAGCCGATTCTTCCGTGGTGAGCGGTTTGACCAGTGCCACGAGCCTGCAGGGCGGACAGCTCCTGATCGATTCCGTGGGTGGCGACCTGTTCGTCAATGAAGCCATCGTGCAGGCCGCCGATATCATGGCCAGCAACGGCATCATCCACGAACTCGACACGGTTCTGCTGCCGCCGCAAAGCGTCGTAGACACCCTGGTGGACCGTGGATTCACCACCCTCGTAGCCGCGGTGCAAGCCGCCGATTTGGCGATGACGCTGTCTGGGCCGGGACCCTTCACGGTTTTGGCGCCCACGAATCAGGCCTTTGCCAACCTGCCGGCCGGAGTGCTCGATGACCTTTTGATGCCCGCCAACCAAGCCCAGCTGGTCGACGTGCTGACTTATCACGTCGTCAGTGGCACTGTACGCGCTTCGGAAGCGGTGGCTGCGGAGACCCCCAAAGGGCTCAACGGTGTGACCTTGCTGTTCGATGGTGGGGGCGCCGCGCCCACCGTGAACGAAGTGCGCATCGAGATGATCAACATTCCGTGCACCAACGGTGTGATCCACGTGCTCGATGCGGTGCTCGTACCCCCCGGAGACATTCCGACCGTGGCGACGGAGGGTGGCTTTTCCACGCTGGTGGCGGCCCTGACCGCGGCGGACCTAGTCGATGACTTGCAAGCGGCCGGTCCCTTCACGGTCTTCGCTCCGACCGATGCAGCCTTCGCGGACCTGCCCCCCGGCGTCCTGGACGATCTGCTTCTGCCGCAGAACCAGCAGCAATTGATCGATATCCTTCTGTATCACGTCGTCGCGGACGAGCTCACGGCGAACGAGGTGCTTGCGAACAGCTCGCTGATGACCCTGCAGGGAGCCAGTCTCGACGTTTCGATCTCTCCGGTCACCGTGGGCGGGTCTACCCTGGCCGCCACGAACGTGCTGGCGCGCAATGGCATCGTGCACGCGGTGGACAGCGTGTTGTTGCCCCCGATTCCCTTCCTGAACGAGGCGTTGCGAGGGGAGACCAGCCAGGCGATCGACTTCGAGTCGGCTGCGGTGGAGGCCACCGTTTCGAGTCTGCAAGCTCCTTTGGGCCAGGGTTCCGAGCCCCTGTGGTCGGGCGATCCGGCGGTGCAGGAAGTGCGCTTCGATCACTTCGATCTGAACCAAGGACAGCCCTTGCGTGACGAGAACGCGCAAACCGCACTGCTGGCCACGGGTCTTGGCGTGGAGCGCAACTCCAGCGGGGTCCTGCGGACGACGTTGGATGGCGAAGTGCGTTGGTCTTTGGGTTGGTCTTCGGTACCGCAAGCAGTGCAGCTTGATGTGCGCAGCGAAAGCGGTTCCTTCGACACCCCGCAGCTCGTGCTGGTCTTCGCCAGCGGCGAAACGCAAGTCCTTGCGCCGGCCGTCCTGCGCAGTGCTGGTGCGACGGATCGCAGTTTTGACTGGCAAGCCTCCCGCGCTGGCGAGGCCTTGATCGGTGCGGATCTGGTGCTGCCCCTAGCCAAGCAAGGGGCGACACTGCAAGGCTTGCGCCTCTTTACGCTTCCGCGCTGAAGCTAGCGGAAACGCACCCGTGCGCAGCGCCCCCGGAGGAGTCCGGGGGCGCTGCGCGCCATTTCTGGCGGGGGAAAGACGCGGAATCGCGCACCCTTCTCCCCGAAGGTCCTTCGAGGCAGGCTCCTCGCTAGGCTAGGCTCAAGACTCTCACTTCCCCGCGCGGCACCATTGGCAGCACCCGCCGATCGGGATCCTCGCTGGGCACCCTCATCGTTCCCTCCATGACTCAAGCCAACGCCCACGCCTATTGGCGCGCCAACCTGCGGCTACTCGCCTGGATTCTGGCGATTTGGTTCTTCGTTTCGTTTGGCTGCGGGATCGTATTGGCGGACTTCTTGAACACCTGGTCCCTGGGAGGGTATCCCCTTGGATTCTGGTTTGCCCAGCAGGGGTCCTTGTACACCTTTGTGGTGCTGATTTTCTTTTACGCCTGGCGCATGAACCGCCTTGATCGACGCTTCGGGTTGGAAGAGACGGATAGGGAAGAGGACGGATCGCAGGGGGAGGGGCGCTAGGCCGAATCCATGGACCTCGCAACCACAACGTACTGGGTGGTGGGAGCCACCTTCCTGCTGTACATCGGCATTGCCTTCGGCTCGCGGGCGCGCACGACCGGTGAGTTCTACGTGGCGGGCGGCCATGTGCACCCGATCGCCAACGGTTTGGCGACCGCCGCGGATTGGATGTCGGCTGCGTCGTTCCTGTCGATGGCGGGCTTGATCGCCTTCTTGGGGTACGGCGGCAGCGTGTTCTTGATGGGCTGGACCGGCGGATACGTCTTGCTGGCCTGCTTGCTGGCGCCGTATCTGCGCAAGTACGGCAAGTACACCGTGCCCGAGTTCATCGGCGATCGCTACGCCTCGAAAGCAGCCCGCGTGGTCGCGGTGGTGTGTTTGATCCTGGTGTCGCTCACCTACGTGATCGGGCAGATGAAAGGGGTGGGGGTGGCCTTCTCGCGCTTCCTCGAAGTCTCCTACGAAGTGGGCCTCGGCGTCGGCATGGTGATCGTGTTTTTCTATGCCGTCTTCGGCGGCATGAAGGGCATCACCTACACCCAGATCGCCCAGTACTGCGTACTGATCTTTGCCTACACGGTGCCGGCCATCTTCATCTCATTGCAGCTGACCGATCAATTCCTGCCGCAGGTGGGCTTGGGCAGCACCCTGTCGGGCACGGAGACCACGGTGCTGCAGAAGTTGGATCAGATCGTGCAGGAGCTCGGCTTTTCCAAGTACAGCACGCAGACCAAGGAGAGCACCCTCAACGTATTCGTCTACACGTTGTCGCTCATGCTGGGCACCGCCGGTTTGCCGCACGTCATCGTGCGATTTTTTACCGTGCCCAGGGTGCGCGACGCGCGCACTTCGGCCGGTTGGGCTCTGCTCTTCATCGCGATCCTATACACAACCGCTCCGGCGGTGGCCGCCATGGCGCGCCTCAACCTGACGGAGACTTTGCAACCGGGAACCATCGGTGCGGCCGAGGGCTCTTTGCGCTACGAGGAGCGGCCGGAGTGGTTCAAGAACTGGGAGGCTACCGGCCTACTGCGGTTCGAAGACAAGAACGGCGATGGGCGCATTCAGTACTACAACGACCAGAACCCCGAGTTCGCGGAGCGCGCCGCCGGCTTCGGCTGGCAGGGCAACGAGATGGTCCAATTGGACCAGGACATCATCGTCTTGGCGAATCCTGAGATCGCGGGCTTGCCCAACTGGGTCATCGCGTTGGTGGCGGCCGGTGGATTGGCGGCGGCTTTGTCCACCGCGGCGGGTTTGCTGCTGGCGATCTCGTCGGCGATCTCCCACGACCTGATCAAGGGGGTCTTCCACCCCAAAATCGGCGAGAAGGGGGAACTGCGTGCGAGCCGCTTCGCCATGGGCGGTTCGGTCATCGCCGCGGGCTTGATCGGCCTGAACCCCCCCGGCTTGGTGGCGGGCACCGTGGCCCTCGCATTCGGCCTGGCCGCCAGCTCCATCTTCCCGGCCCTGACCATGGGCATCTTCTCGAAGCGCGTGAACCGCCAAGGGGCCATCGCCGGCATGTTGGCGGGCTTCGGCGTGACGGCTTTCTACGTCTTCCAGCACAAGGGCGTGCTGTTCATCAAGGGCACGGAGTTCCTGGGCGACCTGCCCCCCAACTGGTTCTTCGGCCTGGAGCCCAACGCTTTCGGCGCCGTCGGTGCCGCGGTCAACTTCGCTGTGGCTTTCGCGGTCTCAGCCAAGACCGCCCCGCCCTCGGCCGAGGTCCAGGAGTTGGTCGAGTCGATCCGCGTCCCCAAGGGGGCGGGGCCGGCCGCAGGTCATTGATACTCGGGTCCGTGCTGCCACTGGCGATATTCCCGAGCCTCAGGGGCGTTGTATTGCCCCGCGCTGTTCAGAGTAGGTGAATGCGGGAGTCTGCGATGCGTACCCCCGATCGATCCCTACAATTTCTAGTCAAAGCCTGAACGATTCACTTCTATGTTTCAAAACCTTCCGGATTGGGAAAAGCTGCAAGATCCATCCGCTGCCCTGGACGATTGTTTCGAACATGCCAACACGCAGCAAGAGAAGAGCGCGCTGGGGGACTTACGGAAGCACCCCGATTGGGAGCTGGTGGGGGGGCGCGAAATGCAACCTGCCTTTTATCCCGGCTCCAGAATCTTCGAATTCTCCTTCGAAGAGAAGCGAGATCCCCAAGACCGATTGTACAGCTACTGCGCCCTATACGTGGTCCGGACACCAACGGATGCCCGTGTCTTGAATGGCAAGAGCCCGGTAATCCATGATCTAAACCGTGGGCAGGGTGGGACGCGCTGGTTGGATCTCACTAGCGAGAGCAGGGCCATTCAATACTTAGACTTCTTTACGACGTTTGTCGCAGGAGATGAGGGACCATTTTTTGTCATCGAATCGGTAGGGGAAAGTTTATGGCCCAAAGCCGAAGGCGATGAAGTGTTGCTAGAGCCCTTTGCGGAAATCGTGCGAAAGCAGCGCACCGCAACGGGTCAAGATGACGAGTTTCTTTCGTTGAACGGTGAGGAGCTTGAGAAGTACCGAGAGGATCCAGAAGCGGCCAAAGCCAGCTTTGCCCAGCGGTACCAAGCGAAGCGGAGCGCTCAACTCGATTCAGATGGTGCAAAGCTCGCTCAGCGCGTTGCCGGGACGGGAACGGAATGGAAGCGCACAGAGTCGGAGGATGGAGCGCCCATCTATCGGTGTACCCGCGCGGTCTGGTACGGCGGCCACGTGTTCGAGGCGGACTTCGAGTGGGAAGCCACTGGTATGGTGAAGATGAATTCGGACCGTCCCATCGGTGTGCTGAATCACCCCGAGTGGAAGGTGTTGCATGGTCCCCCGCTTTTCGTGCGAAAGGTGCCGCGCAAGGCCATTACGCCCCGGGAAGCGCTCGATGCCATTGAAGCTCAGGAGGATGGTCTCTGGCGTTTGGCCAACGTGAGGGTCGAGGGAGAGCTCAACATCCAGGGCCGTGAACTCGACTGTGGCATCGACTTCGATGACGTGCAGGTGACAGGGTCGTTTGTTGTCGATGGTGTCCGCACTTCGGAGCGAATCGTACTCCGCTCGGTCGAAGTGCTGGAACGATTTAGCGCACAGCGTTTGTCGGCAGACTCTGTGGAGGCCCCTGGCTTACGAGTCCGAGGCGCCTTTGGCATTCCTGATGATGATCGGATGGAACCCGCGGACGGAGCGAGTTTGACTTTCAGGAAAGCCACCCTCACGAGGGGACTCGCCATGCCGAGAGCTACCGTGCGGGGGACGGTCGATTTGAGTTACATCGATCTGGGAGGGAACCTGGACCTGAGAGGGTTGGATGTCGCGCCACGAGCCCGTTTCGTTCGAGGGCGGCGACATTATCACCAGTGCATGGGATTGGATCTCTCCGAGGCAAGAGTGGGGGGGCGCATCCACCTCGGTACGGTGGCCAATTCTACGATCGGATCGGTGCCCACCCGCACGGACATCGTAGGCACTGTGACCATGTCCCATGCTGTGGTGGGAGGAGGTATGGACCTTAGCAGTGCCAAGATTCTTACCGTACCCAGCGGCATTCCCATTGGTCCCGAGCATGTTTCAGATGAAGTGCTTCGAGCCGTGCGTTCCGACGATCCCTTCCAGGCCTTGCGGGTCGGGTACGATGCGGTACATCAACGTGTCGTTGCGCTCAACCCGGGTATCGGTGGTGTAGAGCCCGCTCTGACAGTGAGCAGGGCATCCATCGGAGGCGATATCGTCATGGGGGCATTCTCCTATCTTGGTGAGTTGAGCGGTTTTGAGGTCCACGGTGCGGTTTCGATGGATCGAATGATTTGCGAAGGGGACGTTAGCCTGTCGGCGGCCACCATCGGAACCGTAGCTCTGCGTTTGGACGGTGTCACTGCCAGCGTGGAGTCATTCGGAGGATTCAGCTTGCGTCGTTCAGAAATTGGCGCGTTCTATGCAAGCTCTTGGTCTGAAAAGCTTCGTACCGATGGTCTCACCATCCACCAGCTTCGACTCCAAGGGGAACTGGACCTATCGAAAGCGAAGGTCTTGCGTAGCGTAACTCTCGATGGGGTGCACTTTGGTGCGGGGTTTGCTGGTGCCGAACTCTGGGTTGGGAGGAACTTGGAAGTGGTCAGTCGGTTGGTTGCGAGCCAGCTGACAGGAAACCTGTGGCTTGATAGAGCCTCGATTGGTGGGCGGATGTTTTTTAGCGGACTGAAGCTTACGGGGTCTCTGCGTGCAGCTTCTGCAAAGGTACAAAGCGTCCGCATGGAGGACGCCCGCCCAACGAGCACGGGACATCAACTCGTGCCGGTGTCCATAGAGGGTGGTGTGTTGTTGGGTCAAGCGACAGTCGAAAAGGACGTGGTTCTAGTCGCGATACAGGTTGGGGGAGCTGTCATTGCCCGCGATGTAAGAGTCGGTGGAAACTGGCACATTCTTTCTACCACTGGGGACTCGGGGAGAGCTCGTTTCGGCTTCCGTACGGAGCCTGATAGGGCAGCCACCTCAACGACGATTCGTTTCGATTCCGCCAAGGTAATGGGGAGGCTAGTTCTCGAAGGGGTTCAAGTCGCTGGCGCGGTCAATCTGTCCTCCTTGCACTCAAGGGAAGTCGTCTTCCAAGTCGGGGGGGACGGCGACGCCTGCGAGTTGGGTGGAAGCCTGCGGGCGGATTGGTGCAACGTCGCCAAGAACTTTGTTGTCAGCGGTATCCGGCTGGATGGAGGACTCTCCGTTTCCGGCGCTCGGGTAGGGGGGATGTTGGATGGTGATTCTCGACCGGGGTTTCGAACGATCATTCAAGGGGCTGTCGTGCTTTCTGGAGCAAAGATAGGCTCTGACGTTCGTTTCAATGGGGCTGTGCTGAACGGTGGAATGCAAGCATTCACCGGCGAGTTTGGCCGCTTCCAATTGCGATTGGCTTGGCACCGCGAGCTACCACACTCCACCGAGAGTGCTGCGAACTGCTGGTCCCCTGAAGTCAAGTCGGTGCAGATTCACTCCGCCGCCGCCAAGTTGATGACCTTTTGGGGGGTGCGAGTAGAGCAGGACCTTGAGTTGGTCGACGTAGAGGTCTCTCACGGAGTTAGCTTTTCCAATGAAGATTGGCGAGGGACCTTACTCGCGCTGGATCCTGCCTCGGAAGATTGCCTACCGGAGCGCTTCGATCATTGGACTGCCGTCAAGGGCGCGCTGCATTTGCGGGGGCTGCACCTTGGTGGTGATCTAGACTTGACCGCACTGCATTGCAATGAGTTGAAGATCAAGCAGTGTGAAGTGGGGTACAACCTAAAAGCTCTAGAAGTGGATGGGCGTCGCACCAAAGCTGGCAAAGTGTGGATTGGGCAGTCACTCGTTCGAGGGGATCTTGAACTCGAGGGACTCAGCGTGACCGGTGACGTCTGCATCCATAGAACGGAGATTAAGGGTCGGCTGGCAACCGCTGCGGGAAAGCAGGAGCTCGAGGCCAACAGCCTGAGAGTGACTCACTCGAAGGTGCCCTATGCAGCGATCAACGTAGGGGAGCGACCGGTCGAGATCACGGACAGCACGATCGGAGATCTAGACTTCAAGCTGGTCGGAGAAGAGCGCTTATCGATCGATAAGTCCCAGGTGGACTCTTGGCAGCCTATCGAAAGTGCGGGGTACCGAGGGCAATATCCCGTGGAGAAGCTCATGGGATTGGTTTCGCCTTTCAGCCGGGAAGCCTTC
>JAUHXY010000084.1 GCA_030426785.1 bacterium
GTTGAGGCGCGGGTCTGAACGCGAAGGTCCCCCCCGGGTTCAAATGAACCGGTCGTTTTGGTGATTCCAGGTTCTAGAAGACCCTTCGACTCGCCGTGCAGGACCTACAATGGCCCCTATGACCCCTCAACAAGTCCTGAAGCGGCTCAAGAGCCTCGGCGACGAGAAGCGTCGCAAGCACAACGCCAAGTTCGGTGCCGGCGAGAACCAGTTCGGCGTGCCCATGGGCGAGATCCGCAAGCTCGCCAAGGAGATCAAAACCGACCATGCACTGGCCATGCAGCTTTGGGAGTCGGGCAACGTGGACGCGCGCTTCCTCGCCGTCCTGTGCATGCGACCCATGGACCTAACCGCCAAGGAGCTCGATGGGATCGTGCGGTCGGAGCCCTTTACGCAGGTCACCGACTGGCTGAGCAACTACGTCATCAAAAAGCACCCCGAAAGGGAGGCCCTGCGCGAGAAGTGGATGAAGGCGAAGGATCCCTTGGCCGCGCGGGCTGGCTGGAGCTTGACGGCCGGTCGAGTCGCGCGCGAACCGGAGGGTTTGGATATGAAGGCACTCTTGGATCGCATCGAAAAGGAGATGGGCAAAGCGGACCCGGCTGCCCAGTGGACCATGAACACTTGCCTCGCGAACATCGGGATCCACCACCCGAAACTGCGCAAGCGGGCCATTTCGATCGGCGATTCCCTGGGTGTCTTCCAGGACTACCCCACCTCCAAGGGCTGCATCTCCCCGTTTGCGCCCATCTGGATCGAAGAGATGGTCAAGCGCCAGGGTTGAAGCGACCCGACCGGATACCTTGGCCAACCGCCTTGGCCTTCCTCACCGAACCGAAACGACTCGTACCCTTGAACGCTCCCCGTTTTGCTTGGCCCCACCGCCTCCTTTGGGTCGACGGGAGCGCGGGTACGTTCGTAGGCCTCCCCATGCTCGTGTTGACCCCTTGGTTACCCGGTTGGTACGGATTTCCGCGCGAGCTTCACTTCACGATCGCGGTGGCCAATCTCGCTTACGGGCTGTACGCGCTTGCTTTGGCGCAACGTCTTCGTCGCCCCCCGGGCGCACTCCTGCTGCTGATCGTTGCCAACACCGCGTGGGGTCTGCTCTGCGCCGCCCTTCTGCTGCACCTTTGGCCCAGCGCAACGGCTTGGGGATTGGCACACGTGGCCCTCGAGGGGCTAGCGGTGGGAATGTTGGCGCGCTGGGAGTGGCGACACCGGGACGATTTGCGCGCCGTTATTGACGCGTAGGCTACGATTTTCGAGCGCAACCCGATCGCCTTCGGGTGCTTACTCCCTCATGCAACACATCCCGACCATCGCTGGAGCCCTGTTGGGTCTCCTGTTCCTCGCTGCCGGTGGCACCTTTTTGCTCGACCTGGGCCCCGAACAGGAACCGCCGCCGGAAGGGTCCTCGATCGCACTCTTCATGGGTGCCATGGTGCCGACCGGCTACCTCACCTTCGTCAAGGTGCTCGAAGTCATCGGTGGTTTCCTGGTCGCCATCCCCAAAACCCGCAATCTGGGCCTGCTGATCTTGATCCCCATCCTGGTCAACATCGTGGCCTTCCACGTGTTCATCACCGGCGGACAAGGCCTGTGGGAGCCCATGCTGATCGGCATCTACGTGCTTACAGGAATCTTGCTGTGGTCCGAGCGTCGAGCGATCGCATCGCTCGTTCCGTAACGAGAAACACCGATTGGGTTCTTAATCTCGCGGTCAAGCAAGCTAGGAACGAATGCTCGAATGAGCAGCGCGACCTCCTGGTTCTTCCTGGAAAAACAAGACGGATGGTTCTCTTGGTTCCTAGCCCCGATTCGCTCGGCAGGACCAAGGCCCATCCATGAACACGGCGGGCGATGCCATCCAGGGTAAGCATGTCGTCAACAAAAGCCGCTCTTGCGAGCCGCACGCTCGGCCAAGGGGAATTCCCTAGCGCTGTTCGCGAGGATGGGTAAAGTTGAACGCGCTTGCCCGCACCAGGCTCTTCCATCGCGTGACCATCCTCGCTGAAGACCTGACATGACGCCCCCTCCTTCGGAGCCGCGTGACGGCCCCTCCGCGAACCGAGGCGTGCCCGGACGCAAACGCAGCGAGCAGTCGCGCGAAGCCCTCTTGCAAGCCGCCCGGGAACTCTCGGTTTCCGTGCAGCGCTATCGCGACATCTCGATCCAAGCGATCGCCAAGCGCGCTAGCTCTTCTAAGGCCACGATCTACCGCTGGTGGACTTCGAAGGCGGAACTGATCCGCGATGCCGTGCTCGACCAGCCGCTTCCGATGCCGCGCGGGGACAGCTTGCGAGCGGACATCGAAAGCGCGATCCGCAGCCAACGTGAAATCATGAAGACCGCCGCTTCGCTGCCCGTGTTCGCGGGCACTTGGGCGGAGCTCGTCGAAAACCGTGTCCTGGCGAATCAAGGTGGGCCCATGCAGGACTGTCCCCTGGGATCGCAGATGGTCGGCATCCTCGAAAGCGTGTTTGACCGCGCCCGCCAGCGGGGAGACTGGGAGGGGCCGGTCCATCTGCATGCTGCCTACGAAGTATTGTTCGGCTCTTTGTTCTGCCGTTTGATTGGCCAGTTTGGCGACTTCAATGAAGAGGAATTGGATCGACTCACCTTGCGTGTGATCGAAGCGGCGCGCCCCCTGTCCAACTCGGATTCTCGCTAAACCAACCCTCTCGTTTACGGAAACGCGAGGTTATCGCGAGCGATTCCTGCCCATCGAAACTGGGTCGCAGGTGCAAGATCTCAAAGCTTGACGAACGGCAAAGTCTTTTCAGATCGTCGTTCCCTCGCGCGAGGGTGCGGGTAGGCTGTGCGCGTCTTTCGCGAGCAATCCGCTCCGAGACTGTTCCTTACGCTGCGAGTTCTCGCTGGCATACCACGGGAATTCGCCTACCCATCCTAAATCGATGGCCGCGATTCAAAACTACCTGCAACCTGCCTCTCGCGCAGGCGTCCTCCTCCTTTGTCTGGGTGCGCTGAACCTCAGCGCCGAAGCGCAGCATGCGCAAACCGTGCTGCAAGGCGACCCCAACCCGGAAGGACTGGCGTTACCCGCCGAGCGTCAAGCGGTTCACCCGCTGACCTCCCCTTACTATCACGAGGACGCCTTCATTACCTCGGATGTGCGCGCATGGTACGTGCGCCACGAGTTTCCTAACAACTCCCCCATCGGCGGCGGCGATGCCACGGTGTTCGCCGTGCAAGCACGCGTCGCGCTGACCGAGTCCGTGCAAATCGTCGCTTACAAGGACGGCTTCATCGATATCGAGAGCGGCGCGGTCGATGAGTCCGGCGTCAACGACTTGGCGGCCGGCATCAAGTGGGCCTTCCTGCAAGACTGGGAGAACGATACGCACGCCGCGGTCGGCATCGGCTACGAAGTGGGCCTCGGCGGCGACGACGTGCTGCAAGACGACGACGAAATCCGCCTGTGGGGTTCCTGGAACCAGGCTTGGAATCGCTTCCACCTGGGCGTCAACGTCAACTTCATGATCCCCGTGGGCAGCGAAGACGCCCTTGGGGATAGCGACCGCTTGTCCTGGCACGTGCATGCCGATTACTACGCCAACGAGCAATGGAGCCCGGTGGTCGAGATCAACGGGTACCAAACCCTCGACAACGGCGATAACACGCCGCTACCCTTCTCGGGCGTGGACGTCGCGAACCTGGGCGCCGGCGACGGCGAAGATGTGATCACGGCTGGCTACGGTTTCGAGTTCCGCTCGAGCGAAGACCTGGCCCTACGCGTCGCTCACGAGTCTCCCCTGACGGACAACGAAGACCTCTTCGGACACCGCTGGACGGTGTCGGCCGTCTGGGGTTTCTAAAACCGAACCCGGGCCCTTCGGGCTTGCCTGCCATCGCAGCGGGGTCTCGCGGTTTCCGCGGGGCCCCGCTCTCCGTTTGGGGGATCGTCTACCACGCCATCCAACACGATAGGCAAAGGACATACTTGCTCTCGTAAACGCGCAACTTCGTTTCCTGTTCGCAACAGGTGCACTTTCCTTGCAATTCCTGACCATCTCGGAATTCGCCCAAACATCGCAAGACTTTGCGCGATCTCCTCCTCAGTTGGGGCCCCAACTTTCTTCGCCTGCGGTTCTGTAGGGCGACTTTGCGCTTCTGCGCTCGCTCTTGGTTTCGAAACTCACGTTCGTGTTTGGGCCAGTCGCGCAAAAACTCGTAATCGAACCACAAACGGTCGCTGGGACCCGTGTATTCGAAGTCCAGGATCCGCTTCATAAACTTGGCGGCGCTTCGATCGCCTGAATGGCCTGCCACATGGAGTTTTCGGAGACTTTCGATCGTCTCGCTCCAGTCCTGGACTTGATTCAATCTCCCGCAGGACAACTGCAGCTCGATGACGCGCTGGAACTCGAGTGGGCTCTGGATCATCCCCATCGAGTAGACGTACCCAGCACCCATCAGAATCGAACCGCTATCCATCATCGGTATGGGCAGACGTTGGATAAAGGCTGACCATTCGGAACTCGCTTCGTCGTAGATGAAGCTCACCGAATGAAGCAGGGTCTGGCCCTGGTCGAAAGAATAGGTAGCTATGTATCCCTTCCAATTGGCCGAAATCCTGCCGCGGCGCGGCGGCAAGTCAAATCTCTCTGGCTGAAAGAGATGCACACCTTCGCTCTCGAGCAGGCTGAAGTCTTCTCCCTCAAAGAGAACACTATCCGGAATCTGCCTCGTCATTGTTTGCGCCCCCCCATGGGCGAATGCGGACTTAAGGCACACCGTCTGGGTGCGGTGAGCCTGGGGTAATGCTACTGCAATCCTCTGAATTTGGTGTTGCGGTCTACGCTGCGGCTTGCAGACTGCGCAGGACGTGAATACAGCCTGGACCCAAGAATTGCGACCGGATCATGTGGCGCACGCATGCCGCGCGTTCGGATTGCAGTCCGATCCCCTACCCGAGCTCTTTCGGGAGGGCGAGAGTTTTATCTACGCAGCGCGGCGTCCGTCGGATCCCGAACGTTCAGTGGCCTTGCGGATCACGCACCCCGACCATCGGAGCGTGGAAGAGCTGACGACCGAGCTTGCATGGATGGCGTTCGTGGGCCGCAACGGAGTGCGCGTGCCGGAGGTGTTGCTCTCCCATGCGGGCCAGACGGTGGAAGTCGTCGCAAGCGAAGGACTTCGTTGGCACGCGAGCGCGTTGCAATGGGTGCCGGGGCGCGGGGTTCGACGTGGCGCGCAGGGGTGGCATGCGGAGACGATCGAACGCTGGGGGTGGCAACTCGGGCGCATGCAACGCTTGGCGCTGGAGCGAGGGGCGGACTACTTTCGATTTCACTGGGAAGACCCAAGGATCTCGGTTCTTGCAGAGGAGTTTGTCGAACGCTTGCCCCAGTACGCCGCAGGCGCCCAAGAGATGATCGAGCGCGTGAGGGCCTTGCCGCGCACGCCGGAAACCTACGGTTTGTGCCACCGCGATCTGCACCAAGGCAATCTCCTGTGCACGCCCGAAGCGGTCACCTGCATCGACTTCGACGACCTCTGCCACCACTACTTTGCGGCGGACCTCGCCATCCCGCTGTACTACGCGACGGTCTTCGAAGAGGGGGACCCGGTCGCGCACGCCGAGTCCTTCGCTCGCCCTTTTTTCCGTGGCTTCCGGGCCGAAAGCCCCCTCCCCCCGCAGGCCATCGGTGCGCTGCCGGACTTCTTCTCGCTGCGCGACTACGAATTGGTGTCGGTCCTCGACCTGTGGGGCCTCTCCCGCGAATCCCGCTGGTACACCATCCCTGCGGGGCACTTGGCTCACGGCAACCCCCTGGCCGAACTACCTTGGCGCACCTGGTTCGAGCGCCCCTGAAGGTTGCTCACGACAGCTCTTCTCGGGACCTTGCCCTGGAGTCGACCAAGCTTGAGGCAAGGGTGCCTTGGGTCGAGGCACTCTAGCGGGGAAGCGGCTCGGAGGGCTTCGCGACTCTACACTGAAGCCAATCTCGCTCCCCCTGATTGCCCTTATGTCCGAATCACCCGCCTGGACCATCGAGAAGACGATCCCCACGCTCGCCGTGCCCGAACTGGAGCTCGGGATCGAGTACTACGAACGACTCGGTTTCTCGTTGGATTGGCGTTTTCCCGCCACGAACCCATCCCACGCCGGCCTGGTTTTGGGGCCTTGCTCGATCATGCTCACCCTGTGCGAGCCCTCCGAGCGAGCGGACCTGTACTTCATCGTGGATGATGTACACGCCTGCCACCAAGCGATTTTGGATGGCGAGCCTTGGGACCTGGCGCAAGAAGCGGGGGCTCAAGCCAAGCGCTCCGATTGTCCTCCCGCACGCGCCTTGCAAGCACCGCCCGCGCCCAAGAAAACGGCCTATGGACTGATCGACTTCTCCATGGTCGATCCGTGGGGCCATCAATTGACCTTCGGACAACCGCCGTCTCCGAGCGCCTAGCCGCCACCTCAACGGATTGTCACGGGACGCCCCCCGCGAAACGCAGGGCTCTCGGGTTAGAACCCTGACGTGATGGAAGGGTGCCGGAACCCTACCCCCTGCGCAGGGTGGGAGAGCTGAGCCGCCTAGACCTTCGTGGCTACGGCTCGACCGTTCCGGGCAAAGCCCTGCCAGCCCTTCCATCACACCTGCCCCTTCCAGCGCGTCGACGAAGCGTCGCGCGAACGCAGCGGGCCGGCTCCCAGAAGGATGCCGGCCCGTTTTGGTAGAAGCGTTCCGAAGGTTACGCTCGGTGCGCCCACTCGCGTGCGATGCGCGGTAGGTCGGGTTGTTCCCCTTGGGACTCTTCGTCGAAGTAGTAGCGCTCGATGCGCCGCACCGTTTCGTCGATCTCGTCGCGCTGGTGCTCCGTCAGCCCCTTGGCATGACGCACCTGACGCAACAGCCCGATTACGCTGAACGGCGTGATGTCCTTGGGCAGCGCCACGGTTTCCACGGGAGCCTCTTCGGGGAAGCCGCCCATGGCCCGGAAGCCAACGAATCCCAAGCCCAACAGTCCGAAACCGCCGAGCAGCCACCACCAGGGGAAGCCTTTCTCTTCGCCGTACTTCGCCAAGAGATCCACGTTGATGTCCGCGGTCACCAAGTCCGCGTCGTCGTAGCGTTGGTAGACGCTTTGCACATCGCTGTTCTTGGGCTCCGCAAAGCGGAAGTCCTGGGCCACCCCAACGTCTTCCTTCGCCTTGAGCTGCACCACCCACAGCCGCTCGGAGAGGATGCCGTCCTCATCGTCGCTGAAGCGCGCCACGGAGATGCCTTGATCCTGCTCGTCCACGATGACGAAGTCCGGCGGAGCGAGGTCGAGGATCTCTTCGCGCGCGGGCACGAGTCCTTCGGCCTGCACCTTGATCTCCAAAGACAAGATGCCCTCATCCGCTTTGCGCTCGTCCAGGATCTGCGTGACCTGCAGATTTTCGTAGGGTCGCTCTTGGCCCGTCACCGACGCATCGATCGGCACGACCGCTGAGGCGATCGGCAGCACCACGTACCCGGTCACGTCGTTGAAGTCGAGGTCCAACTTGAGCGGCGGGATGCGATCGACTTCCGGGCCCTTGGCCTCCAGCAGGAGGTACGCGTACGGCATGCGCCGCCAACCCTCGCGGTCGGCGCTCTTGGACTTGACGTCTTCTTTGTTGAAGGTCACCGAGTGCACCGTGAACTGTTCGGAAAGAATGGTGCGCACCGCCTCTTCGAACTTGTCGCGATAGTCTTCCTGGGGACGCCCGTAGTTGTAGTAGTAGTTGGTGTTGTTCGACTGGTTCTGCAGGTACTTCGCAAAGCCCCCGCTCTCTCGCTCGATCTCCTTGGTGTATTGGATTTCGATCATCACCCCGAACGGATCGGTGCCGACGTTCGAGTCGCCTTCGACCTTGGTCAACAGTTCGATCTCGGTGACCAGATCCGCGTAGTAGTCGTACACCTTGCGGGCCGCCAAGGCTTGGGGGTGATCCCCAACGATGTCAAAACCCGCTTCGAGGTAGCGGTTTTTGACCGCCGCGTTGACCTCACCCAAGTGCGTGAACAACCGGTTGGCGAACATGCTCATGTGGATCTCGGAGTCTTCCCCGGGGATCTCTTCGAGCGCTTTCCGAATCCGGCGGATTTCGTTTTGGGCCAAGACCGTCTCCGGCGTGATCGCGTCCACGTCGGAAGCGCCGAGGGCCGCGTAGAACCAGCGAATGAACGGCTCGATGGAGTAATCCTCCCGGCGCAGGTCCGCCAAGGTGTCCACGTAGTTCTCCGCCGCCTCCCCGAACAGGTCGAGGGAGCTTTGCCGCTTGCCGGCGAAGCTCGAGCTCTTCTGGATGTCGTTCTGGTAGTTGTTCAGGTCATGCATCATGGCGGCGCGCGCCACCTGCAAGCGCCAGTGCCCAGGATGCGCCTTCAAGGCCCGGCCGAGCACGGCCTGTGCCATGGCGTAACCGCGCTCCACTTCGGCTTCAATGTCCTTCTTCTTGCGATTCGTCTTCGCGTTGTTCTGCACGTCGGCGCGCCGCCACAAACCCGCCAGGTTGGCCCGCATGGTTCCAGCCATGGTCGCCAAGGTTTTGGGGTCTAGCTCTTCGAGCGAACCGAAGACCTCCTCCATCGTCTCGATGCGATAGACCTCGGCATAGCTGTGGCTGCCGGTGAAAGCGCGCATCAAGAGTTCCGAGTCCAGCTCGATTCCCTCGACCGACTTGAGCTTGCGCACCCACTTGGACAGATCGCGCAGGTTGCGCTCCTGCTTGCTGCGGGTCAGGGGAATGCCGCTAGCGCGGTTGTAGAAACCGTACGAGTAGCTGTAGATGTCCGCCCGGTTGCGGGAAGAGTTGGGGTCGTTGTTCTCGATCCAGACGTTCAGGAATTCCTTCGCCAACTCGTTGGCTTTCTTCGGATTCGTCTTGGCCAACTGCTCGATGTAGGGGAAAGCCTGCTTCTCCTCGCGCACCTTCAACAGCAGTTCCGCAACCGTCGTATCGAACTTCGGTCGCACGCTGTCCTGCAGCAGTTCGTACCAGCGGCCCTCAGGACGAATCTCCAGCAACTCACCCGGCGCCAAGGTTTGCACCGGATTGGACCGATAACTGCGGCTGTAGGAGGTCCAGTAAATGTTGCCGTAGGCGTCACGGCGATAGCTCGGGCCGCTCTCGTCCGACTCTGAGTATTCGTAGGAGTGTTGGGCTTCCCGCAGCCAGCAATCGGCCAACAGGTTGAGGGAGTCGCGCCAAGCCTGCGCGCGCTCGGGAGCTTTCTCCAGCAGCGCATGCACGGTCGAATCCATCAACTGCATGGCCTTGAGGCGCTGGTCGGGGTTGTAGTTGTTTTCGACCATGCCGGTCGAGACGTCGCGCCCGATGGTGGCGATGACTTCCATGCCCCGTTCCGGACGGCTGCTGAAGGTCTCCACGAGCCACTGATCGCCTTTGGTGCTCTGCAGCTTGGGAGCCAGGGTGACCGCGCGCTTCAACGCCTCGGCCTTTTGTTCGTCTTCCACCTCGCCGGGAGCCAAGGCAGCCAACGTGGCCATCCAGGCGTTCTCGAGCAGATCGAAGTCCGCATCACGGTCGGACTTGGCCACGTAGTGACGGGCCAAGAGGTTGAGGGCCTCGCGATCATCCTCTTGGACCGCTTCTTCGATGCTGGGCAAAAACTCCCCCATCTCGACGTTGAGGCCCTGATTCGAGAGCAGCAAAGAAGCCTGGCGCTTCGTCAAGCGGCGTTGTTCTTCGTCCTTAGCGATCTCTGCGCGAAAACTCGACAGGCCCTCTTCCAAGTCATGGCCCTGCTCCAACGCAAAGGCCAACAAAGGCGTCAAGCGAGCATAATCCTCTTGCTGGAAACCATCGGGAGCGATGTCGATCAACTCCAGGATGTCCTCGAAGGCAAAGGTGTGCTGTTCCCAGTGCTTGCGCAAATTGCTAGGCCCCTGACTCGGGGTTTTCGCCAGCTTGGCCAACATGTTTTCGTAGACCTTGCGGGAGCCCTCTTTGCCGATCGCTTCGAAGAAGGGCGGCAACTCCTGCCAGCGTCCCAAGGTGACGTGACGCTGGAAGATTTCCACGCGGCGCGCCAAACGCTTGGCTTCGATCTCCTTGGTCTGCTTGTCGAATTCCTTCTTGCGTTCCTTCAGTTCCTTCTTGGCGGTTTCGTAGGCCTCCTTGGCCGGCTCGTACAGCGGGTCGAGCTTGGCCCGCCAAGCGTGGTAGCGCGCAAAGGCCCAAGGCATCTTGGGGGCTTTGCCCATCCACTTTTTGGGCTCCACTGGCTTGGTCAGCGTGTCTTCCCCCGGCGGCTCCTCGGGCAATGCGAGCTCTTCGTCCTCGTCGGGCGCCTTCGGCTCCGGTTTGGACCAGACCTCAAGGCGCACGGAGGCACGACGATCAAAGTCAGCGGATTGCAACTTCTGCAGCAGCTCCTTGTCGATCTCCTGCTCCTCTTCGCCACTCGCACCATCCTCCCCATTGGAGCTCGGCGCCATGGCCCCAGCCCTCTCCTGCATGGCGGCCATCATGGCGGGATCGATGTCTCCGATCTCCATAGCATCTTCGATCATGATGCCTCCTGACGACGAGCCCCCCGAGATCGTGATGCTTCGGATCACGGGCTTTCCGCTTTGGGCGGAAGCCGCGCACACCAACCAGGGGGCAAGCAATAGTGCGTGGACAAACAACAGTGGCTTCATGATCGACGGGGAGGGCGGGTCGCGAGGACCCTTCGAGCTACTTGGGCGTCGCTGGGAAGGAGTAGAGAGCCGGCCTGCAAGAGTTGCAGGCGGGGTAGTGGTTCTAAGATTCGGGCCGGAAACGCTCGGGGTAAGAATCTCTACCCTAGCTCTTCCGGCCCTTGCCTACGTTCGTGCACGAGGTTTCGCGCCGAATTGAGAGATCAGGAGCCGCCGTTATCCGGGGGCGGGCCCCCACTGGCACTCCGTACGTCCTGCGGTTTCTTGTCACCTTTGCTGCCCCGACCGGGGCGCTTTCCGGAACCGTTTCATGTTCCGTTTCCCTGTCATTGGTTGGGTAAGGGCAAGCCCTGCAAGTCCTGCAGGTCGAGACGCGCCAAGCGCACGGTGGATTCCAGATCTTCGCGGTACGTCTTCGCGAGTTCGGCGTTGCCTTCCTGGTCGGCTTCTTCCGCCAGGTGCCGGAAGGTTTGTCGTGCGATCTCAATCTCCGGCTCCCACTCTTCGCGCGTGTAGTTTTCCAGGCGCATCAGGTAGGTGATGTAGTACTGAGCGTTGCCATAGGCCTGGCGAGCCTCGCGCAGCACTTCCGGATCCGCGTCTTGGTCCTCGGTCATCTCGTCGACCAACTCGCGCAAGCCATCGCGCGCCTCGACCAATTGGCGATGGCCGATGCGCAGTTGGTTCATGGCCAATCGGATGCGCCGTGCCTGGGCCACGTTTTCGGTGGGCAGCTCCTTGAGCGCATCCTGATAACGTTGGATGGCCGCGTCGTGGCTCCCCCCGTTCAATTCCTTGGCCGCATCCATCAAGGCGGAATCCACCCGATCGAGCTGCAAGCGATCCTGGCCAGGGCCCTGGTGGTAGGCCCACCCGGCCACCGGCAGGCACAACCAGCCAACCAATAAGACTTTTCTCATTTGCAAGTACTCCAGAAGGTGTACGCGTCCCCGCAGAAGTCAGCGGCCTCCCAAGGACATCAGCTCAGACGTCCAGTGTAAGGATGGCTTTCCATTTTAAGGGACAAGATTTTTGTAAGGGCTAGGCACGGGTGCGCGCGGGAACCCGAGGTTCCGCGCCAGCTGGGGCCTTTCGGTCGAGAAAACGCCTGCGCCCGGGCTGGAAGCGGGTCCCCAGAAGGTGCAGCAAAACCGGAATCAGAGCCAAGAGACCCGCTCCGACACCGATGGCGAGCAAGGCGTACTCCCGTCGACTCCACTGCTCCAAAACCGACTGGCTGTTCCCGGTGGTGATCTCTTCGAGCACCGTGGTGGCCACGTGGCGCTTGTTGCCGTCATGGTAGGTACCGCCCAGGCGGAGAGCCATTTGACGCAGGGCGGACACGTCTTGGCGGGAATTGCGCCCGTCCACGAAGCTGCCCGTCAACGGGTCCCCCACCCCGACGACCAAAGCTCCGGCTACGGATGGCGGCATGGTTGGCATCCCGGTCGGCGGCACGGTGTCGCCATCGCTCAACACGATGATGGTCGTGCTGTCCTTCGGCCAAGCTTTGCAGATCTTGGCCGCTTCTTCCAACCCGTCGAAGAGCCGCGTTTCGCCGCGCTTGAAAGCGTGGTGCATGGGTAGGTCGCCCAGAATGTTCTGGATCACTTCCGCGTCCACCGTATCGATCACCACGGGCATAGCCCCGCTGTAGGTCGCAACCACGGAGATCTTGTAGCGGCCCATGGCCACCCGTCTGAAGATGGAATTCAGCACATCCCGCGAGCGGTGCAACCGGCTCTGCGTGCCGTCCGGACCTGCATCCTCCAATCGCATAGAGGGCGAAACATCCAACACCAGGACCAAATGGCGCCACTCCGACTCCTCGACCTCCTCGGTCCCGTGCTGGCGCGGCTCCACGTCGATCACCAAGGTCGACAAACCCCACGCCAACCCGGCGGCCGCCACCGTGCGCAACAACGGCGCGAGCTTGGTCCAAGCCTGCGGTTGGCCCTTGGGTCCGAACACCAACGTGCCCATGCGGCGGATGCGCCGCTGATGCCAGATCTCCGCCGCCAGCACGAGCAGCGCGGCCGCGATCGCCAACCACCAAGGCCTTACCATGGGGTGAACCTCAAGAAGAACTGGAAGAGCGCGTGCAGGGCCAACAGGATGCCGCCGAGCCAACACCAGGGCTCGAAGTCGTCGATGTACTCCGCGGCCACCTTTTCGAGTTTGGCGGGCTCCATCTCATCGATGCGCTGGAAGATCGTATCGAGGGCTACGGGGTCGTCGGCGGCAAAGAAGTCTCCATCGGTTTCGACCGCGATGTTGACCACGGTGCCGGGCACTTCCCCATCGGCCACGTGAATCCCGTACATGGTGATGCCGCTCTCCCGCAGAAGCTTCGCCACCTCCATGTCTTGGCCTCCGCTTAAATCCGAGGAGTATCCATCAGAGATCAAGATGATCATCCGATCGCCCTCTTCGCGCGAAACTAGCACCTCGCGACAAGCGCGCAGGGCCTTGCCGATGGACGTGCCGTTGAACCAATTGGGCAAGTTCGAGTCCACCGGATCCATGAATGGCGGAGCGCAGCGGAACGCGGACGTGTCCTGGGTCAGCGGCACCCAATGCAGCACATTGTTCCCGAAAAACGTCAACGCAAAGGCATCTCCCTTGCGATAGTCCAGGAACTGGTTAATGGACTTCATGGCGGCGTCGTAACGCGACCCGTCGCCGAATTCCGCCGTCATCGAACCCGAGATATCGATGCAGAATTGAATGTTCGTCAATGACCGCTTGGTCTTGGGCGCATCCAGTTTCTGCGGCCCCGCGAGCAGGATCACCGCCACCGCCAAACTCAGGGCGGGCAGGGTCTCCGCCACCTGAATGGTGGAACGCAACCACGTTCCGCGCTGCACGCCCGCACCGTCGAAGGGCAGCGCCACCCGGCGTCCCTTACGGGTCCAAACCCAAACCAAGATCACCAAGGGAATGGCGAGCCCGATCAGGCGCAGGGGATAACCGAAGTGCAGGGCGGCGATCACGGCTTAGGCGCTCCCGAGGGCTGGAGGGGACGGATGTTTGGCCGCCTCGGCCAAGGCGGCCGCCTCCGCGTCGGCCACGTCTTCGTACGGGCGCAGCAGGGCTCGAACATCCACGTTTTGTTCCGCGCGATCGGGACTGTGCAACCAGCGCTCCAGTTGCCGCAACAGGGGCCCAGCGTCTTCATCTTCGCGCAGGGTTTCCATCGCTTGTGCGATGCGTTGGCCTTGCAGGCCCTTTTTCTCGCGCCAAAACGCGAAGAGCAAACGTTCGAGGCCGGCGCGTTCCTCGTCGCTCAGGCGTCCCTGCTGCGCCGACTCAACCAGGGGTTGCAGTCGTTGCGCCAAAGTCGGGCCCCCTTGGGCCGCCGCCGCAGCCTCCAAGCGAGTCTTGCGGACCCCCAAGTACAGCAAAAAGAACAACCCGATCGCCCACAGGATCCCCGCGAAGATCATCAGGTTGTAGTAACCGCCGAAGCGCCCCGGATCCCCAGGCTCCACGTCGTTGGGCAGCAACCGGCCGGGCGCTAAGACTTCGGACACGCGCACGGTCATGGACGGCAAGTCACCCAGCGGCGCGCCGTTTTCGCGCTCCAACAACGAGTGCAAATCCAAAACGCCCGGAACGAAGGGCATGACCTCGAGGTCGTAGCGATAGGCCGTCCCGTGGGGCTTCGCGCTCAACACCCGCAGCACCGCGTCGGCTTTGCCGGGATCGAGCACCGCTTTCGCGCGCAGCTTGGGACCCGGCAAGATCACGTCGCGCATGCGCACGCGCATCCCGACCGTGGTCTCCTCCAGGTGCATCCGAATGGCGGGAGAAGCCGGATCGGTCCCTTCCTCTTGCACCGCAGGGACAGGAGCAGGCCCGATCGACTCGGGCAACGCAACAGCACCGCTCCAAAGCGGCAAGAGAAGCATGCAAGTGGTGATCATCGTTTGCCAGCCCCCAACAAACCCCGGGAGGCGAAGAAGTGTCGAACCTTTCTGGCGACCGGCTGGTCGGTGCGCAACAACAAGTGGTCCACCCCAGCGCGGCGCAGGTCCCGTTGCACGCGCACGGGATCGTTCCATTGCCGGCGGCCGTGGGTCGTGAAATCGACGCCCGATTCGGCTTCTTGGGCGCGCAAGAACCCTGTGCCTGGCATAGAGACCTCGGCTGGGTCTTGCGTTTGGATGACGACCACGTCGTGCACTTGGCCCATGAGCTTGAGGGCCGCCACCGCTTCCCAGTCGTGCATGTCGCTCAGAACCAGCACCAACGCACGGGATTTGAGGCTCGAATTCAACTCGGTCACCT